>JAQGHX010000183.1 GCA_028288745.1 Roseomonas sp. | reverse complement strand
GCGGGGCCGCCGCCACGCCCCCCGGCGCGCTGGCGCTGCTGCTGGGCGCCACATGGCTCACCTATTACGCCCCGAAGCTGGCCGGCTACCTGGAAGCCTTCCTGCGCGCGCCGCTGGCCGCCCGCTTTGGCGGCCGCGCCGCCCTGGCACGAGGCGCCCTCGCGGAAATCGCCTTCACCACGCTGTTCGAGCCTGTGAGCCTAGCCAGTAAGGGCTTCTTCCTCTGCGCCCTGCCCTTCGGCGGTGGCGCGGGCTGGGCGCCGCAGAACCGGCAGGCGCGCGGCGTGGCGTGGCGGGACGCGGCCCGGCTGCTCTGGCCGCAGACCCTGCTGGGGGCGGCCGGGCTGGGGGCGCTGCTGGCGGCGGGCGGCACGGCCTGGCTGTGGGGGGCGCCGGTCCTGCTGCCGCTGTTGCTGGCCATCCCTTTCTGCGTGGCGACGGCCTCGCCGGGTCTCTCCGCCTGGATGCGCCGCCATTGCCTCTGCGCGACGCCCGAGGAACTGGACGGCAGCGCCTGCCACGCTGCCTTGGGCGCGATACCGGAAAGACCCGGGCGCATACCCATCCTGCCCGCGGCCGTCTCAGAAAGTCTTCAATAGCCGGTCGATATACTCAAGTTCCGAGGGCGGCCTTTCGCGCTCGCCACCCCGGCGGCGCAACTCATCCTGCAACTGGCGGGTGCGCAGCGCCTCCGCCTCGCCGGGCACCACGGTGTCGCTGCCGGTATCGTTGGCATTGGGTTCGTTGCGGGACGGGCGGCCGAGCGGGTCACGCCCTTCCCGCTGCCCCTGGGCCTGGTCGGTGCCCTGGTTGTTGCCGGGTTCGCGGCCATTGCCCTGGCGCGCCTCGCCCTGGCCCGCGCCCGGCTCCTCGCCCTGGCCGAACTGGCGCTGCATGGATTGCGCCATCTGCTGCGCGCCCTCCTGCAACTCACGGATCGCCTGCTGCTGGTGTGGCGTGGCGTCGCCGCCCTGGCCCAGGGCCTCCTGCGCCTGCCGCATCGCCTGGTCGGCGCGGCCCAGAGCCTCCGGAATCTCGCCGGTCAGGTCGCCGAACTGCTGCATCAGTTCACCCAGCGCGCGGCGCAGGGCACGCTGCTGGCGGGCATCGCCCTGGGTCTCGGCCGCGCGCTCCTGTGGGCTGCGCCCGGGGTCGGCGGGCTCGGGGCGGCGCTGGCCATAGGGCGAGTTGCGGCGCTCCTGCCGCTGTTGCTGCTGCTGGCGGGTCTCGGCCTCCTCGCGCTGATGGGTACGGTCCAGCATCTCGCCTTCCCGCCGCACCATGTCCTGGATGGCGCCCATCTGCTGCTGGCCGCGCTGCTGCTGCTGTTGCCGGCGGCTGTTATTGCCACCCTCGCGCCGGGCCATCTGGCCGTTCTGCAGCGCGTCCAGCATCTTCTCCAGCTCGGCCAGTTCCTGCTGCATGTCCTGCGTGCGGCCCTCGCGCGCAGCGTCACGCATCTCCTGCATGCGGCGGTCCAGGTCACGCGGGTCCATCAGGCGGGCCTGCGGGTCCTGCGGCATGGCCTCGCCATTCTCGCGCTGCAACTGCTCGGCCAACGCCTCCAGGTGCTGGCGGATGGCCTCGCGCAGTTCCTGCACGCGCTGCTCCAGTTCGGCGCGCTTCGCGGCATCGGGGGGCGTGCGCTCGGCTTCGGCCAGGGCCTCCCGCAGGGCCTGCCGGGCTTCGGCCAGGGCGCGGGTGGTACGGTCGGCGCGGCCTTCCTCCAGCGCGACGGCGGTTTGCCACATCAGGTCCTGCGCCTCGGGCACGGCTTCGGGTCGCAGGTCCCGGGTCAGGCGGTAACGGGCGGAGCGCAGCGCCAGGAACGTAGTCAGGTCGTTCTCGAAGGCATCGGGCGCCATGGACAATTCGTCCAGCCCGCGCTCCGCGCCCCTGCGGGCCAGCGGGTCCATCGAGAGCGACTTGCGGAGCGCCGCCAGGCGCTGCGCCACGGGGTGGGTGAAGCTGCGCTCGGGCAGCTCCAGCCCGGCGGGCTCGGAACGGCCTTCCTGCCCGGCGCTGTCGCGCGCCAGCAGCCGGACCGTCACCGGCAGCCCGGCCCAGGGGTGGGAAGACAGGTCGGGCTGCGCCACCCCACGCGGCTGGCGCGCATTGCCGGGCAGCGGCAGGTCCAGCACCAGCGGCAGGGCGTCAGGGCGCATGGACAGCCGGATCTCGGCCCGGGCGGCGGCGATGCCCCAGTCATCCTCGGCGCGCCAGGGCAGCCGGATGGCGAGGCCGCGCGCGGCGCGGGCCGGCGGCTCGGCGAAGGCGACCGTGGGCGGGCTGTCGGCCTGGGTGGCGATCGTCCAATGGACGAGTTCCTGCCCGTCGCGCCGGATGGTGACGCGGGCGCCCGCCTGGAGTGGCGCCTCAATGGTGAAACTGGCGGCGTCCAGCGCGCGGAAGGGCGTGGTGACCTCGTCCAGCCGCAGGTCCGGCACGCCGCCGCGGCCACCGGAGAGCGAGACCTGCAGGCGGCTGCCGGCCGGCACGGTCACGGCATGGCCGCCGCCAGCCGGCAGAAAGACGGGCGCGGCACCGGTATAGGCGGGCGGCGAGACCCAGGCCTCCAGCCGCAGCGCCGGAATGGCGGCCGCCACAGCGAAGCCCGGCTGCAAGGCGCGGCGCAGCCGTTCCGGCGCCTCGCGGCCGGCCACCCCCAGCGATGCCGCCAGCACCA
>JAQGHX010000073.1 GCA_028288745.1 Roseomonas sp. | reverse complement strand
TCTTCAACCGCATCAAGCAGTACCGCCGCGTAGCGACCCGATACGAGAAGACAGCCCGCAACTACCTCGCCATGATCCATATCGCCTGCATCCGCCTCTGGTCAGCCTTTTGAGGACACGCCGTAATGATCGACCACCTCGAACCAGTGATGGGCTTGGCCGCAGTTCTTACCGTCGAGCGGACAGCCAGCCAGTCTCAGCACGTTTTGCATACCCTGCCAGCGCACCATAGCGCTGCGATGATGGCAAACGGTCCAGCCATTCTTGGTCTCGATCAGGCGCGGTTCATGGTGCGAAACCAGGTCGGGCCTGCCTCCGTCTAAGCCAGTCCCCACTTCTCGGCCAGCACCTGGTGTTCGGTTGCCGGCAAGGTAGCGCCTCCTGCCCTATTGTTCCTCTCTAAAGCCTTCTTTTTCACTGTAGAGACTATGGCTGACCGGCTGCCGGTATCGCTTGCCCAGCGCTCGGGCGTGGCAAACAGATAAGCGCTGGTCCACTGGCACCAGCGCCCGGCGACGGTCACGCCGCGACTTGCAGCGGATTTGTTGTGGCGGCTTTCGAAGAGGTTGAGAGCGGCCGACGCAATGACCGCCCTCAACTCA
This sequence comes from Roseomonas sp., assembly GCA_028288745.1. GTDB lineage: Bacteria > Pseudomonadota > Alphaproteobacteria > Acetobacterales > Acetobacteraceae > Pseudoroseomonas. The sequence continues at coordinate 13,422 of JAQGHX010000073.1, read as the reverse complement.
GCCTGGCCCTCGCCGAATGCCGCCTCCGCCGCTGCGTGCTGCTGATCGCTAAGCTCGACCGACTGGCCCGCGACGCGCACTTTCTGCTCGGCCTGGAGAAGGCCGGCGTCGAGTTCGTCGTGGCCGACATGCCGTACGCCAACCGTCTGACCATCGGTGTCATGGCTTTGGTCGCGGAAGAGGAGGCCCGTGCCACCTCTGCCCGCACCAAGGCGGCACTGGCAGCCGCTAAGGCAAGGGGGACCAAACTGGGAAACCCGTCGCTGACGCCAGGTGACAGTGCGACAGCCGCCAGTGCTCGCGCGGCTTGGTCAGTCGCTGCCAACCGGCGCGCGGCTGAGGTGCTGCCCTACGTCACAGCCGCCCGCAGGGCAGGGGCCGTCACCCTGCAACAGTTGGCTGACGCACTGACCGCCCGGGGCGTGCGGACACCGCGGGGCGGCGACGGATGGCACCCCTGGCAGGTGCGGCGTCTGCTCGACAAGGTGGCTCTCTGATCAGCGCACGTTAGATTTTTGCGTCCGGTGGGGCGACGCGCTCAATGCAATGGTGTCGCCCACTTTTTTGCTTGAAAGGGGGCATAAAGGGGCATAAGTACCACATCCTGTACGCGATTAGGTGTGCAGGATGTCGCAATGGGGAATAGCCCATGTCCTACGTGACTTTTACCGACCTGCGCGCGAAGCTGAAGAACCACATGGATTTCGTGGTCGACAGTCGCGAGCCGCTTGTCGTCGCGCGCCAGGGTGACGGGCGCAACGTTGTACTTATGTCTGAGGCGGACTTTGAGGGCTGGAAGGAGACGGTTTACTTGCTAAGCAGCCCCAATAACGCCGCGCGCTTGTTCCGTGCTCTTAAGAAGCTGGATGCCGGCGAAGGGCAGGAGCGACAGCTTCTCAGCCGTTGAAGGTCGTCTTTGCTGAAGAGGCGTGGGAAGACTATCTGGGGTGGCAGGCGGTGGCCGACAAAGGCGTGGGTTTGGCGCGAGTCAATCTGCTGATCGAAGAGATCCGCCGTCACCCTTTCACCGGTACCGGGAAGCCGGAGGGCCTAAAGGGCGACTTGGCTGGCTGCTGGTCCCGGCGCATCAATGTGACGGATCGTTTGGTGTATCGGGTTTCCGGCACCAAGGGAAAAGACCAGAAAGTCGAGATCATCCAGTGCAAGCTGCACTACTAAATTCGGGCCGACAGAACCAAGGCGGGATGTTCGATGCTCCGCCCGCTCTCGGCGCGACCCGCACCAGCGTAGTTGACCGACTATAGGCGTTTTGCCGCCAGCGATTTACCGAACCGGTAGCGCACGGCGTCGGCATATCGACCTTCCAGATAAAATCCAGAGGACCATAAATAAAAGCCTAGGCACCGCCGAGCACCTCGGCCGGGCCGAAGCTGAAATCTGCGCCCGTCTGCCGCCAAGGTCTTCGTGATGCCGAATTCCACCACGCTGGCCGCGCGCTGATCAACAGAGGCCCGACCGTCTGGCCTGAGCCCCATCTCTGCGAAATCCGGCCATCGCAAGATGCGCCGGCTTTTTGCGTCGGGTCACCGCCGGCTGAGATAGCGACCCGCCCGTTGGTCTTGCGGTCCTGCAGCCCGCGGTTGCAAGCCGTTTGCGGCTGCTGCAATCATGTCGTCAACCTACGGGCTGAGGGTCCTTATCTCGTCCTGGACGAAGCCGTTGGTCATTTTGATGAAGGCCTCGGCGGTCAGTTCGGCATCGAGCAGCGCGCCATGGTGCTGGTCGCGGCCAGAGCGGTCGATCCACAAGCGGTCAAGGAGCACGTCCAGTGAGCCTGGTGCCCCTGGGAAGATGCCCCGGGCGATGATCTGGGTGTCCAGGAAGCGGTCATCCCAAAAGGGCGTCTCGTCCCAGCCGACCAGTTTGGCGCGCCGCATCTCGAAGTTCAGGTAGTCGATCTCGTTCCAGGCGGCGTGGGCAAGAAGCGGCACCGATCCGAGGAAGGCCGCCAGCGCGGGGTAGACCTCCACGAAGCGTGGCGCCGCCTTGATGGCATTGGGATGGATGCCGTGGACCTTGGCGGCGGCCGGGTGAACGGAGCCCTCCGGGTTGACCAGAGTTTCCCAAGTGGCGCCTGTCTTCCAGCTATCGCCGTCACGCAGCAGCTCGATGCAGCCGATCTGAATGACGCAGCCCGGCAGCCTCAGACCCTTGGGCAGCTTGAGGACTTCGGCATGCGTCTTGGCGGGGTGCCCGGTGGTCTCCAGGTCAATGGCGACGCAGCGGTCAAGGCCTGCAATGTCCGCGACTGCCAGCATGTCGGTGGTCTCCAGCGTCAGATATGACCTTCTGGTATCCGTGTTCTGGCTCCACGCCAAGCCTGGCTTCATTCGTGTGAGCAGCAGGCAACGAGTGGCTCTTCGCCTGGTCATCGGCAAACCGGCGCGACTATGCTGCGCTCGGCTGGTCAGGTCCACATCAGGTATTCCAACTCGGCCGCGATAACCCTTTGGAACCATAGAGGATTCGGCCGAAAAATCTCATTCCGCTCCTGTTTCCCGCCAGCTTTTAAGGAATTTGAAGCATTGAAATTCGACCGGATGGATGTTTGTCGTATCTGGGGGAAAGCGCAGCCATCCGATGGCAGCAGCGCCCGCATGCATCCGCTCATTGCGCATTCGCTGGATGTCGCGGCGGTAGCCACACTGCTGCCAGCCTCACGTCGCCTTGGTCTGGATCAACGCAGCCTTGGCTTCCTAATTGCACTGCATGACATCGGAAAGATCTCGCGATCCTTTCAGGCGCAGGCGCCGGACCATTGGCCAACCACGCTGCTTGGCCCTTTGCCAGTGGGGAGGACAGGCTTCCCACATGATGCGATGGGCCTGCATCTGCTGGTCCATGTACTGAATGGTGAGCTGGCACCTGTACTGCCGCCAGATGCGAGAGGGTTCCAGAGCTGGGCCGATCCGATCCTGGCCGCTTTGGCAGGGCACCACGGGCGGCCGGCGGAGACTTCCCGCGCGCCGCTTCCATCGGAACTCTGCGAGACGTGCATCCTCGCCGCACGCCAGTTCGTCGGCTTGATGCAGGATCTTTTCCGTCCTCCGCCGCTGTTCAAGCCGGCTCGGGACCGGCTTGGTACCCGTCTGGGCTGGCAACTGGCAGGGCTGACAACATTGGCGGACTGGATCGGCTCCCGCCAGCGCTGGTTTCCTTATGTCGCCCCTGAGGAGACAGCGGACCCTGCCGCGTATTTGTGGAACCGTGCTCTGCCGCGCGCGGCCCGAGCGATCGAAGCTGCCGGATTAGGCGCTGCTGCGGTCGCGCCGTTCGGTGGCCTTCGAAAGCTGTTTCCGGTCATCTCCTTGCCCACTCCGGTCCAATCATGGGCGGAGGCGGTGGCATTGCCGGCTGGGCCGGTCCTGGCCGTGATCGAGGACCTCACGGGCAGCGGCAAGACGGAAGCGGCGATGACCCTGGCGCATCGCCTGATGGCTGAGGGACGCGCGGAAGGGTTATTCATGGCCCTCCCTACCATGGCGACGGCGAATGCCATGTTTGGCCGACTTTCTGACGCCTACCGCGCGCTGTTCTCGGCCGAAGTCCGGCCCTCCCTGACCCTGGCCCATGGTCGCGCAGCCCTCGACCCACGCTTTCGCGCCGCCATTGCTGCTGATGGCGCGGACCGGAGCCAAGGCGCCGCCGATCCGGCCGACGAACCCAGCGAAGCACATTGCGCAGCCTGGTTGGCCGAGGACGGTCGTCGGGCTTTATTGGCGCAGGTTGGGGTTGGTACGATCGACCAAGCGCTCCTGTCGGTGCTGCCAGTGCGTCACGCCGCAATCCGTCAACAGGGTCTCGCAGGCAAGGTCCTGGTGGTGGACGAGGTGCACGCCTTCGACGCCTATATGGCACGCGAGTTGAAGGCGCTGCTGCGTTTCCATGCTGCTCTCGGCGGTTCCGCGATCCTGCTCTCGGCCACCCTGCCGTGTGCTGTGCGACAGGATCTGGCTGACGCCTTCCGGTCGGGGCTCCAGGCGCCCGCCATCACCTTGGGCAGTGCGGCCTATCCACTTGCGACGCTGATCACGGGGGAAGCCGTTTCCGAGACGTCCTGTGATCCACGCGCTGACCTGCCACGGCGTGTTGCCGTGACCCGCTTACCGGATGCGGCAGCGGCGCTGGAGCGCGTCATCGTGGCCGCTCAGGCGGGAGCCGCCGTGGCCTGGGTGCGCAATACCGTGGATGATGCCATTGCTGCGGCCGAAGCGCTGCAGATGCGCGGGATCACACCTGTTCTGTTCCACGCCCGCTTTGCCATGGTGGACCGGCTGGCGGTTGAACAGGAAGTACTGCGCCGCTTCGGCCCTAACGGGGACCTGACCCAGCGCGCCGGCGTGCTGGTGGCGACCCAGGTGGTCGAGCAATCGCTGGATTTGGATTTCGACTTGCTGTGCACGGATCTCGCGCCGATGGACTTGCTCATTCAGCGGGCTGGACGGCTGTGGAGGCACAGACGCGACAGGCGCCCGGTGCCCGGGCCGGAACTTCTGGTGGTTTCGCCCGAACCGGTGGCCATACCGTCCGCGGACTGGATCCGCGCCGCGCTGCCCGGCACGGCGGCCGTCTATCGCGATCCGGCCCTGCTCTGGCGCACGGCGCGGGACATTTTCGCGCGGCGCGTCATCGCAACGCCGGAGGATATGCGGCCGCTGATCGAGGCGGCCTTCGATGACGAGACACCCGGCCAAGTCCCTTCTGCCCTGGCCCGCGCCGCCGGCGATGCGCGCGGGAAGGCCCTGTCCCATGCGGGCATCGCCGCGCAGAACGTGCTGGATATCTGGAAGGGTTATCGGCGTGAGGCTGGATTGTGGGAACGGGACACGAACACGCCCACGCGGCTGGAGGAGCAGGAACAGGTGACGCTGCGGCTGGCGGTTGTCCAGGACAGCGTCGTAGTTCCCTATGCTTGGAATTCTTGCCTCCGTAGGGCCGGGTCTGTGTCTGAAGCCTGGGCTTTGTCGGAAGTGAGCGCAGCGAAGCACCGCGTCCCGGCCTGCCCGGTACCTCCCGGCCTGGAAGCCGCAGCGGAGGCAGCACGGGCCCAATGGGGGCGGTGGGAGCGGGAGTCGGAACGGTATGTGCTGGCAGTCATGGCGGAAGCGGTGCATGGCTTTACCATCGCTGCCGCTGCGGGCACTGGCGAGATACCCTATAACACAGTTCTCGGGCTCCAGCTGGGTGGCTGAAGGCTGAGATGAACCGGCAACCGATCAGGCTTGATCGATTGCGGGCCTCAGTTCCCTGCGAAGCGGGGATCAGGCCTTAATAGCTTAAGGCAACCGATTAAGCTTGGAATTTAATTGACGAATTCATTGCGACTGTGCACCGTTGGGTGGTGCTTAATCTCATCCCTGATTCCTGGCTGCCTGTCCTCCGCCGCAGCGGCCGTGCGGATGTCATCCGCCCAGCGCAGATTGCGGAGCAGTTTGACGATGATCCGGTCATCGCCATCGACTGGCCGCGAGCCGATTTTCGTTTCGCGGCCCTGGAATTTTTAATCGGGCTACTGGCCACGACCTTTCCGCCAGCGGAGCATGATGACTGGCTAGACGGTTGGGATAGGCCCCCCGCACCGAAGGTGCTGGACGCCGCCTTCGCTCCCTTCGCCCACGCCTTCGTGCTGGATGGCGATGGGCCACGCTTCCTGCAGGATCAAGAGGACCTCGTCTCCGAGTCCGAGCCGATGGAGCGGTTGCTGATCGAAAGCCCAGGCGGTAGCACCATCCGCAACAACACGGATCTGCTGGTGCGCCGTGGCCGTTTCACCACGCTGGGGCGGCCGGCGGCGGCGATGGCGCTCTACACGTTCCAATCCTGGGCTCCGGCAGGTGGTGCCGGCAACCGGACCGGGCTGCGGGGCGGCGGGCCGCTCACAACGCTGGTGGCACCAGGCGGCGCCCGGACGCTTTGGCATCTGCTCTGGGCCAATGTGCCGCTCGGCGAAAAGCCCTTGCCGGCAGACCTGCCATGGATCTTTCCCTGGCTAGCACCCACCATCACGTCAGAAAATGCTCGCGTGGTGGTGCCTGCGGAGAATGCCCATCCCTTGCAATGCTGGTGGGGGATGCCACGCCGCATCCGGCTGGATTTTTCCCCTAGCGATCTACCCTGCTCCTGCGGCCTGACCGGCACGCTGGACACGGTGCATGTGACAGGCTGGCGGCAAAGGCCACGTGGCGTGAACTATGCTGGTTGGGGAAAGATACATCCGCTGACACCGCATTATACGCTCAAGCCAGGTGCGGAATGGCTGCCCGTGCACCCGCAGCCGGGTGGCATCGGCTACCGGCACTGGCTAGGGCTGGTGACGGAATCTTTTGAAGGCATGCGTGTTCCAGCTAAATCTATCGCCGATTGGCAGAGCCATGGGCGGCGTGCCCGTGATATCGGGCAGGAGGCCCGTTTTCTCGCTGCCGGCTATGACATGGATAATATGAAAGCCCGCGCTTTCGTGGAGAGCGAAATGCCGCTGCCGGTAGCGGCGGATGCGGACACCCGGCAGCATCTCGATGATCTGGCGAAAGCCCTGGTGCGTGCAGCGGATCAGGTGGCGGGGCTGCTGCGCAGCGCCGTGCGCAATGCCCTGTTTGCCGCCGGCGCCACGGTAAAGATCGATGCCGAACTGCTCTCAGCGCAGCGCGAGCGCCTGTGGGAGCAGACGGAGCAGCCTTTCTTTGCCGCCTTGCGTCGCATTGCCGATTGCGCCGATCCGGCAGCAGAACGCGCTGCCTGGCTAGCCGTGCTGCGCGGCACGGCCCTAGCGCTGTTCGATGAAGCCGCGCCGCTCTCGCCCGATGCCAGCGATGGCAGCGCGACGCTGCGGATTGTCCGGGCGCGCCGCCAACTGGTCTTTGCGCTGGCAGGTTTTGGCAAGGAAGGCAACGCGCTCTTCCAGATGCTTGGCCAGCCGAAGCCGGACACGAAAGCCGCTAAGGCGACGCGCACGAGTAAAGGACGTAGCGTATGAGCCTTGATCGGAAGATGGCCGTGGCGGCAACCTGCGCCTGGTGGCGGGATTTGCAGCCCGATCCGGCGACGCAGCGCCCAGGTGACCGCGCTGCCCTCGCGCGGTTGCGCCGCTGCGCCCTGGTTTCTGACGCGATGCAGGAGTCCGCGACCATCGCGCTGTTCCGCCGCTGCCGCGCCGATGACCCGCGTGACCTGGTCCCTGTTGCGCTCGCCGCCGCTGTCCTGGCGCATCTCCGCGTGGACAAGCCGCCGCTGACCGTCGCGCGGCTGGTTGGGCCAGAGAGTTCGGACAAGCCTGAGACGGCGCTCCTGAAGCCTTTGCGCTTCCGCCGCCTGATGGAAGCCGCGGGAGCGGACGAGCGGCTGACAGCCTTCCGTCGCCTCGTCGCCCTGGCGAAGGGCGAATTGCACCTCACCGACCTCGCCGCCGCGCTGCTCTTCTGGAACGAGGAGCGGCGCCGCCGCTGGACTTACGATTACTGGAACGCGGGCCTTCCCGCTGCCCTGCTGACCCCGCAAAGCCAGGAAACTGTCGGATGAGCCGCTTCTTGCAACTCCACCTGCTGACCTTCTTCCCGCCCGCCAATATGAACCGTGACGACACTGGCCGGCCCAAGACCGCCGTTGTGGGCGGCGTGACGCGGTTGCGGCTGTCTTCGCAGGCACTGAAGCGTGCCTGGCGCTGCTCGGATATCTTCGCCCATGCGCTGGCCGGGCATATGGGCGAGCGGACGCAGCGCCTGGGCGAGGTGGTGCGCGATCATCTCATTGCGGGTGGCATGGCGTCCGACAAGGCTTTGGCGGCAGCGCGAGAAATCGCGGGAGTTTTCGGCAAGATCAAGGACGCAAAGGATGACAATCCTACACGTATCGAACAACTGGCCTTCATTGCTCCCGAGGAGCGCTCTGCGGCCCTGATCCTCGCGGACCGTGCCTTGGCTGGCGAAAAAATTGATCCGAAAACGGCGGGACTGCTGCGTCAGGCCGATACCGCTGCCGACATCGCGCTGTTCGGACGCATGCTGGCCGCCGACCCTGACTATAATCGCGAGGCTGCGGCACAGGTTGCACATGCCATCACCACCCATCGGGTGACAGTGGAGGATGACTACTATACCGCCGTGGACGACCTGAAGACCTCGGCCGAGGATGCGGGAGCCAGCTTTCTCGGTGAGGCCGCCTTTGGATCGGGCGTATTCTACCTCTACCTCTGCATCGACACGACCCTGCTCAGGCGCAACCTCGGCGGCGATGAGGCGCTGGCGGCGACGGCTTTGGGGGCGCTGGCCGAGGCCGCTGCAACTGTCGCGCCGCGTGGCAAGCAAAACGCTTTCGCCGCCCATGGCCGTGCTGGCTACGTGTTGGCCGAGCGCGGCGACCGGCAGCCGCGCACGCTGGCGGGTGCTTTTGCGCGCCCGGTCGCGGGGCAGGACCTGATGGCGGATTCCGTGCAGGCGCTGAAATCCTTCCGCATCGCGATGGACCATGCCTATGGCCAAACACCGGAGGCCGAGGCGGAAATGCTGGTGGGCGGCGCAGGCACGTTGTCCGCGATTATCGCCTTCTGCCGCGGCTGAGCCGGTGCCAGATTACCTAACCTTCGCGCTGGTCGCGCCGCTCGCCGCCTTCGGAAGCATCGCGGTAGGGGAGCGGCGCTCCGGCTGGGACCGTCCTGGACGATCGGCCGTGCTTGGCCTGATTGGCGCCTGTCTCGGTGTGGAGCGGGAGGATGACGCGGCTCAGGCGGCCCTGGCGGCCGATTATGGGCTGGCGCTGCTTTGCCACGCACCAGGGCGGCTACTGGCCGATTATCACACGGCCCAGGTGCCCTCTACCCAACGCAACCGGCGCTTTGCCACGCGGGCTGCGGAACTAAGAGCCCCAGATCTGAACACCGTGCTGTCCCGCCGCGATTACCGCAGCGGGGCTTGGCATCTAGGTGTGCTCTGGGCACGCGCTACAGCGCCGCGCTGGCCGTTGGAGGCGATCCAGGAGGCTATGGAGCGGCCGAACTTCGCACCCTACCTTGGGCGCAAATCCTGCCCGCTCGGCCTGCCCTTGGCGCCCCGCATCGCGCAGGCGCAGGATGCGCCTGCCGCATTGCTGCATCGTCAGGCAACAGGACAGGAAGCCAAGCTGCTGGATTCCTGGGTACCAACGCAAGGTAGCCGGGCCCGTGTATCAGAGGGACCGCAAGGCTGGTCACCAGCCCCTAGTCACCGGCTCTTGCGAGACCGAATGGCGGACCAGCCGATCCACCCCTTAATTGTGCTGGATGCGACGGATGCCGCCGGAGACCCGCGCGTCCTCCGGGTCGAAACACGGCGCGATCAACCCCGCTCCCGCCGTCGCTGGCAATTTGACCTGCGGCACGAAGCGGTGCTGCAAGGACGGCCGCTCGGCGAGGACGCCCCATGAGCGCCCTTTGGCTCTCCCGCATGACCTTGAAGCAAGATGCACCGGTGGCGGCGCTGGCGCGGCTGCTGGTGCCAGATGCCGCCGATGCCCGGGCCGCCGCCGCGCACCGCCTGGTGTGGTCGCTCTTCGCGGATGATCCGATGCGAACCCGGGATTTTCTGTGGCGTGAGGAAGCGCCAGGACGCTTCCTGGCGCTTTCCCCTCGCCCTCCCCATGATGCGACGGGGCTCTTCAAGGTAGAGAGCAAGGCTTTCGAGCCGGCTCTTTCTGTGGGGGACCGGCTTGGTTTTGCCCTGCGGGCCAATCCGGTCATTTCACGCTCGGCGGGACCAGGGCAACGCGGCAAGCGCCACGACGTGGTGATGGACGCATTGCACGGCATTCCCGGTAGCGAGCAACGTGCCGGGGCGCGCCCCGAGGCCATCGTGGCGGCCGGACAGGCCTGGCTGAGCCGCCAGGGCGCCTCGCATGGCTTTGAGCTGCATGGGCAGGTCGCTGTGGATGGCTATGACCGGCGACAGATCGCACGCGGTGACGCCCGCCCGGCAATGTTCGGCGTCGTGGATTTCGGAGGCGTATTGAAGGTGCAGGACCCGCCACGCTTCCTGGTGGCGGTGGCCAGCGGCTTTGGCCGTGCGCGCGCCTTTGGCTGTGGTCTGATGCTGATCCGGCGCATCTAGCGCGTGGCTCCGCTGCCTGGTTTGCCGCCGCCACGGCCGATCCCGATCCGCGAACGCGCCGCCATCCTTTTTGTAGAAAAAGGCAGGCTTGATGTGCTCGATGGCGCCTTCGTGCTGGTCGATGAGAATGGCGTACGCGTCCACATCCCCATCGGCGGGCTGGTTTGCCTGATGCTGGAACCCGGTACGCGTGTCAGTCATGCGGCCGTTGTGCTGGCGGCGCGGGCCGGCACCCTGCTGATCTGGGTTGGCGAGGCCGGCGTCCGCCTCTATGCGGCCGGACAGCCAGGAGGTGCGCGAGCGGATCGCTTGCTGCTGCAGGCTAAGCTGGCGCTCGATGATGACGCCCGCTTGCGGGTGGTGCGCAAGATGTACGCTTTGCGCTTTGATGAGGAGGCCCCAGCCCGCCGCTCGGTCGACCAGTTGCGTGGCATTGAAGGCGCGCGGGTGCGTGAGACCTATCGGCTCTTGGCCCAGCGGCATGGTGTGGCCTGGGAAGGCCGACGTTACGACCCGCAGGCATGGGATACCTCGAACACCGTCAACCGCTGTCTTTCAGCGGCCACATCCGCTCTCTACGGCGTGACGGAGGCGGCGGTCCTCGCCGCAGGCTACGCGCCTGCCATCGGCTTTCTTCACAGCGGCAAACCGCAAAGCTTTGTCTACGATATCGCCGATATCGTGAAGTTTGAAACAGTGGTGCCGGAAGCCTTCCGGGTTTGTGCCGCCTTTGAGGCAGGCCGCCCGCTGGATCGGCAACTTGTGCTGGACCCGATTGCCGAAGTCCGCCGCCGCTGCCGGGATGCCTTTCGGCGCACCGACCTGCTGACGCGCCTCATTCCTCTCATCGAGGAAGTCCTGTCGGCGGGTGGCCTGCCGCTACCCTCTGCCGCAGAAGAGGCGATGCCGGTGGCTTTCGAGGGTCCCAAAGGAATGAGCGATGCTGGTCATCGTGGTTGAGAATGCACCACCACGCCTGCGCGGCCGCTTGGCGGTATGGCTGCTGGAGATCCGCGCAGGGGTCTATGTAGGAACCTATGGCAGGCGTGTGCGCGAGATGCTGTGGGAGCAGGTGCTGGGCGGGATCGAGGAAGGCAACGCTGTAATCGCCTGGGCAGCCCCCACCGATGCTGGCTTCCAATTTGAGACCTGCGGCGCAAACCGCCGCATTCCAATCGAGATGGACGGCTTTCGGCTGGTGGCTTTTGGGCCTGAAGCGGTTCATTCTGCACTGCCTCCGATGCCGCGACAGAACAAACGTTCTCCACGGTAGGATCTTTCAAATGTAAATCCGCTATTCAGAACAATACCTTCCAGGAAGAGTGTTCCCCGCAGGCGCGGGGATGAACCGGCCGACGATACTGCCATGCGGGGGTCGGATTCGTGTTCCCCGCAGGCGCGGGGATGAACCGGCGAACATGGCCGAGGTACAGGCCACGGACGCGTGTTCCCCGCAGGCGCGGGGATGAACCGACGGCCGGTCCGCTGGCCGGCACGCCGACTGAGTGTTCCCCGCAGGCGCGGGGATGAACCGGTCTTCGCCCATCGCGGCATCGCCTTCTACCGGTGTTCCCCGCAGGCGCGGGGATGAACCGGTGCACCATGAAGTCCCCGTCGCGGCCGAGATGTGTTCCCCGCAGGCGCGGGGATGAACCGAAGTCACTCGCCTGCGTGATGCCCGATGGAATGTGTTCCCCGCAGGCGCGGGGATGAACCGCCATTCGCTACGCTGCTCGACCACGCGGGCAAGTGTTCCCCGCAGGCGCGGGGATGAACCGCGTTGCCTGTGTAGGCAAGATTACCCGGCGGTGTGTTCCCCGCAGGCGCGGGGATGAACCGTCTTCGATCGGGTACCGGGTCAGGACGATGTGGTGTTCCCCGCAGGCGCGGGGATGAACCGTAACTTCAAGTATTGACGTTATTTCCCAAGTAGTGTTCCCCGCAGGCGCGGGGATGAACCGAAGCCCAGCGTGCCGAGCGCGAACAGCAGGCCGTGTTCCCCGCAGGCGCGGGGATGAACCGGGCGGCCGACCCAAACGCCCTCTTCTACCAGCGTGTTCCCCGCAGGCGCGGGGATGAACCGCCGCTCTGCGACCGCTCCACGTTGAACGTGTAGTGTTCCCCGCAGGCGCGGGGATGAACCGCCGTCGATGGACGCCTGGGGGACCTTGTTCTCGTGTTCCCCGCAGGCGCGGGGATGAACCGGACCCCCGCGCATGACCGACGTTGAGAACAGCGTGTTCCCCGCAGGCGCGGGGATGAACCGTTAGTTAAACCTCACTGACAAGGCAAGCGTCTGTGTTCCCCGCAGGCGCGGGGATGAACCGCCCCCCTGTTTGAGCAATCTCCGCAGCCTCACGTGTTCCCCGCAGGCGCGGGGATGAACCGGCGCGGTATGCGAAGGCGCAGGCAGGCGAACAGTGTTCCCCGCAGGCGCGGGGATGAACCGACCGAATTGCAGACGGGCTTTATGTGGCTGGTGTGTTCCCCGCAGGCGCGGGGATGAACCGCTGATCGCCATGGTCGCCGTGGCTGGCCCCCTGGGTGTTCCCCGCAGGCGCGGGGATGAACCGTTGCCCGGTAGGAGACACAAACCCGGCCATGTGTGTTCCCCGCAGGCGCGGGGATGAACCGGACGTCAGCGACACCTACATGTCGGGCGCTTCGTGTTCCCCGCAGGCGCGGGGATGAACCGGGCAGCACCCAGTTCTCATTCCACGCCAGCGGGTGTTCCCCGCAGGCGCGGGGATGAACCGATCGTTCAGGACGTTCCCGCCACTGGCCGTGCGTGTTCCCCGCAGGCGCGGGGATGAACCGACCCACTCGTGGACCGGGCCTGCCGGCAGTTGGTGTTCCCCGCAGGCGCGGGGATGAACCGGGACAGAACCGGGGGGGGCAATGGCGGGCGAGTGTTCCCCGCAGGCGCGGGGATGAACCGTCCAGGGTCGCGGTCGTCATTCGGCCGGCGGCGTGTTCCCCGCAGGCGCGGGGATGAACCGTAACGACTGTGGGCAATCCTGCTGTATTCGCAGTGTTCCCCGCAGGCGCGGGGATGAACCGCGGATGCGCTGGCCGGTGCGGCTGCATGTGCCGTGTTCCCCGCAGGCGCGGGGATGAACCGGTGACGCCGAACGACTGGCTTCCGAGCGAGGCGTGTTCCCCGCAGGCGCGGGGGGGCGGGTGATGCCTTCCAGCACCTGGGCGAGGCGACCGTCGCGCAGATCCAGCGCGATCCCCGCCAGGCGATGCGCGGTCTGGATGGCGGCGAGATGGACGCGCAGCGAGCTGACCGCCAGGCCGCGATCGGCGCCGCGCACGGCATACATCG
>JAQGHX010000067.1 GCA_028288745.1 Roseomonas sp. | reverse complement strand
GGCTGCCGCCCCGGCGCCGCCAGCCGTTGCGCAGCCGGCCGCGGCCGTGGGGCCCGCACCGGTGGCCACCACCCAGGCGCCTGCTCAGGACCAACCTCCGCCGCCCGCCCCGCCACGTCCGGCCCTTGACGCCGATCTGGCAGGCCTGCGCGACGCCGTGGTCGCCAAGCTCGCCATGCTCAACGGCTTGCAGGCCACGGCATCGCTGCCGGCGAGGCCCGCGCAGGCGCCCGCGCCGTCTCCACCGCTGCCTCCGGCACCTGCCGCCGTCGGGGCGGTCCAGGTACCGCCATTGCCGGCACCGCCGCAGCCCACCTGCCGGACCTCGTTTTCCATGCAGGGCTGGCAGGGCGAAGGTGGCTTTTCCGAGCGCCTGCCGCTGCTGCGCGCGGCACTCGCGCGGTCCGACCAGGGCGCGTCCGAAGCCGCTGATCTCGCGGAGTTCTACACCGCCCACGAATTGGCACGCGAGGCGCTGGACGTGCTGAACGCCCCGCGCAACGACGCCCCCATCGGCGCGCTGCGCGAGCGGCTGGACCAGGTGCGGGACGTGGCGCGGCTGATCCTGGGCCGGCCGCTCTCACCCGCCTCCCCGCTGTTGGCGGAGGCGCCGGACTGCGCGCGCGAGGATCTGCCCCTCTGGCGCGCGCTGGCAGCCGCCGTTTCGGGCGATGGCGCCACGCTGGCGCGTCTGGCCCCCCGGGCACGGGCGGCGTTGCGCGACGTGCCGCAGGCGCTGCGCCTGACCTTCGTGCAGCGGCTGGCCGATGCGGTGGAAGCCGACCCCACCACGCTTCGCACCCTGCTTGGCGCTGTCCGCCCGGCCACCGGCCTGACGCCGGAACAGGCGGCGGCGCGGAACTGGCAGTATGCCCGCCTCGCCCGCCAGGAAGGCAACCGCGCGGACGAGGCGCAGTACCTGGAACAGGCCATCCAGGCCGGCGGCCGCAGCCTGCCGGAGATCTTCGCCCGCGCCCGGCTGGCCGCCCTGAACCTCGGCCGTCCGGGGCCCGAGGGGCGACGGGCGGAAGGGCAGATCAACGACCTGTTGCGCACCTATCGCCGGGACGGGCTGGGCGAGGACGCCGCCGTGACCTATGCCGAGCGGCTATTGAACCAGGGTGCGCTGGGCGCCGCGCTGGCGGTGGCCGACGGGACCAGCCAGGTCTCCTCCCGCCCGGGCATGGAAAGCCGCGGCGCCCGCCTGGCCTCGGCCGCCCTGCGCCGCCTGCTAGCCGACAGCGCGCCCGAGGGCCAGCCCCTGCCGGAGCCCGGCGAGCGGCTGGGCTTGTTCTGGCAATACGAAGGCTACGCCACGCCCGGCGAGCAGGGCGACGACATCCGCCTCGCCGCCATGCGGCTGCTGCTGCGCCAGGGGCTGGCGGAGGCGGCGCGCGACCTCGGCCAGCAGATCACGCCGGCCACGGCGCGTGGGTCGGATGCGACATTGCTGCTGGCGCAGGCGGAAGCCGGCGCGGCGCAGGGCGACCCGCAGCGGGCCCTGGCGCTGCTGGCCACGCTGGCACCCGGCGAGGCCGCGCGGCGCGCGGCGGCCGAGGCGCTGGCACGGCTCGGCCGGCCGGAGGAAGCGGCGGCCCAACTGGAACCACTGCGCGGCACGGCCGATCTCGCGCGGCGGGCGGAGCTGCTGTTCCAGGCACGGTCCTGGCGCGCCGCCGGGTCTGCCTATGGCGACCTTCTGCGCGACCCCGGGCTGCCCACCGCCGCGCGGGCCGATGCGACGGCACGGCTGGCCAGTGCCTCGGCGCTGGGCCAGCAGAAATCGGACGTGCCGCCGGAATTGCTGGCCACCGGAACCGCCAGCGCCGCGATGCTGCGCCTGGCGGACAGCACGCCGCCCGCCGCGACCGGCATCGCCGGCGTGCGTGGCGCGATCGAGCGCAGCCGGCAGATCGAGGCCCTGCTGGCGCCGGACGGGAGCCACTGAGATGGAAGGCCCCAGCATCGTCGGGCTGTCCGGCCAGATGGCGTTGCGCCAGCAACTGGACGTGGTCGCCAACAACGTGGCCAATGCCAACACCACCGCCTATCGCGGCGACCGCACGCTGTTCCAGTCGCATGTCAGCCGGCTCGCCGTGCCGGGGCGCGAGATCGCCTTCGTGCAGGACCGCGCGACCTATGTGGACATGCGCGCGGGCGCCATCGCCGCGACCGGAAATCCGCTCGATATCGCCATCGACGGCAATGCCTTCCTGGCGGTGGAACGGCCGGGCAATGCCGGGCGTGGCTATACCCGCGACGGCCGCCTGCGTATCGCGCCCGACAATACGCTGGTGGACAATAGCGGCCGCCCGGTGCTGGACGAGGGCGGTGGACGTATCCTGATGCCTGAACGCGCCGGTGGCATCGAGATCCGCACCGACGGCACCATCCTCGTCACCGCCGAGGGGCGGACCGAGCAGGTGGGGCGCATCGGCCTGTTCCAGCCCGGCGACCCGCGCGGCATCCGCAAGGGCGGCGATGGGCTGATGGAAATCCCCCCCGCAGGGCTGCGGCCGGTGGAAGCCGGCGCGCGGGACGTGCGGCTGGTGCAGGGC
This sequence comes from Roseomonas sp., assembly GCA_028288745.1. Lineage (GTDB taxonomy): Bacteria > Pseudomonadota > Alphaproteobacteria > Acetobacterales > Acetobacteraceae > Pseudoroseomonas. The sequence continues at coordinate 4,190 of JAQGHX010000067.1, read as the reverse complement.
GCGCTGGAAGGCTCCAGCGTGCAGCCCATCGCCGAAATCGCCAACCTGACCGCGTTGCAGCGCGCCTATGACGGCGTGCAGCGCATCGTTTCCGATGACGACAGCCGAATTCGCAAGATGATCGAGGCGCTGGGGCGCCCGAACTGACCGCCACCAAAAGGGAAACCACATCATGCGCGCCATGAGTATCGCCGCTACCGGCATGCAGGCCCAGCAGACTAATGTCGAGGTGATCGCGAACAATATCGCGAATGTCTCGACCACCGCCTATTCGCGCCGCAAGGCGGAGTTCCAGGACCTGCTCTACCAGTCCTCGGAACGCGTCGGCTCATCCTCCTCGGAAGCCGGGACGGTGCTGCCGGTGGGCACGCAGATCGGCCTGGGTACTCGCAACTCGGCCGTCAACCGCATCACGCTGCAAGGCACGCTGACGGAGACAGGCAACAAATACGACCTGGCGCTGGAGGGGCGCGGCTATTTCGGCGTGACGCTGCCGGATGGTACCACCGCCTATACCCGTGACGGCAGCTTCAAGCTTTCGCCCGAGGGGCAGATCGTCACCACCGAGGGCTACCCGATCGAGCCCGCCATCACGGTGGCGACGGATGCCAAGGACGTGACGGTCAACCAGGCGGGCGAGGTGATCGTCACCGAGGCGAACGGGCAGCAGCAGACCGCCGGCCGCCTGGCACTCTACCTCTTCGCCAACGATGCCGGGCTGGAGGCGACGGGCGGCAACAAATTCCTGGAGACCGAGGCCTCCGGCAATCCGAACCGTGGCCTGCCGTCGGATGTCGGCTACGGCAAGGTGCGGCAAAGCTACCTGGAATCCTCCAACGTGAACGTGGTGCAGGAGATCACGCAGCTGATCCAGGCGCAGCGGGCCTATGAGATGAATTCGAAGGTCATCGAGGCCAGCGACCAGATGATGCAAACCGCCAATAACATCCGTTGAGGAGACAGCCGATGCGTGCACTTCCGATTGGCGCGGCGCTGCTGGTGGCCTCGCTCTGCCACGTGCCGCCGGCGCATTCGCGCGAGGTCTGGCATGCCACCCGCGACCTGCAGCCGGGCGACCTGCTGCGGCTGCAGGACCTGGACCCGGCCGAGCCACGCCGGGACAACCCCTCCTTCATCGATGCCGTACAGGATATCGTGGGGCAGGAGGTGAAGCGCCGCATCCGCGCCGGCGCCGCCATCCCGGCGCGCGATATCGGCGAGCAGGCGCTGGTGCGCGCCACGCAGCCGGTGCGGGTGTTCTGGAAAGCCGGCGGCATGACGGTGGAGATGCGGGGCAAGGCACTGGAAAGCGGCGCCATGGGCACGGAAATCCGCGTCCATAACCCTGGCAGCGGGCGCACCGTGCGCGCGCTGGTGGTGGCCGAGGGCACCACCGAAATCCAGGGCCTGCCCTGATTGTCGCGACATCGCATGGAAAGGCCGGCCCGATGAGCAGGCGTCTGACCACCACGGCCGCCGGCCTGCTGCTGGGCCTCGCGGGCTGTGACAGCTTCGGCCATATCCAGCGCCCCCCGCCGATCTCGGCGCCCGGGCAAATGGCCGGCATCCCCCCGGCCGGCGAGGCCGACAGCCCGCTGGCCGTGGCGACACGGCCGCGGCTGGAAGGCACGGGACCGGCGGCGCCGGGTTCGCTGTGGCGCCCGGGCAGCCGCACCTTCTTCCGCGACCGGCGCGCGCGCGCGGTGGGCGACCTGCTGACCGTCGAGATCGAGATCGACGACAGCGCGCAGTTCGACAACAAGACCGACCTGGACCGCAACAGCTCGCAAAGCCTGAAGGTGCCGGTCCTCTTCGGCCTCCAGGGCTTCCTGTCGCGCGCCTTCGGCGGCGATGTGGACCCGGCGCTAAGCATCGGCGGCGGCAGCACCACCAGCGGCGAAGGCAAGGTGCGGCGCACGGAAAAAATCCGCCTGCAGGTGGCGGCGACCGTCGTGCGTGTCCTCGCCAGCGGCAACCTGGAGATCGCCGGCTCGCAGGAAATCCGCGTCAATGACGAGTTGCGGGAGTTGCAGTTGCGCGGGCTGGTGCGGCCGGAGGATATCCGCCCCAACAACCGCATCGCGTCGGAGAAGATCGCGGAGGCGCGCATCTCCTATGGCGGGCGCGGCACGTCCAGCGACATGCAGCGGCCGCGCTGGGGCCAGCAGGTGATGGACCGCGTGCTGCCCTATTGACGAAAGGCCCGCCTGTATCGGCCGGGGACGCCTCACCCCGGCTGCCTTCAGCCTGCGCGGAAATAACACCCCGCCGCCAGGTCGAGCGCCGCGTGCAACCGTTCGGCCGTTCCGGCATCCAGGCCGCCGGCCAGCAGCAGCGGCTCCGCGCCGTCCAGTCGCGCCTGCACCACGCGCGCTTCCGCCGCGCGCTGCCGGGCCGCGATGGCGGCGGCCAGGCCGTGGATGCCCGGCGCCGCCATGGCACGCCCGGCCGTGGGCATTTCCACCTGCCGCGCGCCCAGGGATGACCAGGGCAGCCACCGACCCGCGACCGTCAGGCCCCTCGCGTCCATTCGCAGGCGGCGGGGCGCCCGGCCGCGCAACGCCCGCCGCAAGGCCACCACCGCCAGCGCCAGGACCGCCAGCGCGCAGCCGGCGGCCCCCAGCGAAAGCGCGTCATGCCGCGCGGGGTTCAGCAGCACCGCCAGCGCCGGCAGGCCGAACAGCCCGCCCAGCAGGAAAGCCGCCGCCAGGAAGGCCAGTTCCGGCCGCGCCGGGCGGATGTCGAACAGGGTCGCATCGCCCTCGGTGCGGGTGGTGAAGCGGCTGGTTTCGGTCCGGCGCATGGGGGCTTCCGTCTGGCTCGTGGCAGGTTAGGGTAGAAAGGCGGCAGCGGCGAGCCCGCCTTTCCGCTTGCATATCGGCGGGCAAGCCCTTGTCATGCCTTGACCCTTTCCCGGAGCCCCCGCCATGACCGGCGACCCGCCGCAGGATTCCTGGCCCCGCCCGCTCTGGGAAGAGGAGGAGGAGCCAGGCGCCGCCCTCGCGCCCTGGGCCGTTCGTCCCGCCCAGGCGAGGGCCGTGCTTCACCCCGAAGCCCTGTTGCTGCCACTCGCGGAGGCGGAGGATGCGCTGTCCCGCCTCGATGCGCTGGCGGGCGCGGCGAGCCCGGCGGTGCAGGCCGGGCTCGCCGCCCGCATGGCGCTGGCCGAAGCCGCCGGCTGGCTGGCGGTGGAGGAGATCTGGGTGCATCCGCGCGACCTGGCATTGCGCGAGGCGCGGCTGACCGGCTCCACCACCGCCGCGCTGCTGGGCGGGCGGCTGGACGCGGCGCTGCCGGCGACCATGCTCGATGCCGGAATCATGCCGGTCGAGGCGCCCGCCGACGCGGCGATCGAGCAGGGGCTGGCCATGGCCCGCGCGCTGCGCCGCCTGGCCACGTTGCAGACGGTCGACCCGCTGGATTCGCCGGAGGCCTTCGCCAATGCCATCGGCCCGCTGGGGCCGGCGGCATGGCCCGCCACCTCGCGCGTGGCGGGCGTCCCGGCGCCAGACTTCGCTTCCTGGCGCTCGACTTTTCTAAAATTTGGCGATGGCTTGCCGGCCCTGCTGGATGCCGCGCGCGGCGCCGCGCAATGGGCGCGCGAGGCCGGCGAGGCTGAACCCGTCCGCCCCGCCGCGCCGCAGGCGCTGCTGGTGGCGGCCATGCTGGCCAAGCGGCGCGGCCGGCTGCGGCATGTGCCCCTGCCCTTCTGGTGCGCCTTCACCGGGCGGATGCGGCGGCAGCGCCCACCATTGCAGGATGCCAACTGGCCCCTGGTCTTTCTGGCCGAGCTGACCGAGGGCGCCCGGCGCGGCCTGTCGGAACTCGACCGCCTGAACGGCGCCTCACTCCGCGCCACCGAGCTGGCGGCGCGGGAACGCAGCCATGGCCAGGCCGGCAAGGCCGCCGAGATCGCCCTGCGCCAGCCCGTGCTGACGGCGGCGGGACTGGCGGCGCAGCTTGGCGCCACGCCGCAGGGGGCGCTGCTGATCATCAAGCGGCTGATGGCCGCCGGCATCCTGCGCGAAGCCACCGGGCGGGCCAGCTTCCGCGCCTTCGTCATCTAGGGTCAGGACTCATTGATCCAGAAGAGGGTGGTGGCTGCGAGGCAGATGGCGGAGAAGAAGGTGTGGGCGCAGCGGTCATAGCGCATGGCGATGCGGCGCCAATCTTTGAGGCGGCCGAACATG
>JAQGHX010000065.1 GCA_028288745.1 Roseomonas sp. | reverse complement strand
ACGGGTGGAGGCGGCGGTGCCGGGGGTGGTAGCGGTATGTCGATCGCCTCCAGCGGCACCACGTCCGGCTCGGCAGCCTGCTGCAACTCGGGCTCGACGGCCTGCACCACATCGGGCGGCGGCGGGGCCATCTCGGCCGGCGGCGTGGCGGCGGCGGCGTCGGGTGGCGGGGGCTGCGCCGTCGTGATGGGCTCGGGCGCCGTCATGGCCAGGGGCGGCGACGGCACCTGGGCGGCACTGGTGGCCTCCGGCGCCACGGCCTGCGCCTCTTCCATGGCCGGCGTGGGTTCCGCCTCGGCAAGGGCGGGCGCGGTCGGCAGGGCCGCCATTTCAAGCGGAATGATCTCAGGCGCGGGCGGCGGCGTCACGCGGTACGGCAAGCCAAACACCAGCAGCGCCACGGCACCGCCATGCAGCACGGCCGAAGCACCCCAGCCCAGCACACGATAGTTGGACACTGGCCTGGCCGTGGGCATCGTGATCGCGTTCATCGCCTTGTCCTCAGCGTGCCTGGACAGGGGCGGCGGCCGGCTCCACCTCGGCGATCAGCGAAACCCGCGTGATGCCCGCCTGGGTCACACGCCCCATGACCCGAAGCACATCGCCGTAAGGGGCGGCGCGGTCGCCACGCACATAGACTGGCGCTTCCGGTTGGGCGGTGTGCAACTCGGCCAACCGGGCAGGCAGGTCGGCCGCCGGGATTTCGTCCTTGGCCAGGAAGACGCGCCCATCGGCGGAGACGGTCAGCACCACCGGTGGCCTTGGCGCGGCGGCACGGGGCGCCGCCGTCCTGGGGAGTTCCACCGGCACGCCCACGACCATCATCGGCGCCGCCACCATGAAGATGATCAACAGCACCAGCATCACGTCCACCAGCGGCGTGACGTTCATATCGGCCATCGGCAGGGCCGAATCGTCGTCGTCGTCACCGGCGAAGCCGGAACCGGAAAACGCCATTGGGCCTACTCCGCCGCCGCGTGGGCGCGGGCGTGGGCCACCGGGTTGCCCTGCGCCGCGTTGGGCGGGCGGCGGGAGAGGCCGGCGGCCAGTTCGCTGGCGGCGCCATTGGCTTCCTGCTTCAGGCGGCCCAGCCGCACCATGAGGCGGTTATAGGCGATGACGGCCGGAATGGCGGCCACGAGTCCGATCGCGGTGGCGAACAGCGCCTCGGCAATGCCGGGCGCCACCACCGCGAGGCTGGTATCGTTGCTGCGCGCGATGCCGGCGAAGCTGTTCATGATGCCCCACACCGTGCCGAACAGCCCAATGAACGGCCCCACCGCGCCGGTGGTCGCGAGGAATGGCAGGCCCGGCTCGGCCCGGCGCAATTGCGTTCCGATGGCGGCGCGCATGGCGTGCTCGATCCTGTGCCGGTACTCGCCGCGGCTCTCGGTGACTTCGCGCCCCTCCCGCCATTCGCGGGCGCCGGCGCGTAGGACCAGGGCGGCAAGCCCCTCCCCCTGCGGGCTGGCGGTGGCAGGGCCGGCCATGGCCGCCGCCGCGACCAGTTGCCGGATCTGGCGCGAGATGCGGGAGAAGAGCACCGCCTTCTCGATCACGATGGCCCAGCAGACGACGGAGGCCAGGATCAGCGCAATCATCACGCCTTTGACCACCCAGTCGGCCTGCAGGAACAGCCCCAGCATGGACAGGTCGGGGCCGGCATGCAGGTTGGGGATTACCACATCGGTCGGATTCATCGCGACCTCCTCACTGATCGAACGAGACGCCGCCGACGCGCGAGGCGAGGACGAGACGGGCCAGACAGGCCGCGCGGGTTTCGGCGGTTGGCCCGCAGGCCAGGAGGTCGTTCAGCAGGACGGCACCGATGGCATCGCAGGCCTGCCCCGCGAGATCGAAGATACGCGCCTGGGTCTTATTGGCGGGCAAAGGGCCCACATCGAGGGCGAGGCGGCGTGAGATCACGCCATCCTTGCCGAACATCAGCAGGTCCAGCCGCAGCGGATCCAGCGCCTCGTCCCCGGGGTTACGGGTCAGCAGCCACACGCGGCAGCCGGAGCCCTGCGGCTCCAGGCGATTCAATTCCAGGGTGATACGCGGGCTTTCCTGCGCGATAGCCGGCGCTGACACACAACATGCGGCCAAGCCCAAGGCGTACAACAAACGGCGCATCTAGACTCCCGATGGCGGCTGTGCGTGGAGTAAGGCTTATGGCCTTAATGCGACGCATGTGCAATGCGAATCACTCGCAAATTAGGCGAGGCACACGTCCAGGGGAGCTTCGGTGGAAAGAATGGCGCTGCCCGGCCCGCATCAGGGACGGGCGTGGAGGCACACCGTGACTTGCCGCCCGGGCCCAGATTCACCAGAGACGCCATGCGGGCCATGACCTCTGGCCGGGGTGTCTGTTCCATCCACTTCAGATGCGCCGGGCAGGCTTCCATGAGGCGATGCGGGCATATTCCAGGGGCGCCCAATGCCGGTCCAGGAAAGCAATCACCCCGTCCCAATCGGTCGGCAGGTGACGCTCGTTGCGGTTAGACCAATATGTCGTGCTGGCCGCTGCCGGCGTAGAAGTCGCGGACCCGGTGGTCGATGGGACGCTTTCGTCATCCGCCGCGAAGCGGCCGGAAGGGCCAGCGTGGATATCGAAGGTCGCGCAGGGAATACCGTAGGCCTCCGCGACGACCAGCGCATGCAGGCTGG
>JAQGHX010000038.1 GCA_028288745.1 Roseomonas sp. | reverse complement strand
GGCGCGGCGGCCGAGGCGGCCGACCCGGACGCCGCCGAGCGCCTCGCCCCCCTGCGCGATGCCATCGAGGCCGGGGCGGGCCTGCGGGCGCTGGGCGGCGCCGCGCCGCGCCTGCCCAACACCACCTGTCTTCTGCTGCCCGGCGCGCCGTCGGAAACCCAGGTTATCGCGCTGGACCTCGCCGGCATCAGGGTTTCCGCCGGCTCGGCCTGTTCCTCGGGCAAGGTGGCGGCCAGCCATGTGCTGCTGGCCATGGGGCTGGACCCGGCCTCGGCGGCCTCGGCCATTCGTGTCTCCTTGCCGTGGAACGCACCGGCGGATGCGGCGGCACGCTTCCTGGTGGCCTATGCCACGTTGCGCGCGCGTCTCGGCCGGGATGCGGTCTGCACTGTTTGAATGCGGCGCCGGCCCGGCCATATTCCCGTCATGGCCAGCAACCGCCCCATCTATCTCGATAACCACGCCACCACGCCGCTCGACCCGCGGGTCCTGGCCGCCATGCGACCGTGGTGGGAGCAGAATTTCGCCAACCCGCACAGCGTGGAGCATGTGCTGGGCCGCGCCGCCGGGCAGGCCGTCGAGGAAGCGCGGGCCCATTTGGCCGCCCTGATCGGCGCCGACCCGCGCGAGATCATTTTCACTTCCGGGGCGACCGAGTCGAACAACCTGGCCATTAAGGGTGCGGCACGCTTCGCAGCGTCCCAGGGCGACACGCGGCGGCGGATCGTCACCGTCGCCACGGAGCACAAATGCGTGCTCGAAAGCGTGGGCGATCTCGCGGCGGAAGGCTTCGAGCCGGTCGTGCTGCCGGTCGGGCCGGATGGGCTGCTGGAGCCCGGCACCCTGCGCGATGCGCTGCGGCAGCCGACATTGCTGGTGTCGGTGATGGCGGTGAACAACGAGACCGGCGTGGTGCAGAACCTGCCGGCGCTGGCCGCGCTGGCCAAGGAAGCCGGCGCCCTGTTCCATACGGATGCCGCTCAGGGTGCCGGGCGCATTCCGCTGGATGTCACCGCCCTGCCGGCCGACCTGATCTCGATCTCGGGCCATAAGATCTATGGGCCGAAGGGCATTGGCGCCTTGTATGTCAGGCGCCGGCCCCGGGTGCGGCTGGCGCCGCTCTTTTCAGGCGGGGGGCAGGAACGGGGGCTCCGCTCGGGCACGCTGCCGGCGCCGTTGCTGGTGGGCCTGGGCGAGGCAGCGCGCATCGCCGCCGCCGAGATGGTGCTGGATGCCGGCCGTATCGCGTCCCAGCGCGACCGTTTCTGGGCTGCTCTGGTACGGGAGGTGCCGGGCGTGGCCTGGAATGGCAGCCCCGCGCCGCGGGTGCCGGGCAATATGAACATCGCTTTCCCGGGCGTGACCGCCCAGGCCCTGATGGCGGGCTGCGCCGCCGAACTGTGCGTGTCCACTGGTTCGGCCTGTTCCTCGGCCGAGGTCGAGCCATCTTATGTCCTGCGGGCCATCGGTATCCCCGACGCCGTGGCAAGGTCGAGCTTGCGGATCGGCATCGGACGCTTTACCTCGCCGGCCGATGTCGACCTCGCGGCGGCCGCCTTGGGCCGCGCCTGGCGCCAGGCCCTTTCCGAAACCAAAGACGCGGCGGAGTAGAGACACGGCGATGCCGAAGATGACCTTCATCGAGCGCGACGGTACCCGGCGCGAAGTCGAGGCCCCGCTCGGCCTTTCCGTGCTGGAGATCGCGCACCGCCACGGTGTCGATATCGAGGGCGCCTGCGAAGGCAGCCTGGCTTGCTCGACCTGCCATGTGATCGTGGATACCTCGTGGTTCCCGCGCCTGTCGGAGCCGACCGAGGATGAGGAAGACATGCTAGACCTCGCTTTCGACCTGCAGGAGACCTCGCGTCTCGGCTGCCAGTTGATCATGACGGATGCGCTGGACGGGCTGGTTGTGAAGCTGCCGGCCGGCAGCAGGCACGCCAGTTGAGCACGACCTTCGCGGCCCCGTATGGCGCGCCGGGTGGGCTCGCGCAGCGGCTGCGGGAGAGTTCGGCGGCACGGTGGGATGCCTATTGCTGGCATCCCTTCGTGCAGGGGCTGGCGGAGGGCACGCTGCCATTGCCGGCTTTCCGCCGCTATCTGGTGCAGGACTGGCTGTTCCTGATCCAGTTCGCCCGCGCCAAGGCCCTGGCCGCCTTCAAGGCCGAAAGCCTGGCCGCCCTCAGGAACAAGGCGTCCTCGCTGAACGCCCTGCTGTCGGAAATGCAGATGCATCTCGGCTACTGCGCCGGTTGGGGCCTGTCCGAGGCCGATGTCCTGGCCGAAACGGAGGCGCCTGAGACGGTCGCCTATACGCGCTGGGTGCTGGACCGCGGCATGGCCGGCGACATTCTGGACCTGGAAGTCGCGCTGGCGCCCTGCACGATCGGGTACGGAGAGATCGCATTGCGGATCGTCGCGCATCCTGGCCGCAAGCGCGACGGCAATCCTTATGAAAGCTGGATCGAAACCTATGGCTCGCCCGGCTACCAGGCCCTCGCGAGCGGCGCGGCGGTCCGGCTGGATGCCTTGGGCCTGTCCCATGGCGGCGAGGCCCGCTTCGCCAGCCTGTCCGCGACATTCGGCGAGGCGGCACGGCTGGAGGCCAATTTCTGGCAGATGGGGTTGAACGCGGTATCATGAAAATCCTGGTCGCCATGTCGGGCGGTGTCGATTCCTCGGTGGTCGCGGGATTGCTGAAGGAAGCGGGGCACGAGGTCATCGGCGCCACGCTGCAGCTCTATGACCATGGCGCGGCGGTCCAGAAGAAGGGCGCCTGCTGCGCTGGCCAGGATATTCACGACGCGCGCGACGTGGCCGACCGGCTGGACATCCCGCATTATGTGCTGGACCGGGAAAGCCGCTTCCGCCAGGCGGTGATCGAGGATTTCGCCGATGCCTATGCACGGGGCGAGACGCCCGTGCCCTGCATCCGCTGCAACCAGACGGTGAAGTTCCACGACCTGTTCGGACTGGCGAAGGACCTGGGGGCCGAGGCCCTGGCCACCGGCCATTATGTGCGCCGCGTGGACGGGCCCGATGGGCCTGAACTGCGCCGTGCCGCCGACCCGGCGCGCGACCAGTCCTATTTCCTCTTCGCCACCACGCCGGCCCAGTTGGCCTTCAGCCATTTTCCGCTGGGCGACTATGCCTCGAAGGCCGAGGTGCGGGCGCAGGCGGTACGCCTCGGCCTCGCGGTGGCCGAGAAGCCGGACAGCCAGGATATCTGCTTCGTCCCGCGCGGCAATTATCACGACGTTGTCGGCGCCATCCGCCCGGAGGCGGTGCAGCCCGGTACCATCGAACATATCGATGGCCGCGTGCTCGGGACGCATCAGGGCATCGCGCGCTTTACTGTCGGGCAGGGGCGCGGGCTGGGCCAGGCTTCGCGTGACGGGGAGGAGCCGCTCTACGTCTCCGCCCTCGACGCGCCGCGCCGGCGGGTGGTGGTGGGCCCCCGTGGCTCTCTGACAGTGCCGGACATTCTGGTGGGCGAGGTGAACTGGCTGATCGACGCGCCCAAGGCTCCGGTGGAGTGCCAGGTGAAGCTGAGGGCCCGCGAGATGCCGCAACCCGCCACGGCCATCTGGGACGCTTCCAGCGCCACGATGCGGGTATTGCTGCGGACGCCCGCCATCGCCGCGCCGGGCCAGGGATGCGTGCTGTATGATGGCGACCGCGTGCTGGGCGGCGGCTTCATCCGCAGCATGGCCCGGGCGGTTGACAGCAGCGGTAAGGCAGCTTAATTCCCGCCGCCCGGCCTGGATAATCCAGCGGCCGGAGACGTGGTTTTGGCGGTGTAGCTCAGCTGGTTAGAGCACGGCACTCATAATGCCGGGGTCGGCGGTTCAAGTCCGCCCGCCGCTACCATGTCCCCCTGAATTTACCATATTGCGGCCGTTCGGTTTCGCTGGTGCCTTGAGCAGAGGGGCCGGCGCGTGATGCGTGCGCGCGCCGCGCCGGTTGCTGTGAAAGATGATTGACCCGGTTCGAATACGGCTGTTCAGCGCCAGTCAGGCGTCAGCACCAGTCCAGCCTGTCCGCGTATTCGGCCCGCAGGAAGGTAAGTCCATCGGGCGGCGCGGTCTGGCCGGCGCGCGAGCGGTCGCGCCCGTCGAGTACCTGTCTTGGCCAGGATGCCGGCTTACGGCCCAGGCCGACCTCCACCAGCGTGCCGACCATGTTCCGCACCTGGTGGTGCAGAAAGCTGCGCGCGGCGGTCTGTACGACCACCTCATTGCCGAGGCGCGATACATCCAGGCGGTCCAGCGTCCGCAGGGCATCCTTCGCCTGGCAGGAGGACGCGCGGTAGGACGTGAAGTCATGCCGCCCCAGCAGCATCTGCGCGGCCTCGTGCATGGCCGCGGCATCCAGCGGCTGCGGCACATGCCAGACCCGGCCCATGTCCAGGGCAGGGCGTGGGCGGCGGTTGAGGACGCGGTACCGATAGGCCCGCCCGAGCGCCGAGAAGCGTGCCGACCATCCTTCCGGCGGCCTCGTGACGCTCAGCACCGCGACCGGGTAGGGGCGGCTGCGGGTATTCAGGGCTTCCCGTATTCTCTCCGGCGGCAGATCGGCGGCCAGATCGATCTGCACCACCTGCCCCTCGGCATGGACGCCGGCATCCGTGCGGCCGGAGGCCGTCGTCTCCGGCAGGGCACCGCCGTTCAGTGGTGCCGCGGCTTCCTCCAGCACCTGTTGCACGGAGAGGCCGTTGACCTGCCGCTGCCAGCCTACGAAGGGGCTGCCATCATATTCGATCAGAAGGGCATAGCGCGGCATTCAGCCCAGCACGGCGCCTGGGGGCAGCGCGTAGCCCCGGAGGAAAGCCTCGGCCGACATGGCGCCGCGCCCCCCCCGCTGCAGCCTGGCCAGCCGCAGGAAGCCGCCGCCGCAGGCGATGAGCGCCGCGTTGTCCACTACCGTCCCGGGCGCGGCACCGGGGCCATGCTCCTCCGGCTCCGCCGCCAGTACGCGGATGGTCTCGCCACCATGCTGGAAGAAGGTGCCCGGCCACGGGTTCAGCGCCCGCACCTGGCGGTCCAATGCGGCCGCGTCGCTGGACCAGTCGATGCGCCCGTCCTCCTTGCCGAGTTTCGGCGCGTAGGTCACGCCCTCCGTCGGCTGCGCTTGCGGGGTGGGGGCGCTGCCCAGCGCCTGCAGCACCAGCGGGCCGCCCAGGGCGGCCAATGCGTCGTGCAGTTCCGGTGTCGTGCCACGCGGCCCGATGGCGACGGGCGCGCGCAGCAGCATAGGGCCGGTATCCAGCCCTTCATCCATCCGCATGATGGTGATGCCGCTCTCAGCATCTCCCGCCAGGATGGCGGCCTGGATTGGGGCCGCGCCGCGCCAGCGTGGCAGCAGCGAGGCATGAATGTTCAGGCAGCCCCGGCGCGGCGCTTCCAGCATGGCCGGCGGCAAAATGAGCCCATAGGCGGCGACGACGGCGGCATCGAGGTCCAGTGCCCTGAAAGCCTCGTGCTCGGCCGCGTCGCGCCGGACACGGCTGGGCGTGCGGACCGGCAGGCCCAGTTCCAGTGCCGCGCGATGCACGGGGCAGGGGGTTTCTTTCTGGCCGCGTCCGGCGGGCCGGGGCGGCTGGCAATAGACCATGGCGATCTCATGTCCCGCCGCGTGCAGCGCCTGCAGGGACGGCACCGAGAATGCCGGGCTTCCCATGAAGGCGAGGCGGAGGCGGTTCATTCCTCGTCCCGCGTCTTGTTCTTCAGTTCTTTCATCAGCTTGCGCAGGAGCATGTTGCGCTTCAGCGCCGAAATATGATCCACGAACAGCACGCCATCCAGGTGGTCCAGCTCATGCTGGATGCAGGTGGCCAGCAGGTCGTCGGCTTCCAGTTCCTGCTTGCTGCCGTCCAGCGCCAGCCAGCGCAGCTTGATGCGGGTGGGGCGCGTGACGTCGGCGTACTGGTTCGGCAGGGACAGGCAACCCTCCTCGCGGGTCGAGAGCTCCGTGCTCTGCGCCACGATTTCCGGGTTGATCAGCACCATCGGGTCGGGCTGGTCGTCCTTTTGCAGGTCCACGACGGCCATTCGCAGCATGACGCCGATCTGCGGCGCGGCCAGGCCGATGCCGGGGGCTTTGTACATGGTCGCCAGCATCCGGGGCGCGAGTTCGCGGACCGTGTCGAGATCCGCCGGTCCGACGGCGCGCGTCTTGGTCCGCAGACGCTTATCGGGGACCAGCAAGATGGGGAGCAGGGATGATTCGGGCATGGAGACGCTGCTGTAGCCGGGGGGGCGCGCCGGCTGCAACAGCCCTGTCCCCTTGCAAATCACATAAAACGGAACAAGATTCCTGGTCAAGGCGGGGTGCTTCGGGCTCCGCCGACGTCTCGCTCTCGGTTGAGGAGGCTTTGCCTGTCAATGTCACGCCCTTCGCTCTTCGGCTCGCCCTTGTTTCTCGGCTTCGATCATCTTGAACAGATGCTCGACCGGGTGGCGAAAAGTTCCGACGGATACCCGCCGTACAATATCGAGCAGACGGGCGACAACCGCCTCAGGATTACCCTTGCCGTCGCTGGTTTCAGCATGGAAGACCTTCAGTTAACTCAGGAAGACAACCAGCTTGTCGTGCGTGGCAAGCAAAAGGATGACGGCGAAGGCCGCATTTTTCTCCATCGCGGTATCGCCGCCCGGCAGTTTCAGCGCGCCTTCGTGCTGGCCGAGGGCATCGATGTCGAGGATGCATGGCTGGATAACGGCCTGCTTCATATCGACCTGAAGCGCCCGCAGCCTGAGGTCCGCGTGAAAGCCATCCGTATCGGCATGCGGGGCACACAGGGCGGACGGCCCCTTTTCCATGGCCCGACGTTGGATGACGACACCGTATCCTGAGCCGAGATCGGCGCTTTGCCGGCTGATCTGAAAACCTGAGAGACTTGAAGCGTTGGCTTGTAGAGCGACGCCTGAACAGCTTCACCGCGGCACCAGAAATACTGGTGACCGCAAGCCGGGTCCATTGGGCCGGCGACAGGAGTCACGACCATGAACCACAATGGCCCCACCCGTCCCTTCGCCGCCGCCGACGTCCTGCGCCAGTTGGCACCTGCGGACTGGGCCCGCTTCGGCGCGGAGCAACTGGCCTATATCCGCCCCGTCGTGGTCGACGGCGCCCATATTGTTGCTATTCACTCGGCTGATGGAACGCAGATTGGCGCGGCGCCAGATGCGTCCCTCGCTTCCGCCGCCATCCTGCAGCATGAGATGGTGCCGCTTCTGGTGCACTGAGGGCCCTGGCTGGGACGCCCTAGCCAGGATGTTCAGTGTCAGCTCTCGCGGGGCAGATTGCCCAGCGTGACCTGCATGTCGAGTGTCGCCGCGTGGCGCTTCACCGCCAGCTTCGGGGCGGAACCAGGCGCGTGATCGGCGACACGGCGGGCTAGGCTGCGCACATCCGCCACCGGCCCTCCATCCGCTTCCAGGATGACGTCGCCGGGCTTCAGGCCGGCCCGGGCGGCGGGGCTTTCCCGCTGCACGGCGGCGACCTGTGCGCCTGCTGTGCTCTGATGGTCGTTCGGGCCCAGTTCGACGCCCAGCCAGCTGCGCTGGACTTCGCCGTGGGCGCGCAGTTCGCCCACCACCTTGGCGGCCAGATCCGCCGGAATGGCGAACCCGATGCCGACGGAGCCGCCGGAGGGTGACACGATCGCGGTATTGTCCCCGACTACATGGCCGTCCGTGCTGAACAGCGGCCCGCCTGAATTGCCGGGGTTGATGGCGGCGTCGGTCTGCAGGAAGTCGTCATAGGGGCCCCGGGCCAAATCCCGTCCACGGTCGAGATGATGCCGGCGGTGACGCTGGCGCTGAGGCCGAACGGATTGCCGACCGCGATGACGACGTCACCGACCCGCGGTGGCGCCCCGGCCGCGAACTCGACGGCGGGCAGCGGGCGAGGCGCATCCACCTTCAGCCCAGCTTCGCCGGCAGTTTGGTGCCGTCGGGTAAGGCCGCCTTGATCTGCGAGGCTTTGCCGGCAACGTGATAATTGGTCACGATATAGCCGGACGGGTCGATCACGAAGCCGGAGCCCTGGCCCATGACCTGACGCTCCTGTGCTTCAGGGCGCCCGGGGCGCTTGCCGCGCCCCAGCCGTTCCAGCGGAGTTCC
>JAQGHX010000035.1 GCA_028288745.1 Roseomonas sp. | reverse complement strand
GGCCCCTTCGATCTCGCCCTTCTGCCGATCGGCGCCTACGAGCCGCGCTGGTTCATGCGGCAGGTCCACATGAACCCCGAGGAGTCGGCGCGGGCCTTCCAGGCCGTGCGGGCGCGCCAGGCGCTGGCGATGCATTTCGGCACCTTCAAGCTGACGCAGGAAGCCATCGATGCGCCGGAACGGGCGCTGACGGCCGCGCGGGCCGCCGCTGGCATCCCGCCGGAAGACTTCGCGGTACCGGGCTTTGGCCAGACCTTCACCGTGCCGCTGACGGCCCCTTAAGAGGCGTTGCCGAATATCCGCTGGAGCACCCTGTCCCCGGCGCGAAGATTCAGGCGCTCCGCCGTGCCGGCCGCCAGTTCCAGCGTGGCCCGCACCGGGCCTCGGCTTTCGACCGTGGCCAGGCTCAGCGGCACGGTCCGCTCGGCGATGCGGTGGATGCGCCCGTCATTGGCGATGAACACCATGTCGAGCGCCGAGATGGTGTTGCGCATCCACATCGCGCTCTCGCGCGGGGTGCCCCAGTCGAAGAGCATGCCCTCGTCCGGCTTCACCTCCGGCCGGAACATCAACCCGACCGTCTGCTGGTCCGGCGAGAGCGCCATCTCGACATTGAATTCGTGGCGGGCACCGTCACGGGTGACGATCACGAGCTTCTCGGTCGGCAGGCGCGGCTGGGGGCCGGTCTGCGCATGGGCGGCTGGGGTGGTCACACCAACCAGGGCTGGGGCGACCAGGAAAGCTGGCAGGGCCAGGAAAAGACGACGGCGCATGCCACGGTTATGCCACGCCATGGGCTGACTCGGGCAGTCCTTCCAGCGTCGCTTCGGCAAGATGGCGGATTTCTAATCGGACCGGCCCCGGACGCGGTACGTCGCGTAGAGTGGTGAACCAGTGCTCGGGCGGGTTGCGGCCGGCGGCGCGGTTGAAGACCAGGTTGCGCAATATCGCCTCGGCGGCGGGCGGCAGGCGGCCGGGCGGCTCCAGCCCGTTGAGCACGCCCCAGATTCCCGTCCAGCAGCGGCTGACCGACCAGGGATTATAACCCCCGCCACCCAGCACGATCAGCCGCGGCGCCAGTTGCATCACTTCCCGCACCACCGCCCAGTAGGCGTTGTTGGAGAGCGACAGCTTCGCCAGCGGGTCTTCCTCCAGCGCATCGGCCCCGCATTGCAGCATGATTGCCTGGGGCCGCAACTGCCGCGCCAACGGCAGGACTGCATGGTGCAGCAGCCAGTCCATCTCGGTGTCGTTCAGGCCCTGGGGCACCGGGATGTTGCGGGCCTGCCCCCCTGCCCGTTCCTCCAGGGCACCGGTGAAGGGCCACCGCCCGGCTTCATGGATGGAGAAGGTGAAGACGCGCGGGTCTTCGGCAAAGGCATCCTGCACGCCGTCGCCATGGTGCGCGTCGATATCCAGGTAGAGAACCCTGGTCAGCCCCTGGTCCAGCCACGCCAGCAGCCCCAGCACCGCGTCATTGACGTAGCAGAAGCCGCTCGCACGGTCGGCCCGGCCGTGATGCGTGCCGCCACCGGGCACATGCGCGATGCCGCCTTCCGCCGTCAGCCCGGCCGCCAGCAGGACCCCGCCGGCGCTGGTGGCGGGGCGGCGGAAGATCTCCGCATAGACCGGGTTGCCGTACGCGCCGATATGGTGCCGCGCACGGACCTCCGCCGGCACGGCCTGCGTCGCCTCGGCCGCCATCAACGCCCGGATATAATCGGCGGTGTGGAAGCGGGTCAGTTGCGCGAAGGATGCTATCGGGCTGTCCAGGGTACGGCCAGGGTCGACCCAGCCCAGTGCCCCGATCAGGTCGAGCGTCGTGGAAACCCGCGGGATGGCCAGCGGGTGCTTGGGGCCATAGGTCGACTTTCGGTAGATTTCTGAGCCTATCAGCAACGGTTGCTTGGAGCGGCTCCTCCAGCGGGCGGCGGATATCGGCACCACGACCGGGACCATGGTCACGCTGTTCTCCCTCCCTCGCACGCATGCACCATTGCCGTCGAAGCGCAGCCGGAAGCGGCCTGCAAGTGTTCGGCCATAACGAACTTGCGTGAACCCGCGCGGCATGGCTAGAACACCCCATCCGGGGGGAGCCTTTCGCAAGGCTGAGAGGCAGGGATGGGCCCTGCGACCCCTTGAACCTGATCCGGGTCATGCCGGCGAAGGGATCGGAGGTTTCGCATGGCCCCTGGCTTGGGCATTGTCCTACCTGTCATCCGTCTTGGTGGCCGCCCGGTGCTGGGCGCCTGCGACCTGCATTTCGCCGCAGGGCAGGTGACGGCGCTGCTGGGCCCGTCAGGCGTCGGCAAATCCACCCTGTTACGACTACTGGCGGGGCTGATGCCCCTGCCCGCCGGCGCGCGCGTCATGCCGGAGGACGGGCAACCTCTTGCCGGCCGCGTCGCCTGGATGGGTCAGCAGGACCTGCTGCTGCCCTGGCTCGACCTGCGCGGCAATATCGGGCTCGGCGCCAGGCTGCGGGGCGAGGCCGTGGACAAGGCGCGGGCCGATTCCCTGATCGCAGCCGTGGGGCTGACAGGGCGCGATACCGCCCGGCCGTCCGAGTTGTCGGGCGGTATGCGGCAACGTGCCGCGCTGGCCCGGACCCTGATGGAAGACCGGCCCTTCGTGCTGATGGACGAGCCTTTCAGCGCCGTCGATGCCCCCACCCGGCACCGCCTGCAAAGCCTGGCGGCCGGCCTGCTGGCTGGGCGCACCGTGCTGCTGGTGACGCATGACCCGCTGGAAGCCCTGCGCATGGCTCACCGCATCCTGGTGCTGCGCCCTGGGGCTGAAGGCGCCGTGGCCGAGGATCTGCCGCTGCCCGCCTCGCTCCCCCTGCGCGCCGTGACCGACCCCGACGTACTGGCCGCCCAGGCCGCGTTGCTGGACCGGCTGGCGGAAGCCGCGTGAGGGCCCTGGCCGCCGCCATCGGCCTGCTGCTCGCTTGGGAAGGCTTCGTGCGCTGGACCGGCGTGCCGGCGTTCCTGATGCCCTCGCCGCTGCGGGTCTGGAACGCGCTCGTCACCCGCTGGGACATCCTGGTGGGCCATGCCGGCACCACGCTCACCGAAATCCTGCTCGGGCTGCTGTTCGGCGCGCTGCTGGGCATCGCGACGGCGCTGCTGCTCTCGTCCTGGCGGGGCGGGCGGCGCTGGCTGCTGCCGCTGCTGATCGCGAGCCAGGCCGTCCCGGTCTTCGCCATCGCGCCGCTCCTGACGCTGTGGCTGGGCTTTGGCCTGGCCAGCAAAATCACGATGTCCACCATCATCATCTTCTTTCCCGTGGCGACCGCCTTCTATGACGGGTTGCGGCGCACGGAGCCCGGCTGGCTCGACCTCGCCACCACCATGGGGGCCTCGCGTGGCGCCATGCTCTGGCGGGTGCGGGTGCCGGCGGCGCTGCCGGGGCTGGCCTCGGGCCTGCGGGTGGCCGCCGCCGTCGCACCGATCGGCGCGGTCGTGGGGGAATGGGTCGGGGCCTCATCCGGCCTTGGCTACGTGATGCTGCAGGCCAATGGCCGCAGCCAGACCGACGTGATGTTCGCGGCCCTGGCCATTCTGGCCACCATGGCGATGGCCCTGTGGTTCGCGACCGACCTACTGCTGCGCCGCATGCTGCCCTGGCAGCCCGACGCGCTTCTCGATTCCGACGGAGAACCGACATGACCAAGCTCACCCGCCGGGCGCTGCCAGCGCTCGCCGCCCTCGCCCTTCCCTCCGCAGCGCGGGCACAGACCACGCCCCCAGCGGCGGCCCCGGCCCCGGCCCCGGCCGCTCCCGCCAAGCTGACGCTGATGCTGGACTGGTTCGTGAACCCGGACCACGCGCCCATCATCATCGCCCAGGAAGGCGGCCACTTCGCCCGTGCCGGGCTGGAGATCCGCATCATCGCCCCGGCCGATCCGAACGACCCGCCGCGCCTGGTGGCGGCGAAGCAGGCCGACCTCGGCGTCTATTACCAGAAGCTGTTGCATCTGGCGGTGGACCAGGGTCTGCCGCTGGCACGCGTCGGCACGCTGGTGGCGACCCCGCTCTCGACCCTGACAGTGCTGCGCGACGGGCCAGTAAAGAGCCTGGCGGAACTGAAGGGCAAGAAGATCGGCTTCAGCACCGCGGGGTTCGAGGAAATCGCGGTCGACACCATCCTCGGCACGGTCGGGCTGTCATCCCGCGACGTCACGCTGATCAACGTGAATTTCGGCCTGTCCTCGGCGCTCATGTCGGGGCAGGTGGACGCCATCCTCGGCGGCTTCCGCAATTTCGAATTGCACCAGTTGGAGATCGAGGGGCGCCCCGGCCGCGCCTTCTACCCGGAGCAGCACGGCATGCCGATCTATGACGAGCTGATCTACGTCGCCCATCGCGACCGCGCCCGCGACCCGGCGCTGCGCCGCTTCATGGACGCGGTGGAAAGCGCGACCGCCTTCCTCGTCAACAACCATGAGGAAAGCTGGAAGATGTTCATCGCCGGCCCGCGCCGCGAACTGGACAACGACCTGAACCGCCGTGCCTTCAACGACACGGTGAACCGCTTCTCGCTCAGCCCCGCCGCGTTGGACCGCAACCGCTATGAGCGCTTCGCCCGCTTCCTGCATTCCCGCAAGATGATCGGCAGCGTACCGCCGGTGGACAGCTACGCGGTGGAACTGCCGCCGGCCTGATGCGGTCAGGCGATGCCGCTCAACGCTGCGGCATCGCCTCCGGCACCCTGGTCGCGACCAGGGTGGAGTCGAGCGCTTCGTAGGCGCTGTAATCGATGGTCTGGTACAGCTCCGCACGGGTTTGCATGCGGTCCACCTGCTTGTGCGTTCCACCGTCACGCGCGATGGCGGCGTAGAGTTCCTCCATCGACTTCGCGGCGACGCGCAGGTGGCTGACCGGCCAGATCACCATGCCGTAACCCATCGCCTCGAACTCCTCCGCCGTGAAGAAGGGCGTGCGGCCGAATTCCGTCATGTTCGCCAGCAACTTCACCCCTGGCATGCGGGCGGCGAACTCGCGGAACATCTCGGCATTCGTCAGGGCCTCAGGGAAGATCGCGTCGGCGCCGGCTTCCAGGTAGAGCCTGGCACGCGCCACCGCGCCGTCGATCCCTTCGCTGGCCGCCGCATCGGTGCGCGCGATCAGGTACAGGTGCCGCCTGGCCTTACGCGCCGCGGCCACCTTGGCGGCCATGTCGCGCGCATCGGCCAGCTTCTTGTCGTTCAGGTGACCGCATTTCTTGGGCAGAAGCTGGTCTTCCAGGTGCACGGCCCCGGCGCCCGCTTCCTCGAAGGCGCGGACCATGTGCATGACGTTCAGCGCCTCGCCATAGCCGGTATCGCCATCCACCAGCACCGGCAGCGCGCTGGCCCGGGCGACCTGGCGGATGTGCCAGGCCACGTCATCCACGGTGATCATGCCGAGGTCGGGCAGCCCCATCGTGGCCGACATGGCGGCGCCGGACATGTAGAGAGCCTCGAACCCCGCCTTTTTCGCCAGCAGGGCGGCGATTCCCAGATGGGCACCGGGGAGCCGCAGGATTCCGGGCCGTTCCAACAACGCGCGGAAGCGTTGGCCGGCGGGCGCGTCCGGCAGGTCGTCGGCGATCACGTAGGGCATGGGTCCGTTCCTTTCCGGATGGCGGCGGATTCCTACACCAGCCTGCGAGGCCAGGCCATCGCGCGCGCGCCCAGCCCTTTCCCGAAAGCCGATCACGCCCTAGTTTTGACCGAACCCCTGGGAGACCCCGCCATGGAAATGACCGGTGAACGGCGTATCGACGCGCCACGCGAGACCGTCTGGCAAGGCCTGAACGACCCCGAGGTCCTGCAGCATTCCATCCCCGGCTGCGAATCGGTCGAGCGTACGGGCCCGGAATCCTTCCAGGCCCGGGTCGGTGTGAAGCTGGGCCCCATGGCGGCCAAGTTCACCGGCAAGGTTCAGTTGACCAATATCAACCCGCCGGCCTCCTATACGATCGGTGGCGAAGGCAATGGTGGCGCGATGGGGTTCGCCAAGGGCGGCGCCGACGTGGCCCTGGAGGAACTCTCCCCCACCACCACCCTGCTGAAATACGCGGTCAAGGCGCAGGTCGGCGGCAAGATGGCGCAGCTCGGCGCCCGGCTGATCGACAGCACCGCGAAGCAGATGGCCGACCAGTTCTTCGACCGTTTCGCCGCCTTCGTGGCGACCCCGGCGGAAGAGGCCCCGGCCATCCGTCCCTCGGCCGAGGCCGTCCTGCCCGAAGGCGCCCGTCCCACCCCGGCCCCCGGCACCGAAGTAGGCGATGCCGCCCCTGACGAGCGGCTCGGCGCCGCGACGCTGATCGGCGCGGGGCTGGTGGGCCATGCGGGCGGCACGCCCCCAGGTACCAGCACTCCGCCCGGAACCGGCGCTGGCACCGCCCCCCGGCCCTACGCCACGCCGCGGCCGACCGGTGCGCCGGCCGCCATTTCCATGCTGTCGCTGGTGCCACGGGAAATCTTCGGCCTGCCGCTGGTGTTCTGGGGCGGCTCCCTCATCTGGGTGCTGCTGCTGATCGTGCTGTTCCTGCGTGGCTGAGGTGGTGGCCCTTCCCGCCTCCGTCCACGCCACGGAGCAATTGCTGGCGGCCGGCGGCTATGTGGCCGACCGGGCACTGGCCACCACGGTGCATCTGGCCCTGACCATGGGCCGGCCGCTCTTCCTGGAGGGTGAGCCCGGCACCGGCAAGACCGAGATCGCCAAGGTCCTGGCCAGTGGACTCGGCCGCCGGCTGGTGCGGCTGCAATGCTATGACGGAATGGATCTCTCGGCCGCCGCCTATGAATGGAACCATGCGCGCCAGCTGATGGCCATCCGGCTGGCGGAAGCCAGTGGCGAGACGGACCGGCAGACACTGGAAGCCGGCATCTACGACCGCCGCTTCCTGCAGGAGCGCCCTCTCCTCTCGGCATTGACCGGCACGCCCGCCGTGCTGCTGATCGACGAACTGGACCGGGCGGATGAGCCCTTCGAGGCTTTCCTGCTGGAGATCCTGGCCGATTTCCAGCTTTCCATCCCCGAGATCGGCACCATCCGCGCAACGACGCCGCCCATCGTCGTGCTGACCAGCAACCGGACGCGGGAGGTGCATGACGCCATCCGCCGCCGCTGCCTCTATCATTGGGTGGACTACCCTGACGCGGCCCGCGAACGCGCCATCCTGGACCGCCGCGCGCCGGGGTTGCCGGCCAGGCTGTCCGCCCAGGTGGTCGACTTCGTCCAGCGGGTGCGCCAGGGCGATTTCTTCAAGTATCCAGGCGTGGCGGAAACCATCGACTGGGCCACGGCCCTCGCCGCCCTGGATGCGCGGGAGTTGGAACCGGCCCTGGTGGACGATACACTCGGCGCCCTGCTGAAGTACCAGGACGACATCGCCAAGCTGCGGGGCGCCGAAGCCGCCAGGCTGCTGGAGGCCGTGAAGGCGCCGCCCGCCGTGGCCATTCCGTTCTGACCACGCCGTTGCCCGGAACCGGCGCCCTGGCCGGCAACCTGCTGGCATTCGGACGGCTGCTGCGCCGGGCGGGCCTGCCGGTCGGCGCAGCGGACATGCTGGCGGGTGCCGAAGCCCTGTCCCTCATCGAGCTGGGTGACCGCGTGCAAGCCAAAGCAGCGCTGCGTGCCACGCTGGTGCGCCGGCGCGAGCATTTCGAGATCTTCGATCAGGCCTTCGCGCTGTTCTGGCGCGACCGCTCGGCGGACCGGGGCGGGCCAATGGAGGCAGGGGCGGAGGCGCTTGAAAAAGCGCCCGCCGCCGCCCGCCGCGTGTCGGAAGCACTGGGCGGGGCCACCCCGCCTGCCCCGCCCCGGACGGAAGCGCGTTCCGATGCCAGCCTGACCGTCAGCGCCGGCGAGCAGTTGCGAAAAATGGATTTCGAGGCGATGGGCGCCGAAGAGATCGCCGCCGCCAAGCAGGAGATCCGCCGGCTGACCCTGCCGCTGGACGCCCGTCCTACCCGCCGCTTCCGCCCGGCTTCCGCCGGCCGCCGGGTCGACCTGCGCGCCACCTTGAGGCAGAGCCTGCGCCAGGGCGGCGAAGTGCTGGACATCCGCCACGCCGAGCGCGTCACCCGCCCGCCACCATTGGTGGTGATCTGCGACATCTCCGGCAGCATGGCCCGGTACGCGCAGATCCTGCTGCATTTCCTGCATGCCGTCACCAATGACCGGGACCGCGTCGCGAC
>JAQGHX010000024.1 GCA_028288745.1 Roseomonas sp. | reverse complement strand
GCTCGAGAAGCGCACCAACGCCGGCGACCTCGGCGGCACGATGCGGCTCGGCGCCTATCCGGCCGCTTTGCGCGCAGGAAGCAAGGTCTCCGAAGTGTATGGCGGCGCGCTCGAAATCTCCGAGCGCCACCGCCACCGCTACGAGGTGAATGTCGGCTATCGCGAGCGGTTGGAACAGGCCGGGCTGCGCTTCTCCGGCATGTCGCCGGACGGGCTGCTGCCGGAGATCGTGGAATATCCCGGCCATCCCTGGTTCATCGGCGTGCAGTACCACCCGGAGCTGAAGTCGAAGCCTTTCGAGCCGCATCCGCTATTCGCCGGCTTCGTCGGCGCCGCGGTGAAGCAGGCGCGGCTGGTCTGACGAGAGGGGCCGGGGAAGGAATTCCCTGGCCCTTTTGCGTCTGGCCCCGATGGCCCGGACCCGGGGAATTCCTCTTCCCCGCCTTCCCGCCCTTGCCCTTCCCGCCGTGCCGTCCTATCCGCCGGGGACTTCCACCGAGAGGGAATCGCCGGAATGACCGCCATTGCCGACATCATCGCGCGCGAAGTGCTGGATTCGCGCGGCAACCCGACCGTCGAGGTCGATGTCGTGCTGGAATCCGGCGCGGTGGGCCGCGCCATCGTCCCGTCCGGCGCCTCCACCGGCGCGCATGAGGCCGTCGAGCTTCGCGATGGCGACAAGGCCCGCTTCCATGGCAAGGGCGTGCAGAAGGCCTGCGCCAATGTCGAGGGCGAGATCTTCGACGCGCTCAGCGGCCTGGATGCCACCGAGCAGGTCAAGATCGACGAGATCATGATCGAGCTGGACGGCACGCCCAACAAGTCCCGCCTGGGCGCCAACGCCATCCTGGCCGTGTCGCTGGCCACCGCCAAGGCATCCGCCGAGCATTACGGCGTGCCGCTCTACCGCTATGTCGGCGGCGTCTTCGCCCGCACGCTGCCGGTGCCGATGATGAACATCATCAATGGCGGCCAGCACGCGGACAACCCCATCGACATCCAGGAATTCATGGTGATGCCGGTGGCGGCCGGCACGATGGCCGACGCCGTCCGCATCGGCTCCGAGATTTTCACGAGTCTGAAGAAGGCTCTGCGCGATGCCGGCCACAATACGAATGTGGGCGATGAAGGCGGCTTCGCGCCCGACCTGAAATCGGCCGAGGAAGCGCTGGCCTTCATCGCCAAGGCCTGCGAGGCCGCCGGCCACCGCGTGGGCGAGGACGTGATGTTCGCGCTCGATTGCGCCTCGACCGAGTTCTACAAAGGCGGCGTTTACGACATGGAAGGCGAGGGCAAGAAGCTCGACGCCTCCGGCATGGTCGATTACCTCGCCAATCTCTGCGACCGCTTCCCGATCATCTCGATCGAGGATGGCTGCGCCGAGGATGACTGGGATGGCTGGAAGCTGCTGACCGACCGCCTGGGCGGCAAGGTGCAGTTGGTGGGTGACGATCTGTTCGTCACCAATCCCGAGCGCCTGCGCCAGGGCATCGAGAAAAAGACGGCGAATTCAATTCTGGTCAAAGTCAACCAGATCGGCTCGCTCACAGAAACGCTGGAAGCGGTCGAGATGGCGCATCGTGCCGGCTACACCGCCGTCATGTCGCACCGCTCGGGCGAGACCGAGGACAACACCATCGCCGACCTCGCCGTCGCCACCAATTGCGGCCAGATCAAGACCGGCTCGCTCAGCCGTTCCGACCGGCTGGCGAAGTATAACCAGTTGATCCGCATCGAGCAGGGCCTGGGCCCGTCGGCGCGTTACGCCGGCCGCAGCATCCTCAAGCGCTGAGGCCGGAAAGCCACATCCGGGCGCGTAATTTTCACGCCCGGATTCCTGGCTTGCACGGACTCTGCGACTGACCTTTAGCTGGCACCGCTAACGGCCGGTTAACATTGAACTGCCGGAGAGGATCACGATGCGAGCGATCAAGCGGGCGATCAATGTACTATGGGTTCCGGTGGTCTTCGCCGGCCTGTGCTGGCACTTCGCCTGGTATGCCGTGCATGGCCCCCGGGTCGGCTCCCTGGCGCGGGACGCCAAGGCCGCCGAGATCGTTGTCGCCCGCCTGGACCTGGGCAGGGCCGAGGCCCAGCGCGACACCATGGAACGCCGCGTGGCCGGCCTGCGCGGTGACCAGATCGACCGTGACCAACTGGACGAACGCGCCCGCGCCCTGCTGAACATGGTCGGCAAGGACGAGTTGGTCGCCCCCTACGGCCCCGGCAAGCAGCTCTTCTAAAGCAGGTTCCGTTCGCAGGGCTCACTGCACCCGCTCCAGCATGGCGTTTCTTCGCGTGATTACGCTTGCGGTGATTCCACCTGAAGCGGTCACGCTCTAACGGGCGAGGTCCAGCAGCGCCCGGCCGGCGCCGCTGGCATAACGTTCCTTGTGCCGCAGCGCCTTGAAGCTGCGCGGCGGCAGGGCGACCCCCGCACAAGCCAGCAGGCCGGCGGCCAGATGGGGCGCCGCCGCGCGTTCCGATACGACCGCCGCCCCCCCGCCGGCTTCCACCGCCGCCAGCACCGCTTCGTTCGAGGGCAGTTCCAGCGCGACATCCAGGGTGGCCGGCGGGATGCCGTAGCGGGGCAGCAGCAACTCGAACGCGGCGCGGGTGCCGGAACCCGCCTCCCGCATGATCCAGGCGGTTTCGGTCAGCCTGGATGGGGCGATGGCGCCCTGCCCCGCCCAGGGGTGATCCAGGGCGACCACCACGATCAACTGGTCGGACGCCAGTTCCACCTGGATCAGCGCGGGTTCCTCCACCTCGCCTTCCACGAAGCCGAGTTCCGCCACCCCGTCCAGCAGCGCCTGCACGACGCTGGTGGTATTACCCGCCGTCACCCGCACCTGGACACCGGGATGCAAGGCGCGGAAGCGCACCAGCAGGGGTGGCAGCCAGTAGCTGGCCACCGTCTGGCTGGCCTGGACGGCGAGGGTGCCGCGCCAGACCCCCCCCAGTTCCGACAGCACCAGTTCCGCCGCCTGGGCGCGGGCCAGCACGGCCGCGGCCTCGGCCTGGAAGATGCGGCCGGCCTCGCTCAGTTCGATGCGGCGGCCGACGCGGTGGAACAGCGCGATACCATGCCTCCCTTCCAGCGCGCGGATGGCGGCGCTGACGGCGGATTGGGTCAGGTGAAGCGCCTCGGCCGCACGGGTCACATGCTGCCGCTCGGCGACGGCCAGGAAAATGCGTAACTGCTCCAGGGTCATGCCGCATCATTCGGTTTTATCGAACGGAATGACAAGAACAACCCGTTGGATCAATGAATGGGAATGGTGGAAATTCCGTGAACGATCAATGACACAAGGTTCCGGCCATGCCCTTCGACAGCGCCCGCGCCGCGCCCGACCGTTTCGCGAAAACCCTGGAGGCGACAAGGTCTTTGGCGCCTGGCCTGTTGCTTTGCGCCGCTGTGGTGCTGGTGGCCGAGGGGCTGCAGGCGCTGGAGGTCGTGCTCTTCGGCCGCGCCTGGCTGGAAAGTCTGGTGCTGGCCATCCTGCTGGGCACGGTGCTGCGCAGCCTCTGGACACCACCGAAACACTATGCCGCCGGCATCGCCTTCAGCGCCAAGATGCTGCTGGAAATCGCCGTGATGCTGCTGGGGGCGTCGCTTAGCCTGAAGGCCATCCTGGTCGCCGGGCCGGGGCTGCTGGCCGGCATCGCCTGCGTCGTGGCCATGGCGCTGACCGTCAGCTACGGCATTGGCCGCGCGCTGGGCCTGCCGCGCAAGATGGCGGTGCTGGTGGCCTGCGGCAATTCCATCTGCGGCAATTCGGCCATCGCGGCGGCGGCACCCATCATCGGCGCCGATGCCAAGGATGTCGCGTCCTCCATCGCCTTCACGGCGGTGCTGGGCGTGCTGGTGGTGCTGGGCCTGCCATTCCTGGTGCCCCTGCTGGGGCTCACGGAACTTCAGTATGGCGTGCTGGCCGGGCTCACCGTCTATGCCGTGCCCCAGGTGCTGGCGGCAACGGCCCCGGTGGCTGCCCTCAGTGTCCAGGTCGGCACGCTGGTGAAGCTGGTGCGGGTCCTGATGCTGGGCCCGGTGGTCCTCGGCCTCTCGCTGGTGGCCGGGCGCGCCGGTGGCAGGAAGCCGCCGCTGTCACGGCTGGTCCCGTGGTTCATCATCGGCTTCCTGGCGCTGGCGGGGCTGCGGGCGGCCGGGGCGGTGCCGGAGGTGGCGCTGGGTCCCATCGCCACCGTCGCCGGCATCCTGACGGTCCTCTCGATGGCGGCGCTGGGCCTGGGCGTCGATGTGCGGGTGGTGGCGCGCGCCGGCGTGCGCGTGACGGCCACGGTGGTGCTGTCGTTGCTGGCGCTGGGCCTGGCCGCCCTGGGGCTGATCCATCTGCTGCGGATCGGCTGAGGCCACGGCCGCCGGGCTGAAACCACGGCCGCAGGTTTGCGGTTTCGCCCTGTTACGCGCGGCGCAACCCGGGCGCGAGGCGCGGCGTTCAGGACCTATGCCGGTGCCCTGTCCGCTCACCCCATGCCCGAGCGGCGCCTGCCGCCCGGGCTTATTTCGCTTCTTCGACCAACGAGCGCCGCGCGACTTCCGCCAGGAAACCGCTGGCGGCCGGCAGGACGGCGTCGTTGAAGTCGTAATTCGGGTTGTGCAATTCCCGCCCGCCCTCGGCCGAACCATTGCCGATCCAGACGAAGGCGCCCGGCACGATGTTCAGGAAGTGGGAGAAATCCTCGCCCGTCATGGCGGGGCCCAGGTCGCGCCGCATCGCCGTCACGGCGGCCGCCGCTTCCGCCGCGACATCCGCCTGCGCCGGGTCGTTCACCGTCGCCGGCACACCGGATTGAATGATGGCTTCCGCCCGCACCCCGAAGGTCGCGGACACGCCTTCCGCCACCCGGCGCAGGCCATCGCGGATCTGCTCGCCCACCTCGTCCCGCAGGTAGCGCAGGCTGCCCTTGATCAGCACGCGGGCCGCGATCTGATTCTGCGCCTCGCCGCCCTCGATCACGGTCAGGCTCACCACGCCGGTATCCATCGGGTCGAGCGCGCGGGCGACGATGGACTGGCAGGCGACGATGGCATGGCCCGCCGCCACGATGGGGTCGCGCGCCAGATGCGGCAGCGCGGCGTGGCCGGCATGGCCTTCGATCGCGATCTGGAACCGGTTGCCGGCGGCCATGACCGCGCCGCCATGCACGGCGACAGTGCCGGCCTCCAGCCCCGGCCAGTTGTGCCAGCCAAAGATGCGGTCCATCGGGAAGCGCTGGAACAGCCCGTCCCTGATCATGGCCTCCGCGCCACCGCCACCTTCTTCCGCGGGCTGGAAGATCAGGCGCACAGTGCCCGTCCAATCCTCGTCGCGCATCAGCAGCGCGGCGGCGCCCAGCAGAGCGGTGGTGTGGCCGTCATGACCGCAGGCATGCATGACGTTGGGCACGGTGCTGCGCCAGGGCAGGTTGGTGGCGGCTTCCTCGATCGGCAGCGCGTCCATGTCGCCGCGCAGCCCGACGCTGCGGTTGCTGCCGGGGCGTTGCAGGGTGGCGACCACCCCGTGGCCGCCAACGCCCTCAGCGATGTCGGTAACGCCCAGTTCTTTCAGCTTTTCCACCACGAAGGCGGCGGTGGCGCCTTCGTTCAGGGTCAGACCGGGATTGGCGTGGAGATGCCTGCGCCAACGCGTGAGTGTTTCGGCAAGTGTGGGGTCCATGTGCTAAGGCATAGCCGGTAAGACCATGCGCCTCAAACACAGCCTACTTCTCCTCGCCCTCACTGCCCCGCTCGCCGCCACTTTTCCAGTACCCGCACCGGGGCAGGAAGCGGCGCCTGCCGGGGCACCCGATGCCGCCGAAGTCGTCCGCACCTACGACGTCGCCTTTCCCGATACTGGCGACTCGGCGCTGGACGACGCCATCCGCCGCGCCTCGGCGCTGGAGCAATTGCGGGAGAGCGTGACGGTCAATGCCGACGGGCTGATCGCGCGTGCCATCGGCGACGCTTCCAACCTGCGCGATGCCATGCGCTCCGAGGGTTATTACGGCGGCACCAGCCGCGTGTCCCTGGCGGGCGAGGCGCCGGAGACGCCGGGCCTGGCCCTGCGCCTCGCGGTGATGCCGGACCCCGTGCCGGTGGAGATCCGTATCGAGAAGGGCGAGCAGTACCGGCTGGCGCCCGTCATGCTGCGGCCCGAACCCGCCGGTGTCCCGCTGGACGATGCCGGCAGCGTGGCGCTGCGCGAGGGCGAGCCTGCCCGCGCTCAGCCCATCATCGACGCGCAGAACGCCCTGGGCGACAATCTCCGCAAGGCCGGCCACCCCTTCGCCGCCATCACCCGCCGCGTGACGGTGGACCACGACACCAAGCGCATGGAAGTGACCTTCCGCGTCACCCCCGGCCCGGTGGCGCGCTTCGGCACGCCCACCGTGAGCGGCGAGGAGCGGGTGGACAGCGACCTTCTGGCCAAAGTGGTGCGCCCCTTGAGCGGCCAGGTCTATGACCAGGACAAGATCGACAAGACCCGACGGGACCTGCTGGGCCTCGGCGTGTTCTCGACCGTGCGGGCCCGCGCGGCGGAACGGCTGGACGAAAGCGGCGCCCTGCCTCTGTCCTTCACGGTGGCGGAGCGGCCACGCCGCAGCATCGGCTTCGGCGCGGCGTTTGAGACCCGGTACGGCCCGACCTTCTCCACCTTCTGGGAGCACCGCAACCTGTTCGGCGGCGCCGAGAAGCTGCGGCTGGAGGCCGAGATCAACCGCCTCGGCGCCACCAGCGACGTCAGCAATACCGGCGGCAAGCTGGGGGTCAACCTGACCACGCCCTGGTTCCTGGGCGTGAACCAGACCCTGTCCTTCGATATCGCGTTGCTGCGGGAACGGCTGGATGCCTATGACCGCGATGCCTTCACCGCCGCCATTCTGCTGGAACGCCCGATCACGGACCACCTGACCGTGGGTGCCGGGCCGCTCGGCGAGATCAGCCGGATCAGGCAGGACGACGTGACGCGGAATTACGAGTTGTTCGGCCTGCTGGGCCAGGTGCGCTGGGACGACGTGGACAATGTGCTGAACCCGAGCCACGGACTGCGCGCCAATGCCCTGGTCAGCCCGATCTACAGCTTCGGCGATGCCGCGATCTTCACCCGCACCCGCCTGCAGGCCAGCACCTACCTGGACCTGACAGGCGACAAGGGCAGTGTGCTGGCGCTGCGGGGCGTGGTGGGCAGCATCATCGGCGCCTCGCGCGACGGCGTGCCGCCGGACAAGCGCTTCTATGCCGGCGGCGGCGGCTCGGTACGCGGCTACGGCTACCAGTCCATCGGGCCGCGCACGCGGGGCAATGACCCGCGCGGCGGCCTGTCGCTGGTCGAGGGCAGCGTGGAACTGCGCCAGCGCGTCAGCGGACCCTGGGGCATGGCGGCTTTCATCGACGCCGGCTCGGTGGGCTCGGACCCGACGCCGGAATTCGGCAATCTCAAGGTCGGCGCGGGCCTCGGCGTGCGCTACCTCACCGCCATCGGGCCGCTGCGCGCCGACGTGGCCATACCCTTGAACAAGGAGCCGGGCGACAGCGCCTTCGGCGTCTATATCGGTATCGGGCAGGCATTCTGATGCGCCGCGCTTTGAAATGGGCCGGTGGCATTGCCGCCGTCGTGGTCCTGTTGCCGTTGCTGCTGATCGGTGCCGTCCTGCTGGGCGCCAATACCGCGCCGGGGCAGCGTGCCATCGCGAGCCTCGCCGCCCGCTTCGTGCCGGGCCTGACCATCGAGGGGCTGAAGGGCCCGATACCCGGCAGTCCCGGCTTCGAGCGGCTGACCATGGCCGATGCCAAGGGCCCCTGGCTGGTCGTGGAGAACGGCAGGATCGACCTCGACCTCGCCGCCCTGCTGCACCGGGAAGTGCTGATCGAGCGCGTGGCCGCCAGCCGGGTGGCCCTGCTGCGGCTGCCCGAACCCTCCGCCACCCTGCCCGAGCCACCGGCCGAACCGGGCCCGCTGGTGCCCAGCCCGCCAGAACTGCCCGTCGCGATCCGCCTGGGCCTGCTCGATATCGCGCGCATCGAGATCCCGCGCGAGTTGGTCTCCGCCACCGAGGAGGAAGCCGGCCCGGCCGGGGGCTTCGCCCTTGAGGCGCAGGGCGATGCCAGCCTGGTGGCCGCCGCGCTGGCGGCCCGCCTGCGACTCCGCCGCATCGGCCAGCCGGGGGAACTGACGCTGGAGGCCGGACTCGACCCCAAGGCCGCATTGAAGCTGGACCTGCGGGTACAGGAACCGGCCGGCGGCGTGCTGGCCACCGCCATCGGCGCGCCGGACAATGCATCCGACCTCTCGCTGACGCTGGATGGCCCCGCCAGCGGCGCCGCCCTGCGCGCCGAGGGCCGCATCGGCGAGGCCGCGCGCTTCGCCGCCACCGGCACCGTCGCGCTGAACCCGGACAATTCCGCCCGCATCGCCCTGACCGGCGAAGCGGCCACCCCCACCCTGCTGCCGCCCCCCGCGGCGCGGGTGGAATTCGCCATCGATGCCAGCCAGACCCCGGCGGGCGGGCTGGAACTGGCCCGGCTGTGGCTGCGCGCACCGGGCGGCGAAGTCACGGCGCAGGGCAGTATGGAGCTGCTGAATGTCGAGGGGCGCGTCGCCAGTTCGGCCGCGCTGGCGCCGCTGGTACCGGATATGGTGGGCTGGGATTCCATCGCGCTAAACGGCAGCGTCGCCAATGGCCAGGATTTCAGGCTGCGGGTGATGCCGCAGGGGCTGCGCCTGCCGGCGCCGGCCGATGCCGCGCTCGGCCCCGCCCCCGTGTTGGAATATGCCGGCACCATCTCCCGCATGGACCGCTTCGTGCTGGATGGCGCGGCGGCGAAGCTGGAAGGCTCCGGCACCTTCGGCGAGCAACTGGACCTCGCGCTGCACCTCGCGGTGCCGGAGGCCGCGCGCATCCGGCCGGACATCACGGGGCCGCTGGACTTACGGGCCACATTGCGCGGCCCGGTAGCCAACCCCGCCATCACGGCGCACCTGACCAGCCCCGGGCTGACAGCCGCCGGCCGCCGCCTGGAAACGCCGGACCTGAAAGTGGAAACACCAGCCGTCATGGGCCTGGCGGGCACCGCCCGGCTGACGGCGCGCGCGGAGGGGTTGCCGGTCAGCCTGGCACTGCGCGCCGCCGCCGAGGGCACGCTGGTGCGGCTGGCGGAAGCGCAAGCGCAAGTCGGCCCCATCGCCATCCACGCCAAGGGCAGCTTCGATACCGCCACGACGCTGTTCGACGGTGCCGCCACGGTGAAGTCGGAGAACCTGGCGCCGCTGAGCGCGCTGGCGGGGCAGCCGGTGGCCGGCCGCCTGGACATCAGTGCGAAGTTGACCCCGCAGGATGGCCGCCAGGGCATTGATGCCCGCGCCCAGGTGCAGCAATTGCAGGTCAGCGGCCAGAATATCGGCGCCGAGATGACCCTGAAGGGCACCGATGCCGCGCTGGACTGGGCCGCGAACGCCCGCCTGCCGATGGCGACCGCTAATGGCCGCGGGCGCTTCACCCGTGGCGAGGCCGGCATGCGCTTCGACCTTGCCGCTCTGGACGTCACGCAGGGCGAGTTCGGCATCCGGCTGGCGGCGCCCGGGGCCATCCTGCTGCCGCCCAGCGGCGCGGTGGAGATTCCCGGCCTGCGCCTCGCCGGCAAGCCGGGTGGCAATGTCACCCTCAGCGGCCGCTGGGGGCCGGACCGCGCGGACCTGCGGCTGGCGCTGGCGGCCCTGCCCGTCTCGCTCGCCAACCTGTTCGTGCCAGAGCCGCAACTGGCCGGGATGGTAGTGGGGGACGTGCGCGTCACCGGCCTCACCACGGCGCCCGAGATTAACGCCGTGCTGAACGGCACCGGCCTGACCGTCACCGCCCCCTGGTCGCGCGGCTGGCCGGCGGCGACGCTGCGGGTGGAAGCTTCGCGCAACGCCGCCGGGGCCGTCAGCGGCCGGGCGAATTTCCGCATGGGCGCCCTGGCCAACCTGACCGCCGAAGCCAGCCTGCCGCGTGGGCCCGCCAGTGACGCGCCGCTGTCCGCCAGCATCACCGGCCTAGCCGATCTGGCACCGGTCCTGGCGCCGACGCTCGGCGGTGGCGCCAACCAGGTCACGGGCCGGATCGCCATCAATGGCAGTGCCGCCGGCACGCTGGGTAACCCCCAGATGAGCGGAACGGTGGACCTGACCGGCGGCAATATCCGCAACCCGCTCTATGGTCTGCGGCTGACCAATGTTACCGCGCGCCTGCAGGCGCAGGGGGAGCGGCTGCTGCTGGAACGCTTCAACGCGCGGGCCGGCCAGGGCAGCATCGAGGCCAGCGGCAGCGTGGAACCCTTCGCGGCCGGCATCCCCATCGATATCGCCATCACGGCCCGCGACGCGCAGCCACTGCAAAGCGAGCTGATCACGCTGACAACCGATGCCGACCTGCGCTTCACCGGCCCCTTGCAGGTCACACCATCCCTTGGCGGCACCATCCGCCTGCGTCGGGCCGTGCTCAACATTCCGCAGCAACTGCCGGGTGGCGGCGTCACGACGCTGGGCGAGGTGCAGGAACGTGGCGGCCCCGGCGCGCGCCGCCCCGCGCCCCCGCGCCGCAACGCCGCGCC
>JAQGHX010000236.1 GCA_028288745.1 Roseomonas sp. | reverse complement strand
GTTCCCGAGCGCCGAGTGGGGTCGCTCTTCGTTGTAGTGACACCTCCAGTCCTCGATGCGGACCCGGGCATCAGCCAGGGACAGAAACCACGAGGCGTTCAGGCACTCGGCGCGGAGCCGGGCGTTGGAGCACGCGTGGGGGTTGCTGCGGCGAAACTAGATACTGAGCACCCACCCATCCGGCTGGTGGCGCAGGCTGCGCGCCCCGTAACGCCGGCACTGTACAAAGCTGCTGCCATGCTGAACCGCAGCCTGGGCGGCGCCATGCTGGAGATGCCGGCTGCGCCGCCGCTCCGTTCCCGCCCGCCATGCCGATGGGCTGAGCGGTCAGGCCACCTTGACCGGTTCCATCCGCGCCTCGATCGCCTCTAGTGCCTGCTGCCAGGTATCCGGCACGCGCCCACCGAAATGCTCCTTCAACGCCAGGGCGTCGACCCATTGCAGCCGCGCCTCGGTCGCGCGGGTCATGATCGGTTCAATGCCGACATCAGCCAGCGCCTCGGCAGCCATGCCGGCTTCTTCGGACCGACGCCTGGCGTGGATGACGCCGGTGGTCAGCAACCCGGCAGCGAGTTCCGGAAAGGGCCGCGACAGGGTCTTGGAGGCCGATGCCAGCACCTCCTCCTCCAGCCCGTAGCGGCGGGCGCCCAGCAGCATCTCGTCCAGCAGCGCCTCGATCCCCTTAATCAGCACTGAGCGCAAAATTTTGATAGCAGAGGCGGTGCCGAGTTCTGCTCCCACAGCGTCAATCTTCATCCCCCACGGCACCAGCGCATCGCGCACTGCTTCCGCCGCCGGGCCACTGGCCAGGATGGGCAGCGCCAGCCCATCCTTCGGCGTGCCGACGATCGAGCCATCCGCCACCAGCGCACCACTGCCGGCCAGCGCGGCTTCCACCGCCTGCTTCACCTTCGGCGTCGCCGAGGCGATGTCGATGAACAGGTGCTGTGAGGTCAGGTGCGGCGCGAACCCCTTGGCGCTCTCCACCGAGGCGGAGCCGGGCGTGACGCCGATGATGATGTCGGCCGCCTGCGCCAACTCGGCGGCGGAACGCACCAGCGTGACCCCGGCCGCCTGCGCCCGGCCCTGGATCAGGCTGGCATAGGGGCCGCTGAAGGCGCCGCTGTCATAGCTGGTGACCTGCGCCAGCCCCTCGCCACGCAGCCCGGCACCCAGCGTGCTGCCGATCTCGCCATAGCCGATGAACCCGATCCTGATCTGCTGCATCATCATCATACCCGCCGAACATTCCAAAATTTCACGAAGCCATCGAGCACGCCGTCGATGCTGCGGCGCCACGCCATGGGCTGGAAGATCTGCCCGGTGGGGATGAATGTTGCGTCGTCCCAAGCCTGCGCCTGCATCTGCGCGGCCAGCACTTTCTGCGCCGCCAGATCGCGTTCCTCCATCCAGGCATCGCGCAGTTGTTCGGCCTTCTGGCTGGTGGGCCAGCCGTACCAGCCCTGCAGCCCATTGGCGCGCGCCACGCTGGTCACTGCCGGGTCCAGGATGTTGAGGCCAGAAACCATGGATGGGAACACGCTCCAGCCGCCCTTTTCCACCGGCTCCCGCGAGTTGCGGCGCTGGAACAGGGTGCCGGTATCCATGGCCTGCATGTCGACGTTCAACCCGATGCGCTTGAACAGGTCGATGCCGAGTTGTCCCAGCGGCGCGCTGACCGGATGGTCCATCGGCAGCATGAAGGCGACCTTCTCGCCTTTGTAGCCGGAGGCCACCACCGCCGCGCGCGCCTTGGCGATATTCGTGTCTCCAAACAGCCTGTCGAAGCCGATATCGTTGGCCATCGGGGTGCCAGGGCAGAACATGCCGAGCTTGATGTTCCAGGTTTCGGGGTCGCTGCTATAGGCCTGCATGAACTCGGCCTGGCTGACCGCGCCCAGCACCGCGCGGCGCAGCGCCACATTGTCGAAAGGCGGCTGGATGCAGTTGAAGCGCAGGATCGGCGTCAATCCCTGGCGGTCCTTGACCTCCACGCGGAGGTTGCGGTCGCGCTTCAGCATGCCGGCGAGATCGGGCGACGGGGTTTCCCACCAATCCACCTCGCCCGCACGCAACGCGGCGGAAGCGGCCGAAACGTCCGGCATGGTGGTCCATTCCACCCGCTCAAAACGCGCCACCTTCGGGCCGGCGGTGCCGCCGGGGGTGCCGCCCTGGCGCGGCACATACTGGTCGAAGCGCGCATAGGCCGCGCGCGCGCCAGCCATCTGCTGGTCCGGCAGCCAGCGGAACGGGCCAGAACCCATCATCTCCGTCACCTGCTTGGACGGGTCGGTCTTCGCTAACCGTTCCGGCATGATGGCGCACATACTGGGCGAGGCTTTTGCCAGTGCGGCAGGCAGCAGCGGGAATGGCCTCTTCAGGCGGAAGCGGATGGTCTTGTCGTCGGGCGCATCCAACTCGTTGGTCACCGCCATCAGCGCCTGGCCGAAGGAGTCGCGGGAGGCCCAGCGCTGGACGCTGGCGACGCAGTCCCTGGCCGTCACGGCGCTGCCGTCATGGAAGCGCAGCCCATCGCGTAGCTTCAACAGCCAGCGACGGCCATCATCCTCAATGGCATGGCCCTCTACCATCTGCGGCTGGGGCTGGAAGTCGCTGTCCAGCCCATAGAGCGTGTCGAAGACCATGAAGGCATGGTTGCGCGTCGGCGTCGCCGTGGTGGCGACGGGGTCAAGCAGCGACAGGTCGACGAAGGGAACGAAGCGCAGCACGCTTTCGCCCTGGGCGCGCGCGAGGCGTGGCATGGCCAGCGGAGCAAGGGCGGCAGCCGAGACCCCGCCCAGAAATTGGCGACGCAGCATGGAAAATCCTCCCGAACTGGCCTTTATTGAATGGCCTTAGTTCATTTATGGACATCCCTGACACAATACCGCGCCAAAAGAGAAATGCCATTACGCTATCAAGCTGTTAATGCGGTCACCTTGCTGCCAAGCAAAATGCCGCCGTCTTGCCGGCGAGAATTTATGGCGCTCTCGCAACCAGCTTAGGCTGGATACCGCGTGCGATCAGCGCCTGACGGAAACGGTTGCTGTCGTAGCCCTTGTCGCCGAGGGGCTCTTTGGCTTGCTGCAGGGCAGGCAGCATGAGTGCCGCGCCTTTATGATCACTCATCTGGCCCTCCGAGAGCAGCATCACCACAGGACGGCCGGGGCCATCGCAGACGGCATGGAGCTTGGAGTTCAGGCCGCCCCTGGTGCACCCGATTCAGCGGGGAACAGCATTTTTTTAAGCAGGCTGGCCGCCGTGCGATGCGCCTTGAGATGGGTGGCGTCGATCATCAGTCGGTCTGGCTGACCCTTTCGTCCGGCCAGCCCGGCGAAGATAAGGTTGAACACACGCCCTCCAAGACGCATCTTTCGTCTCGGATACAGGTACACGCCCAGTGACCAGGGGAGCCTCAGCCGCGGAGAAGTCGGCGTTGTTCATCCTCGTTTTGCATGGCCTACCCAGACCGCTGGTGAAATCGCGCCGCGTCGTCGTCTCTGGGACCAAGGTGACCCAGCGCACTGGAGATACCTGACGCAACTCCAGCCGGTGCCGTCGCCACCACCGTCCTCTTCCGGATCAATGAGTCCTGAGCCTAAGTCTCGGGGGCTGACCGACGCACTCGGCGTGACGCTCCCAGTGCCTTTCGCACTCGTCAGCGGCACCAGGCTCATGTTCTTGATGAGCTTCAACATGTTCGTTGCCGTCGTCGTCGTCCTCGCTGGCCAGGATCGCGGCGACGACCGGCGTCATCATGCTCATCTACCTGGACCATGCCCTGGAAGAAGCGCGGGACCGATGCCGTGTTGAAGAATGGCGGCTGACAAGGGGCGACCTGCGCCACGCCATCATGGAAGGTTCCGTCGAGCGGGTGCCACCGAAGATGATGCCGGTAACCGCAATCCTGGCTGGCCTACTGCCATTCTTTGGATGGTTGAAGCCGCCCACACAGCCTCAGCGCATGAAGCGATTGTCCAGTGCCTCGCGCGAGCCATACTCGGCCGGGTCATTACGCCTACGCAGGTTGCTGTCTCAGGGGCATGTCAAAAACGGCCGTGAACTGAATAATTACAATTTATTGCTGCTCGGGATTTCTCTATCTCGCCGTGTTCCAGGAGGCCCAGTGTGCACGTCTACATTCGCTTTTGCTCGGCGCAATAAGACGATGTGAGAGAAAGCAACAATGCAACATCGCGCTTCGATGCTATCCGTGGCCGCCATGGCAGCGGTTTTGCCGTTCGCCACATTTGGAGCGGGTGCCACCGAACTGCAGCCGCCTTTCATGCTCGCGATGATGGATATGATGCCGATGGGCGGCGCCCCAACGGCGGGTATGCCAGCAATGCCTCCGGCTCAGCCCGCTCCTGCGATGCCGGGGATGAAGATGGAGACGGAGATGCCGATGGGCGGCGCCCCGATGGCCGGTATGCCAGCGGCACCTCCTGGTCAGCCTGCTCCCGCTCCTGCGATGCCCGGGATGTCGATGGGCGGAGGTGCGATGCCTCAGCCAGCGCCAAGCGTACCCCCGGTGGCCGCTGGCCAGTCCCCGCAGGCGCAAGCGCCCGCCATGTGCTCGATGATGGCACCCATGATGGCCATGACGCAGAACATGATGCGCATGGCCGCGCCGCAGGGGACGATGCCGCCCATGCAAGGCGGTCAGCCCGCGGGCCCGGATATGGCAGCGGGGATGCCGGGAATGGGTCCGGCAGCGTCGTCGGGAGCCGATTCGGTCGCGCGGTTGGAGGGACGG
This sequence comes from Roseomonas sp., assembly GCA_028288745.1. Lineage (GTDB taxonomy): Bacteria > Pseudomonadota > Alphaproteobacteria > Acetobacterales > Acetobacteraceae > Pseudoroseomonas. Next base: position 3,456 of record JAQGHX010000236.1, on the reverse strand, counting down.
ATTGCTTATCTGCGTAGCGCACTCCGCATCACCGATGCCCAGGCCTCCGCCTGGGACAGTTTCGGGGCCACGCTGCGTACCGGACGAGACCACCTGGATGCCGCCCGTGCTGCATTGCAGGAGAGCACCGTCGGTGCAGACCCCATGGCGCGACTGGAGTCCTTTGAGAATCACCTGAGGGCCCGAACCGATGCGATACATATGACCCGGATGGCCTTCAACACGCTCTATGGCCAGTTCGACGAAGCCCAAAAGCGAGTGGCCACCAGCACAATGCTACCGTTCATCGGGGTTTTCTGAGCAGGGTTTGCATGCGGCGGAAGAGCTCACGCCACTGGGTCCTCGCCGCGGCACTGCTTGTTGTGATGGTATCCAGAACTGCCGTCGCGCAGACCGATCCCGGCGAACACACCGCGCACCACCCTGGGCAACCGACGACTACTGAGGGGCTGGCGCCCACCGGCCCTGAGGGGGGTGGCGCGGTGACGGTCGCGCCCACAGCGGGCGCAACGCCGGGTGCAGGGACTGCGGCAGGGTGCAGCGGAATGATGGGCTGCATGGGCGGTGGTGGTCCTCGGCCGTTCTACGCCACCCTCCTGAACATGCCCACGCTCACGCCTGAGGCACGGCGCATCATCGAGACCGAGGCGAACTGGCGAATCGGTTGGGGAGCACAGGCTCTCAACGCAGGACACGTGAGGCTGCAACAGGCGCTTTCGGAAAATAACCCAGCGGCTGCGGGCCTAGCTGCTGCCGACCTTCGCCAGGGGCTGTTACGCCTGGAGAGTGGCACGGCAGCGCTCCGGGCTGTCGAGGCGGGAACGCCGCCACGTCAGCTAGCCCTCGCCTGGTTCAAGAACCAGCTTGGTACACCAGCCTCCGAGGAGGTGACGACGGAGATGGGAGTCGGTCTCTGGAGACTGTCCTGGTACCACCTGACGACGATGACGTTCCTGGTGGCATTCCTGCTCGGTGCATTGCTGATCCAGTACGTCCGCATGCGGCGGGTCGGGGAGCTGGTCGAGCGTCTTACGCCTGCGCCCCATGGGTCTGTAGCGGGTGCAGCGCCTCCTGCCGGGGAGCCGCCCAGTCCGAAGCCGCCCAGCAGAGACGTCGCCGCCCACGCTGCCGGGGAGACACCTGAGGCCGCGAAACGGCCATGGTCAGGCAGTCTCCGGGTCGCGGCCGTGTTTACGGAAACACCCAACGTCAAGACGTTTCGGCTTGAGGACCCGCAAGGCGATGACATCCCCTTCACCTTCCTGCCGGGCCAGTTCCTCACCTTTTCCGCGGAGATCGACGGCAGGACTGTGCGGCGGTCCTACACCATCGCCTCCGCACCGACACAGCGCGGCTACGTCGAGATCGCGGTCAAGCGGGAGGAGCAGGGCGCGGAGTCCCGCTTCCTGCATGACCAAGTCGCGGTCGGTGACCCACTTCGCGTATCCGGTCCGTCGGGCGCGTTCACCTTCACGGACAAGGACGCGGACAGCATCGTCCTGATCAGCGGCGGCATCGGCATCACGCCCATGATGTGCGTGACGCGCTACCTGAACGACCGGTCCTACCTCGGCGACATCTTCTTCCTCCACGGTGCCCGCAGGCCCGAGGACTTCGTCTTCCGCGAGGAGCTCGACTACCTGCAGAAACGGCTTGCCAACCTGCATGTCGCGGCGACGATGATGGACGCGTCGCAAGCGAACTGGCCGGGGGCACTGGGGCCCATTTCGAAGGAGTTCATCGCGCGCGCCGTACCCGGAATTGCCCGGCGCCGGGTCCACGTCTGCGGCCCCCCAGCCATGATGGAGGCGGTCAAAGCGTCGCTGCTCGAGCTCGGTGTCGCCTCGGACAAGATCAAGATGGAGGCCTTCGGTGCGGCCCGGGGGCGCGCGCCACCCACCGCGGAGCAGCCCCCTGGAGGCCTTGAACTCCCAGCGCAGCGAGGCACCAACGTCGCCGACGCCCCGCAGACCGCTCTGCCCGCAGCAACCGCTCAGGTCGAATTTACGGTTTCCGGGAAGACCGTACCACTTGGACCCGACCAAACCGTTCTGGAGGCGGCGGAGGCGGTTGGCGTGGACATCGACTACTCCTGCCGGGTCGGTACCTGCGGCATCTGCATGGTTCCGTTGAAGGCGGGCGCGGTGACGATGGATGTCGAGGACGGGCTGCCGCTGGAGGAGAAGGCGAAGGGCATCATCCTGGCCTGCCAGGCGAAATCCATCGGCAGCCTTGTGGTCGAGGCCTGAACATGGGTGACAAGGAACGCCTCACGGTTGGTACGCTGCTGACCGGCCTGGCATTGTTTACGCCCGCCTTCCTGCTGCACGCCGCACCACGCTTTCCAGGCAGCCTGGCAGGGAGCTTGCTCGGCATCGTTGGTGCCGTGCTGTTCGTGTTGCTGCTAGCCTACTCGCTCGCCAAGCATGTTCCCTGGCTGAAACGGCGGACCTCGCTCAGTGCGATGCTCGCCTTTCACGTCTACACGGGTGCCATCGGTGCGGTGGCCGGGATCCTCCACACGGGCCATGACTATCAGAGCCCGCTCGGGATCGCTCTGGTCGTTGCCATGCTCACCGTCGTCCTGAGCGGCTTCGTCGGCCGCTACTACGCAGCGCAGATCGGCACCGACATCCGCGATCAGCGCCAGGAACTCGGGACGCTCCGCACCCGCTACGATGTAATTGCCTCTGGCATTGCCACGGCGCTCGAGGCCGGTGCCGTTCGCGGCACCCCGGCGTCGCAGCCCGAGGTGCCCATACCAGCCCTGGTCGTGGCGATCGCTGACCTGGAGAACGCTATCGGCCGCAGGGAAGCACTGAAGCGCTCGCTTTCCCACTGGGTGGTTGTCCATGTCGTCGCGGCGTTCGTGCTCTACCCCCTGCTGGCTTTGCATATTTGGAGCGGCATCTACTACGGGCTGCGGTGGCTGCCATGAGGCCGACCATTATCCTGTACGCGATGCTGGGGCTGGTCGGCATTGGCGCGGCCATCGCGGTGCCCGTGTGGCTCAACCGCTCCGGTTCGGAAGCCGTACCCTTCTGGACCGCGGCGGTGAATCCCGGCCCGCTCTCGGCCGCGCATGACTTCATTGGGGCGCAATGCGAGACCTGCCACACACCCACGCGTGGGGTAGAGGCCACAGCCTGCCTCACTTGCCACGTCACCGCTGCTCCGGCATTGCTGCCGCAACCCGCGACGACTTTTCACGCCGACATCGGCCAATGCGCGAGTTGCCATGTGGAGCATCAGGGCCGCGACCGCCGCCCCATCAACATGGATCATTCGGCTCTGGTCGTGGCAGGCCACACGGGGGCGGCCCAGGATCGGCAGCCCGGCTCAGAAACCAACGCCCCTGATCTTCGCCACACCATGGCGCTGGTGCGGACGTTCCTGGATCGAAGTAGGGCTGACCTTGCTGGCGGGCCGCTCGGCCGACGCTCGTTGCCGGTGGCG
>JAQGHX010000227.1 GCA_028288745.1 Roseomonas sp. | reverse complement strand
GGTGGTGCTGGGGCTGGGCAGTTGCGGCATGCTGCTCTGCCCCATGACGCTGGCGGCCAAGACCCTCAGCCCCGCCCGCTTCGGGCTGTGGTCGGGGCTGATCCAGGCCACCGGCAATGTCGGCATGTTGCTCTCCGCCAGCCCGTTGGCCTGGCTGGTGGAGAATTCAAGCTGGCGCGTGGGCTTCCTGGTCTCGGCGGCGCTGGCCGTGGGGGTGGCGGTGCTGGTGCTGTGGCTGGTGCCCCGCCCGGTGCCGCCCGCGATGCCCCCCGGCCCCCGCCCAAGCCTGCTGGCCGAGGCGCGGGACGTGGTGCGGCTGGGGGTCTCGCCCCTGCTGCGGGGCATGATGTTCCTGGCCTTCGCGTCCTTCGCCATCATCATGGGGTTACGCGGCCTGTGGGGCGGGCCCTGGCTGATGGAGGTGAAGGGCCTGACCCGCATCGAGGCCGGCAACGTGCTGCTGTTCTTCACCCTGGCGCTGATCCTGGGCCCGGCGCTGAGCGGGCTGCTGGACCGCGTGCTGGGCCACCGCAGGCTGGTGCTGGCCGCCGGGCATGTCCTGGCCGCGCTGTTCGTGCTGCTGGTGGTGGCGGGCGGGCCGGGCGGCTGGGTCTCGGACGCGCTGGGCGTGGCGGCGATGCCCGCCAGCTATGACGCGCTGATGTTCTTCGCCTTCGGCATCGCCATCGCGGTGCAGCCGCTGATCTTCGCCATGACCCGCGCGGTGGTGCCGCCGGAACAGGTGGGCAAGGCGCTTTCGGCGGTCAACCTGTCGTTCTTTCTCGGCACGGCGGTGCTGCAGGTGGCCAGCGGCCCGGTAGCGGCATCGGGCGGCACCGGCGCCGCGCTGGTCTTCCTGTCGGCCTCGGTCCTGGTGGGAACGGCGCTCTTCGTCCAGGCCACCCGCCGGATGTGACCCATCCGGGCCGGCAGCGGGGCCCGAAGCCCCACCGGCCGGCGCGCGTGAGGGCGGGATGTCCTGGCCCCGCCCCCGTCCCTGCCCGCGTTAGCGGAAGGACAGGTCCTGGATCTCGCACAGGTTGACGTCGCGCCGTTCCTCGGCCCGGCCGTCCTCCCACACCACGCGCAGATCGAACCGGCAATGGCCGCCGGGCAGCCGGATGGCGCGGCGCCCGCGGGCCCGTACCGTGCCGCCGCCCAGCCGGTCGTCGCCCCAGTCATCCTCGTTGGTCGGGCTGGCGTAGAATTCGTGGATCGGGCTCGCCGCCTCGTTGATCAGGTTGAAGCTGGGGTCGCCGGCCTGGCCGTCCTCGCGCCCGGCGCGCTGCGCCCCGGTACGGGCGGGGGTGCCGATCACCACGTCGCGGTCGAGGCAGGTGTCGATGTCGCGCCTCTCCTCCACCATGCCGCCGGCGAAGGCGATGCGCAGGTCGGTGCGGCAGCCGCCATCGGGCGCCATGCGCACGGCCAGGTTGCCCTCGTTGGCCAGGGTGCGGCCGCCGGCCAGCCGGTTCTCGCCCCAGTCCGCGGTATCGGTGGGGGAGGCATAGAGCCGCTCGATCACGCGGTTGCTGCGGTTGATGAGGTTGAAGGACCCGTCCTGGTCCTGCGCCCGGGCGGGACCGGCCAGCAGCGAGGCCGCCATCAGGCCGGCAAGACCGGCGGCACGGCACAAGGCCGGCACGAACCGGGTCGAGGTAGCAGGGCGCGACATGCAGCGTTTTCCATTCTCTGTTGGACAGCCCTGCGTGCCGCTGATCCGCGCGCCGGGCCGCCCGCACGGGCACTGGCACGCCCCCCCAGGGGCGAAATCAAGGGCGAAGTCAGGGCAGCGTTACGACGACAGCTTCAAGATTCGGTTAGCCGAGGCAAGGTAGGCGGCGCGCAAGATACCGGGAGATCGGATTCTTCATCGGGCGCACCGCACCGGGGCGGCAGCGGCGGCCCCGCCGCCTTCCGGTCCGCCGCGGCGGAGCGGCCGCCGCCCCAAAGCGGAAGGGTCTTCCGGGGCCGGGCCGGCGTGGCCCGCCCCTCCGGGAACGTGGCGCAGGGGCCGGTCCCCGGGCCCGGCCCGGGCAGAGGCTATTTCTGCAGGGCCTGGACGATCTGCTGCGTCACCTTCTTGGCGTCGCAGAAGAGCATCATGGTGTTGTCGCGGAAGAACAGCTCGTTCTCCACCCCCGCATAGCCGCTGGCCATGCCGCGCTTGATGAAGAACACCGTCTTGGCGCGCTCCACGTCCAGGATGGGCATGCCGTAGATTGCGCTGGACTTGTCGGTCTTGGCGGCGGGGTTGGTCACGTCGTTGGCGCCGATCACGAAGGCCACGTCGGCTTCCGCGAATTCGGGGTTGATCTCTTCCAGCTCGTGCACCTCCTCGTAGGGCACGTTGGCTTCCGCCAGCAGCACGTTCATGTGGCCGGGCATGCGGCCGGCGACGGGGTGGATGGCGTAGGAGACCTCGGCCCCTTCCTTCTTCAGCAGGTCGCCCATCTCGCGCAGCACCTGCTGCGCCTGCGCCACCGCCATGCCGTAGCCGGGCACGATGATGATCTTCTGGGCGTTCTTCATGATGTAGGCGGCATCCTCCGGGCTGCCGGACTTCACCGGCCGGGCCGGGCCACCGGAGCCGGCGGCGGCCGCGCCACCCCCGGCTTCCGCGCCAAAGCCGCCCAGCAGCACGTTGAAGATGCTGCGGTTCATGCCCTTGCACATGATGTAGGACAGAATGGCGCCCGAGGCACCCACCAGCGCGCCCGTCACCACCAGCAGCAGGTTCTGGAGCGTAAAACCGATGCCGGCGGCGGCCCAGCCGGAATAACTGTTCAGCATGGACACGACGACGGGCATGTCCGCGCCGCCGATCGGGATGATAACCAGGAAGCCCAGCGCCAGGGCCACCAGCGCGATCAGCCAGAACAGCACGCCATTGCCGGTGGCGACGAAGGCCACGACCAGCACCACCAGCAGGATGGCGATGCCGAGGTTCAGCCAGTGCTGGCCCTTGAAGGTGATGGGCGCGCCGGACATCAGCGCCTGCAGCTTGGCGAAGGCGATGACCGAGCCGGAGAAGGTGATGGCGCCGATGGCGACACCCAGCGACATTTCCACCAGCGACCCGCCATGGATGTCGCCGGCATGGCCGATGCCGAAGCTCTCGGGGTTGTAGAAGGCGGCGGCGGCCACGAACACGGCCGCCAGGCCCACCAGCGAGTGAAAGGCCGCGACAAGCTGCGGCAGCGCCGTCATCTGGATGCGGCTGGCCAGCACGGCACCGATGGTGCCGCCCACCGCCAGCCCCGCCAGCACGATGACGATGCCGCTGGTTTCCATGCCCGGCCGCAGCAGCGTCGCCACGATGGCCAGCCCCATGCCGACCATGCCGTACAGGTTGCCCCGGCGGCTGGTGGTGGGGTGGGACAGGCCGCGCAGCGCCAGGATGAACAGGACGGAGGCGACGAGATAGGCGAAGGTGGTCAAGGTCTGCGCCATGGCCTCAGCCCTTCTTCTTGCCGGCGAACATGGCCAGCATCCGCTTGGTCACCATGAAGCCACCAAAAATATTCACGGCGGCGAGCGTGGCGCCCAGGAAGCCGAACACCTTGGCCAGGATGCTGTCGCCCAGGCCGGTGGCCAGGATGGCGCCGACGATGATGACGGAGGAAATCGCGTTGGTGACGCCCATCAGCGGCGAATGCAGCGCCGGCGTCACGTTCCAGACCACGTAGTAGCCGACGAAGCAGGCCAGCATGAAGATGGTCAGCAGCATCAGGAAGGGCTCGGCGGCCTGGGCCACGGGCGCGATAGGGGCGAGCGTGTGCTCGGCCATCATGCGGGCCTGGGCGGCCATGGCCAGCGCGCGCTCGGCGGTGGCGCTCGCCTGGTTGGCAAGGTCGGTCGGGTTCATCGTGTCTTTCCCCCGTTCAGGCGGCTTGGGTCAGCAGCGGGTGCACCACGGCGCCGCCGCGCGTCAGCATCACGCCGCGCACGATGTCGTCGTCTTCCGGCAGCATCGGCGCTTTCGCGTCCTTGTCCCAGAAGGTGGTCAGGAAGGTCAGCAGGTTGCGGGCATAAAGCGCGCTGGCGGCGCCGGGAATGCGCCCGGGCCAGTTGCGGTAGCCCAGGATCGTGACACCGTTCCCGGTCACGATCGCCTCGCCCGGCACGGTCAGCGCGCAATTGCCGCCGGCATCGGCGGCGATGTCCACCACCACGCTGCCCGCCTTCATGCTGCCCACCATGGCGGCCGTCAGCAGCGTCGGCGCGCGGCGGCCCTGCACCAGGGCGGTGGTGACCACCACGTCCTGCTTGCCGATATGCGCCGCCACGACCTCGGCCTGCCTGGCATAGAAATCGGCCGAGAGCTGCTTGGCGTAGCCACCCGCGGTCTGGGCGGCCTTGCTTTCCTCGTCCTCGTAACCGACGAAGCTGGCGCCGAGGGACTTGATTTCCTCCTTGGCCGCCGGGCGGACATCGGTGGCCGAGACGCGGCCGCCCAGGCGCCGCGCCGTGGCGATGGCCTGCAGGCCCGCCACGCCCGCGCCCATGACGAAAACATTGGCCGCCGGGATGGTGCCCGCCGCCGTCATCAGCATCGGGAAACCCTTGTCGAAGGCCACCGCCCCCTCCAGCACCGCGCGGTAGCCCGCGAGATTCGCCTGGGATGAGAGGATGTCCATGCTCTGCGCGCGGGTGATGCGGGGCAGCAGCTCCAGGCTGGCGGCCTCGATACCGGCCTCGGCATAGGCTTTCGCGCGGCCGGGCGAGCCCACCGTTTCCAGCACGCCCAGCAGCAGCGCGCCGCGCGGGATGAGCGAAAGCTCGTCCAGCCCGCCCTCATCGGCCGCCAGGGGCGCGCGCACCTTCAGCACGATGGCGGCCCCGGCCAGGGCCGCGGCGGCGTCGGGGGCGATCTCGGCCCCCGCCCCGGCATAAGCGGCGTCGGTGAAGCCGGAGGCCAGGCCCGCGCCGGCCTCGACCGCCACGGCCGTGATGCCGAGGGCCAGCAGTTTCTTCACCGTCTCCGGCGTTGCGGCGACGCGGGTTTCCACCGGCCGCCTTTCCTTGAGCACCGCCAGGCGCATCGCAATCTCCTCAGCCTTGAACTTGGGCCGAGGATGACGAGCGCCATGCCATCCGGCAAGACCGCCGATGACGGGGCCGGCGCTCACCCGGCGGCGGGGGCGGCCTCGCGCTCCGGCAGCGCCCGGTCGAAGCCCAGGTAGCGGACCAGCGGGCGCGCCGCGCGCACGGCCGGCGGCAGCGCCATCAGGCTGGAGAACTGCGTCAGCACGCAGGCGGTGATGGGCGCCACCGGAGCGGTGGCCACTTCCTCCAGCGAGAACCAGCCGAGCGTCTCCAGCTCACCGCAGCCGCCCAGCGTGCCGCGCGCGGCATCGGCCGGGGCGGCCAGGAAGCGGGCATTGAAGCGGATGGGGCTGAAGGAGGGCGTCACGGCGCGGCAGACATAGTCCAGCACGTCCAGCGCGGGCGCGTCCTCGCCGGGGCGCGCCAGGGTGAGGCCGGTTTCCTCCTCCAGCTCCCGCGCGGCGGCGATGCCGAGCGCGCGGGCGAGGCGCGACGGGGCCGCACGTTCCAGCGCGGCGCGGGTCTCGGGCACCAGTTCCGTGGCGGCGGGGGCGGTGCGGTCGGCCAGGTCCACGCGGCCGCCGGGAAAGACCAGGCGGCTTGGCATGAAGCGGTGGCCCGCGTGGCGCAGGCCCATCAGGATCTCGACGGCACCCCCCGCCCTTTCGCGCCAGAGAATGAGGCTGGCGGCATGGCGGGGATAGGTTGGCTTCGGCATGGCCTGAAAGTGGCACCGCCGGCTGGACCAGGCAAACCCCTCGCGCCCACCGGGCTGGACATGGCGGGCGGGAGGCCCCGCAAGCCCACCCCCGGCAGTGGCCGTTCATGCATAAAAAGCAGGCCGGGTCGCGCGAATTCCGCGCCCGGCGGCCGCCCCTTTCCCCCTCGCCGGCCTTGACATCGGGGGGGGCAAAGCGCATTTGCCCGAAACAGGACAAACCAAGTCCGCTTTCCAGGAGAAGCCTGCTTTGCTGCGGCTGTCGAAGCTCACGGACTACGCTGTCGTCGTGCTGGCCCGGCTGGATGCCGAGGGCGGGGTGCAGACCGCGCCCTGCCTGGCGCTGGCCAGCGGCATCGCCGAGCCGACCGTGGCCAAGGTGCTGAAGGCCCTGGCCCAGTCCGGGCTGGTGGAGGGGCTGCGCGGCGCGCGGGGCGGCTATCGCCTCGCCCGGCCGCTCGTGGACCTTACCCTCTCCGACGTCATCCTGGCGGTGGATGGCCCCATCGCGCTGACCGCCTGCGTCGATGGCGCATCCGGCAGCTGCGACACGGAAGCCACCTGCCCCGTGCGCGGCCGCTGGGACCCGGTGAACGATGCGGTCCGCCGCGCGCTCTCGGGCATCAGCCTCGCGGATCTTGCCGGCCCGGCCTCGCGAACCTGCCATTCGCAGGGCCATGGGACACAAGGCCACCGCGCCGCCCCCGCGCCGAACCCCTTGCCGGCCCCGCCGGTACCTCTGCCCGCCGAGTAGGGACCAGTCATATGCCCGCCGTCACCGAAACCATCGACGCCGTCCAGTCCGTCACCGAGGGCCCGTACAAGTACGGGTTCGAGACGGATATCGAAATGGAGTTCGCCCCGAAGGGGTTGAGCGAGGATATCGTCCGCTTCATCAGCGCCAAGAAGAACGAGCCCGCCTGGCTGCTGGAATGGCGGCTGAAGGCCTATGCCATCTGGCTGAAGATGGAAGAGCCGGTCTGGGCGGCGGTCGATTACCCCAAGATCGACTACCAGGCTTCCTATTACTACGCCGCCCCGGTCAAGAAGGCGGGCCCGAAGTCACTGGACGAGGTGGACCCGGAGCTGCTGCGCACCTACGCCAAGCTCGGCATCCCGCTGAAGGAACAGGCCATCCTGGCCGGCGTCGAGGGCGCGGGCGACACCCCGGCCGAGGGCGGCCGCATGCCCATCGCGGTGGATGCGGTGTTCGACAGCGTCAGCGTCGCCACCACCTTCCGCGCGCGGCTGGAGAAGGAGGGCATCATCTTCTGCCCGATCTCGGAAGCCGTGCAGAACCACCCGGAACTGGTGAAGCAGTACCTGGGCAGCGTCGTGCCGCAGGGCGACAACTTCTTCGCGGCCCTGAACAGCGCCGTCTTCACCGATGGCAGCTTCGTCTACATCCCCAAGGGCGTCCGCTGCCCGATGGAGCTGTCCACCTACTTCCGCATCAACGCGAAGAGCACCGGGCAGTTCGAGCGCACGCTGATCATCGCCGATGCCGGCAGCCATGTTTCCTACCTGGAAGGCTGCACGGCGCCGATGCGCGACGAGAACCAGCTGCATGCGGCGGTGGTCGAGCTGGTGGCGCATGACGACGCCACCATCAAGTACAGCACCGTGCAGAACTGGTACCCGGGCGACGAGAACGGCAAGGGCGGCATCTACAACTTCGTGACCAAGCGCGGCGCCTGCCGCGGCGCGCGGTCCAAGATCTCGTGGACGCAGGTCGAGACCGGCTCCGCCATCACCTGGAAGTACCCGTCCTGCATCCTGCTGGGCGAGGATTCGGTGGGCGAGTTCTATTCCGTCGCCATCACCAACAACTACCAGCAGGCCGATACGGGAACGAAGATGTTCCATATCGGGCCGCGCACGCGCTCAACCATCGTGTCCAAGGGCATCAGCGCCGGTCATGGCCAGAACACCTATCGCGGCCTGGTGAAGATCAGCCCGAAGGCGGTGGGCGCGCGCAATTTCACGCAATGCGACAGCCTGCTGATCGGCGACCAGTGCGGCGCGCATACCGTGCCGTATATCGAGAACCGCTGCATGACCGCCAAGGTCGAGCACGAGGCGACGACCAGCCGCATCGCCGAGGACCAGTTGTTCTACTGCCGGCAGCGTGGGCTCACGCAGGAAGACGCGGTGGGCCTGATCGTGAACGGCTTCTGCCGGGAGGTCCTGAAGGAACTGCCGATGGAATTCGCGGTCGAGGCGCAGAAGCTGTTGCAGATCAGCCTTGAAGGCTCTGTAGGTTAAGGGACGGGTACGCGTATCATGTTGAAGATCGAGGGCCTGACGGCCGAAATCGATGGCAAGCAGATCCTCAAGGGGATCGACCTTGAAGTGCCGCAGGGCGAGATCCATGCGGTGATGGGCCCGAATGGCAGTGGCAAGTCCACCCTGTCCTATGTGCTGGCGGGGCGGGAGGGCTACGAGGTCACCGGCGGCACCGCCACCTTCAATGGCCACGACCTGCTGGCGATGGAACCCGAGGAACGCGCCACGACCGGCCTGTTCCTGGCCTTCCAGTACCCGGTGGAACTGCCGGGCGTCGGCAATGCCAATTTCCTGCGCACTGCGCTGAACGCCATCCGCCGCGGCAAGGGCGAGCCCGAGCTGGACGCCATGCAGTTCCTGAAGCTGGCCCGTGCCCGCATGAAGGAACTCTCCATGCCGGAGGACATGCTGAAGCGCGGCGTCAATGTCGGTTTCTCCGGCGGCGAGAAGAAGCGCAACGAAGTGCTGCAGATGGCCCTGCTGCGCCCCGGCCTCGCCATCCTGGACGAGACCGACAGCGGGCTGGACATCGACGCGCTGAAGATCGTGGCCGATGGCGTCAACGCCATGCGCGGGCCGGAATTCTCGTCGCTCGTCATCACCCACTACCAGCGGCTGCTGAACTACATCGTGCCCGACCGCGTGCACGTGCTGATGAACGGCCGCATCGTTCAATCCGGCGGGCCCGAACTGGCCAAGTCGCTGGAGGAGACGGGATACACGGCGGTGCAGGCGGCATGAACGCGCAATTCGAAGCCGGCCCCGAAGGCTTTCTGCGCCGCTACGAGGGCCTGAACAACCGCCTGCCCGGCATCCGTCAGCCCTGGGTGGTGGCGCTGCGCGAGCAGGCCGCCAATGCCTTCCGCAGCAAGGGCTTCCCCAGCCGCAAGCTGGAAGCCTGGCGCTACACCGACCTCGCCCTGCTGGCGCAGACCGGCTTCGGCGAGGCACTGACGCCGGTGGACGAGGATTTCGCGTTGCCGGAGGCGACCGCGCCGCAACGCGTGGTCTTCCTCGACGGGCGCTTCCGCGCGGACCTGTCCGACGGCCTCGCCAGGAGCCTGGGCGCCAACCTCTCGGCAGCCGAAGGGCTGCTGGGCAGCGTGGCGCGGGTGGACGACCTGCCGCTGGCCGCCCTGAACACCATGCTGTTCGAGGATGGCGCGCTGATCGACCTGCCCGCCGGCGCCGATGGCGGCGCGATCGAGCTGCTCTCGATCATCCAGTCCGGCGACCGGCCGGTGACGGTGCACCCGCGCCATGTCATCCGCCTCGGCGCCGGCGCCAGGCTGGTGCTGATCGAGCGTGCGCTGGGCCGTGGCGAAGGCCGCTACCTGCACAATCCAGTGGTCGAGATTGTGCTGGAGGAAGGCGCCCACCTGACCCATGCGCGCATCCAGCAGGAAGGCCCCGGCGGCATCTTCCTCTCCACCGTCTTCGCCAACGCGGCGGCGGGCGCGACCTATGACAGCTTCCTGCTGCATGTCGGCGCCAAGCTGTCGCGCAGCGAGGCGCATGTCTCGCTGAACGGCCCCAAGGCCATGGCGCACCTGAACGGCGCCCAGCTTCTGGCCGATGGCCAGCACGGCGACTGCACCACCTTCCTGGACCACGCGGCGCCCGATTGCGCCAGCCGCCAGACGGTGAAGACGGTGCTGGCCGGCAGGTCGCGCGGTGTCTTCCAGGGTAAGATTCACGTGCACCAGGTGGCCCAGCGCACGGACGGCTACCAGATGAACCAGGCGCTGTTGCTGTCCGATCAGGCCGAGATCGACAGCAAGCCGCAGCTGGAAATCTACGCCGATGACGTGAAGTGCAGCCACGGTGCCACGGTGGGCGAACTGGACGAGAATCAGCTCTTCTACCTGCGCGCCCGCGGCATCCCGCAGGCCACCGCACGGTCCATGCTGATCGAGGCCTTTCTGCAGGAAGCCGTGGATTCGGTCGAGGATGAGACGGTCCGCGCGGCCCTCGGCACCGCCGTGGCCGGCTGGTGGGAGACGATTGCGTGATGGATGGCGCGGTGCTGGCCCCGGCTTTCGATGTCGAGCGTATCCGGCGGGATTTCCCGATCCTGTCGCAGACGGTGCGCGGCAAGCCGCTGGTCTTCCTCGATTCCGGCGCCTCGGCGCAGAAGCCGCGCGCGGTGATCGACACCATGGTCCGCACGATGGAAACGGCTTACGCCAATGTCCATCGCGGCGCGTACCACCTGTCGGAACTCGCCACCGCCGGCCACGAGGCCGCCCGCGCCGCCGTCGCACGCTTCCTGAACGCGGCGGATGAGCGGGAGATCGTTTTCACCAGCTCCTCCACCGCCGCCATCAACCTTGTCGCCCATAGCTACGGGCGCGGGGTGCTGAAGGCGGGCGATGCCGTGCTGATCAGCGAGATGGAGCACCATGCCAATCTTGTCCCCTGGCAGATGCTGCGGGACGCGCATGGGGTGGAGCTGCGTATCGCCGCCGTCACCGATACCGGCGAACTGGACCTCGCCGATGTCGAGGCCAAGCTGGCCGACGGCAAGGTCAGGCTGGTCGCCATCACCCACATGTCCAACGTGCTGGGCACCGTGATCCCGGCCGGTCCCCTCGCCACCCTGGCCCACGCGCATGGTGCCAAGCTGCTGCTGGACGGGTCCCAGGCCGCCGTCCACCGCCGCGTGGACGTGCAGGCGCTGGGCTGCGACTTCTACGTGTTCACCGGCCACAAGCTCTACGGCCCCACCGGCATCGGCGTGCTGTGGGGCAGGATGGAACTGCTGGAGCGGATGCCGCCCTTCATGGGTGGCGGCGACATGATTTCAGAAGTCTCGCTGGAACGCTTCCTGCCCGCGCCCGTGCCCGCCAAGTTCGAGGCCGGCACGCCGCCGATCATTGAGGCCATCGGCCTGCACGCGGCCATCGACTATGTGGAGGCCATCGGCATGCCGGCGATCGAGGCGCATGAACGCGCCCTGGTGGACCACGCCATGGCGAAGCTCTCGGCCATCGAGGGCGTGACCCTGCTGGGCCACGCGCAGGACCGTGGCGGCGTCTTCGCCTTCACGCTGGATGTCGCCCATGCCCACGACCTTGCAACCCTGCTCGACCGTACCGGCATCGCCGTCCGCTCCGGCCGCCATTGCGCCGAGCCGCTGCACGCACGATTTAACGTGGAGAGCACCTGCCGCGCCTCCTTCGGCCTCTATACGACGAAGGAAGAGGTCGACTACCTGGCCGAGGCGCTGGTCAAGGCCCGGGAGTTTTTCTCGTAATGTTCGACGACCTGCGCGATCTCTACCAGGAAGTCATCCTGGACCATGGCCGCAAGCCCCGGAACTTCCGCAGGCTGGAGGATGCCGACCGTCATGCGAAGGGCGACAACCCGATGTGCGGCGACCGGCTGGAACTCTGGGTGAAGCTTGGGGCGGATGGCGCCATCGCGGATGCCGGCTTCCAGGGGCGGGGCTGCGCCATCTCCATGGCCAGCGCCAGCCTGATGACCGAGACGGTGCGCGGCAAGACCCAGGCTGAGGCGCGCGAGTTGAGCGAGAAGTTCCGCGGCCTCGCCATGACCGGCACCTGCCCCGATTGCGGTGCCGCCCTGGCCGACGAGATGGAGCGGTTGCAGGTGCTGGGCGGCGTTTCGGAATATCCCAGCCGGGTGAAATGCGCGACCCTGCCTTGGCACACGCTGAACAACGCGCTCGACAACAGGACCGAGGATGCCAGCAGTGAGTGACGACACCACAGCCCCGGCCTTCGCCGCCCAGCGCCCCATCGCGCCGGGGCCCGGCGACCTCGCGCGGGAAGACCGCGTGGCCGCGCACGGCGCCTGGACGCCGGAGGGCGAGAAGCTGCCCGCCGTGTCTGAGACGGCGGTGATGGACATGATCGGCACCGTGTTCGACCCGGAGATCCCGGTGAACATCTACGAACTCGGCCTGATCTATGCCGTCGAGATCGGCGAGGATGGCAAGGTGGCGGTCGAGATGACGCTGACCACGCCCTCCTGCCCCTCGGCGCAGGAATTGCCGTCTCAGGTGGAGGAAGCCATCCGCCTCGTGCCCGGCGTCACCGATGTGAAGGTCGAGGTCGTGTGGGACCCGCCCTGGGACCAGTCCCGCATGAGCGAGGACGCCCGCCTCGCCCTGAACATGTATTGAGGGAGCCACGATGAGCACGACCACCACGGCCCCGCGCGCCCGCCGCGCCCTGCCGCCGCTGATGCAATTGTCGGACGCGGCGGTCGAGCGCCTGCGCGGGCTCTATGCCGGCGGCCAGGAAGGCAAGCTGCTGCGCGTGGCGGTGAACACGCGCGGCTGCTCCGGCATGTCCTATGACCTGTCCTGGGCGGATGCCGCGGGGCCAGGCGATGAAGTGGTGACCGACAAGGGCGTGACCGTGCTGGTGGACCGCAAGGCGACGCTGTTCCTGCTGGGCACCACCATGGATTACGAGACCAAGGCGATGTCCGCCGGCTTCACCTTCGTGAACCCGAACGAAAAGGGCCGCTGCGGCTGCGGGGAAAGCTTCCACGTCTGAAGCCGGGCCGGGGCGCCTTGCCCCGGCATTTTCGGCCCGCCCGGCCGTGGCGGCCCCTCGGGCGGTCCCGTAGAGAGGCGTGAGCCTTCAGTTCCGGGCGGCCCCTGGGCTGGGACACCCGCCTCGTCCTCCTATTCTTCCCCCGGCCGCTCCCGCAGGCGCTTCACCCCCGAGGAATGCCGCTTTTCCTCCACCCGCTTGCGCTTCTGGTTGCGCGAGACGCGGGTGGCGATACGCGGCACGGGCGGGATGGCGGCCTCGCGCAGCAGTTCCAGCAGCCGCTCGCGCGCATCCTGGCGGTTCTGCTCCAGCGAGCGGAAGCGCTGCGCCGCGATCACCAGCACCCCCGCGCCATCCATCCGCCGGCCGGCCAGGCGGGCCAGCCGTTCCTTCACCGCGCTCGGCAGGCTGGGTGAGGCCATGACGTCGAAGGACAGGCGCACCGCGCTGGAGACCTTGTTGACGTTCTGGCCACCGGGGCCGGAAGCGCGGACGAAGGTTTCCTTCAGTTCGTCGTCGGGAATGGCGAGGCGGGGGTTGATCTGCAACATGGGAATGATGACGCCGCCATAGCATGGCACGGCTGCCCGCGTCAGAGCCGCCGCTGGCGCCGGGCGATGGGGGCCGAGGCACCACGCTCGATCATTGCCCGCACCCGGTCTTCGGCGGCGTGAATCAGGGCCGGGATGATCTCTGCCTCCGGCAGGGCGTGCCAGTATTTCTTGGGCATCTCGGCCCGCATCGCCGCGGGCTTCAGCCGGGCCGGGTTGAAGGTATTCGCGAAATAGGTGCGCCAGAGATCCTCGGCATCGTCGCCGGCGGGCGCGTCCTGGCGGCGGGCGCCGGGGGAGAAGCAGAGATCCTGGCCATCCCAGTGCGCGCTCAGGCGCGGCGTCAGGATGGACCAGCGCAACCCGGCGAAGCGGCGGACGAAGAAGCCGCTTTCGGCTTCCAGGATATGGTGTTCCGGCTCGAACCACGCGACGGAACGGGGGCCGGCCTCAGTCCCGATCTCGCGGAAGCGCAGGAAGGCATGCATCTTGTGGGCGTCGCGCCGCACGGCGCGGGCCATGGCTTCGGCGCGCAGCATGTCGCGGTCGGTGGGCGTGCGCAGCAGGCCGGGCTCCCGCCCCGCGCGCCAGAGCAGCCGGTGCAGCAGGGCGAAGCGCCCGGGATCGGCATGGCGGCTGGCGGCTTCGGCCATGGCCATGAAGTCGCGCGGCACGGCGGGCATCGGGCGGTCGCCCGGCGGAATGGGGTCGGTGGGAAACAGGCCGGCCTCCTCCCCCGGTTGCAGCCAGGCGATGTCACCGGGGTCCAGGCCGGCGGCCAGCAGGGTGCGGGCGGCGCGGCGCCAGCCGTCGAAATCGGCGGGGCCGGCCAGCGTGACGCTATACATTCAGGGAAAGCTGCCTCGGCTTCACCTTCACCGCCAGGCTGGTGGAGCGGCCGGGGGTCAGGCGCTGGCGCAGGCCGGCGCTGTCCAGCACGCCCATGGCGGGGCGGTGATCGGGCGCCAGGATGAAGGGTGCGATCTTGGCCAGCGGCAGCCGCAGGCGGGCGAGGTCGGCCATCCGCACCGCGCGGTGCCGCCGCGCCTCCAGGATGCGCGCCACGTTGCGGGCGCCGAGGCCCGGCACGCGCAGCAGCGCCTCGCGCGGGGCGGTGTTGATGTCCACGGGAAATTCGCCACGGTGCTTCAGCGCCCAGGCCAGCTTGGGGTCGATGGCCAGGTCCAGCATGCCATCCTCGCCGCCATCCAGGATCTCCTCCGGCGAGAAGTCGTAGAAGCGCAGCAGCCAGTCGGCCTGATAGAGCCGGTGCTCGCGCAGCAGGGGCGGCGCCGTGGGCGGCAGCAGCGCGGAGGCCGAGGCGATGGGGGAATAAGCGGAATAATAGACCCGGCGCAGGTTGAAGCGGCCATACATCTCGGCCCCCACCGTCAGGATGCGGCGGTCGTCGCTGTCATCAGCGCCCACGATCATCTGGGTGGATTGCCCGGCTGGGGCAAAGCGCGGGGGGGCGGTGCGGCGGGCGGTGCGCAGGTTGTCCCTGGCCTCGGCGATCCGCACGGAAAGGTCGCCCATGGTGCGGCGGATGGCGGGCAGGTCCTTTTCCGGCGCCAGGGCCTTCAGGCTTTCCTCCCGCGGCAGTTCCACGTTGATCGAGAGCCTGTCGGCATAAAGGCCCGCCTCGGCGACCAGCAGCGGGTCGGCGTCGGGGATGGTCTTGAGGTGGATATAGCCTTTGAAGCCGTGTTCCTCCCGCAGCGTGCGCGCCACCCGCACGATCTGCTCCATCGTGTAATCCGGGCTGCGGATGATGCCGGAGGAGAGGAACAGGCCCTCGATGTAATTGCGCCGATAGAAGGCCAGCGTCAGCCGGACCAGTTCCTCCACCGTGAAACGGGCGCGCGGCAGGTCGGCGGAGGCGCGGTTGATGCAATAGGCGCAGTCAAACACGCAGGCATTGGTCAGCAGCACTTTTAGAAGAGAACTGCAGCGGCCATCGGGCGCATAGGCGTGGCAGATGCCCATGCCTTCGGTGCTGCCGAGGCCGCCCTTCAGCGAATCCCGCTTCTCTGTGCCGGATGAAGCGCAGGACGCATCGTATTTCGCCGCATCCGCCAGGATGGCCAGCTTGGTGCGCAGTTCCATGACAGCATCCCCGTTTCCGTTCTTTATATGTTCTTTTTCGGGGATTCTTCAACCCGCGGCGCGTGCGGGGGTGGTGCCAAAGGCGGCGCGATACGCGGCCCCGAAGGCGGAGGCGCTGGCATAACCCACCACCGCCGCCGCCCTCGCCGGGGTGACGCCCTGGGCCAGCAGCGCCGCCGCCTCCGTCAGCCGGGTCTGCTGGCGCCAGATGGCGAAGCTCAGGCCGGTTTCGGCGCGGAACAGGCGCGACAGGGTGCGCGGGCTGGCGCCCGACGCTTCCGCCCATTCCTCCAGCGTGCGGTCGCAGGCCGGGTCGGCGCGCAGGGCCGCGGCCAGCCGCAGCAGCCTCGGGTCATGCGGCTGCGGCACGCCGAGCGGCAGGGCGGGGGCGCGGGCGATCTCATCCAGTATCAGCGCCGCCAGATGGCCGCCCCGCCCGGCCTCGTCCCATTCCAGCGGGCCGTCGCAGGCGGCCAACACCAGTTCCCGCAACAGCGGCGAGACCGCCAGCACCATGACCCTCGCCGGGCCGGCTCTGGCGGCATCGGCGCGCAGGAACAGGGCGCGCATGGCCACGGCGCCCCGCATCTCCACCTGATGCGGCAGCCCCGCCGGCACCCAGAGCGCGCGGCCCGGCGGCACGACATGCAGGGCGCGCGCCGCCGCCACATGCATCACGCCCCGCGTCGCGTAGAGCAGTTGCGCCCGGCCGTGGCTGTGCAGGCTGGTGGAAAGGCCACCGGCATAATCCCGCGCGAAGGCCGCCAGGGGGCGGTCCACCTGTTCCGCCGGCAGGGCCGGGGCTTGGCCGTATGGCGACATAATCTGTCCGGACGTCGCTAAACCGCCAGGCTATCTTGCACCCGCGCCAGACACAACAGGAGCCAGTCATGGCCCGCCCCTCGACCACCACGCGGCAGATCGCCTTCATCAACGCGGCGCATACCGCCACGCATTACTCGCTGCTGATCCTGGCCACCGCCGTGCTCAGCATGGTGCAGCAGGAAGGCAGCCCCTTCGGCCGCGATTACGGGCCGGTGCTGGCCTTGGGCACGGCGATGTTCGTGCTCTACGGCGTCGGCGCCCTGCCAATGGGCTGGCTGGCGGAACGGGTGGGGCGGCAGCGGCTGATGCTGGGCTTCTTCCTGGGCACCGGCGGCTGCATGGCGGCGGCGGGGCTGACGAATTCGCCCTTCTGGCTGGCTGCGGCACTGGGGGGCATGGGCAGCTTCGCCGCCATCTACCACCCGATCGGCACCGCCATGCTGGTGGAGGCCGCCGGCGACAAGGTCGGCCGCGCCGTCGGGCTGAACGGGGTGTTCGGCAATCTGGGCGTCGCCACCGCGCCGGTCGCCACCGCCTTCCTGGCGCAGGCGGCGGGCTGGCGCTGGGCCTTCATCGTGCCCGGCCTGCTCTGCGTCGTGATCGGCCTGTTCTATGCGCGGGAGGCCCCTGTCGACATGACCGCCGGCCGTGGCCCCGCCCGGCCCTTCCCACCCATCCCGCCTGCTATCGTGCGCCGCGCCGTGGTGGTGCTGATGGCCATCGCCGCCGCCTCCGGCCTCGTCTTCAACGCCTTCACCCTGTTGCTGCCGAAGCTGATGGAGGAGAGGCTGGCCATGGCGCCGGGCCTGCTGCCGATCATCGGCGGGCTGGCCTTCCTGGCGACGCTGTGCGGCGGGCTGACGCAGTTCACCGTGGGGCGGATGATCGACCGCCTGACGCTGCGGCGCGTCTTCCTGCCGCTGGCCGTCGCGCAGATGCCGCTGATGCTGGCGCTTTCCTTCGCGCAGGGGCCGGTTGTGCTGCCGCTGGCGGCGGCGCTGGCCGCCTCGATCTTCGGCCAGGTGACGGTGAACGAAACGATGACGGCGCGCTATATCGCCCCCGCCCTGCGGGTCAGGCTCTATTCCTGGCGCTTCTTCATCGGCTTCCTCGGCGCCGCCGCCGCCGCGCCGCTGGTGGGCGCGCTGCACAAGGCCACCGGCAACCTGGCGGCGGCGCTGCTGGTGCTGGCGGGCTTCTCCGCCGTCACGCTGGTCTGCGCCCTGTTCTTCCCGGACCGGCGCGAGGAATTGCAGCCGCATCTCTGGGGTGCGGCACCGGCGGAATGAGGCCGGGCCCCGCCCCGCCCCGGCAGAGGCAGAGGCAGAGGCAGAGGCAGAGGCAGAGGGAACGGGAATGAAGGGCGGCACAGGGGGAGCGACACTCCTGGGGACGGGCGGGCGCGATTGCCTTCCGCCCCCTTCCGCCCAATCTCTCTTCCCTGAAGAGGAGAAGAGTCCACCATGCGTATCGTCACCCGCGGCCTGCTCGCCGCCGTTCTGCTCGCTCCTGTCCTGCTCGCTCCGGCCCTGCTCGCTCCTGGCGCCGCCCTGGCCCAGACGCGGGTCGGGGAGGTCAGCACGACCTTCCGCTTGGTCGGGCCGAACGACAAGGTGGTGGTCGAGCGGTATGACGACCCGCGCGTGCCGAATGTCTCCTGCTACGTGTCACGCGCCGATACGGGGGGGCTCTCGGGCTGGGTGGGGCTGGCGGAGGACCCCTCGCGCTTCAGCCTGGCCTGCCGCGCGACCGGCCCGGTGACGATGCCGAGCGGCATCCCGCAATCCGAGTCGGTCTTCCGGCAATCCTCCTCGCCCCTGTTCAAGGCACTGACCGTGACGCGCATCCTGGATAACGAGAAGCGCGTGCTGGTCTACCTGATCACCAGCACCAAGCTGGTGGACGGCTCGCCCTTCAACAGCGTGACGGCGGTGCCGGCCGAGGCGCCGGCGCGCTGACAAGGCCGGGTGGTGGGAGGATGGTTCTTCACGCCACCCGGCCACCCGGCGGGATAACACGCCCCTCGCCACGAAACCGGCGTGCGAGCCACGGGTAAGCCATTACCGCAAGGACGGCGGGCCGGGGCCTGGAAGCCAGGACCGGCGGCGCGGCCACGGCGGATGCTCCGTAGCCGCTGAGATCAGGCCTGCCCGGCCGCCACGCGCCCGCGCCAGTCCGCCAGCACATCGTCCAGCGTCTTGTCCCAGGAGGTTTCCGGCGTCCAGCCCAGCCGCCGGCGCAGCAGGCCGGCATCGCCCGCGGTGCGCGGCACATCGGTCGGGCGCAGGCGGGTCGCGTCCTCCTCGACGCGCACGGCCACGCGGCTGCGGGCGAGCAGCGCGTCCAGCACGTCGCCGATGCGCCGCAGCGTGCCGGAGGCGACGTTGAACACGCTGGCGGGCGGCAGTTCCGGCGCCGCCTGCAAGGCCATGGCATAGGCACTGCAGACGTCGCGCACGTCCAGGAAGTCGCGCCAGCGGTTCAGCGCGCCGACATGCATCACCGCGTCCTGCAAACCCGCCTCGATACGGGCGATCTGCCGCGCGAAGGCCGCGACGACGAAGCCTTCCGACTGCCCGGGCCCGGTATGGTTGGACGGGCGCATGCGGATGCAGCGCAGCCCGCGCAGCGACATCTCGCCCAGCGCGATGTCGCAGGCGGCCTTGCTGGCGGCATAGGGGTTGGCCGGCTGCATCGGCGCCAGCTCGGTCAGCGGCACCGTGCTGTCGCGGAAGGAGAGGCCGTAGACCTCGGCCGAGGAAATGAACAGGAACGGCGCGTGGGGCGCGTGGCGCATGGTCGCGTTGGCCAGCGCCATGGTGCCCAGCAGGTTCACCCGCCAGGTACGGGCGGGGTCGGCAAAGGCCTCGCCCACCGCCGCCTGGGCCGCCAGATGCACGACGACATCCGGCGCGGCATCGCGCACCAGGGCCTCCATGCCCTCCGGCTGCTCCAGGTCCATGGGCAGCACGATCTCGGCCAGGGGGCAGTCAGGGACGCCGTGGCGCTCGGCCGCCAGCAGGCTGGCGCGCGGGAAGGCATGCCGCAGGCGCGGCAGCAGGTGGCGGCCGACGAAGCCGGTCGCCCCCGTGACCAGAATGCGCTGCGGCGCCAGCGGCATCAGGCAGCAGCGGCCCGCGCGCGATGCCGCTTGAGATCGGCCTCGACCATCTCCTGCACCATCTGCTCCAGCGTGATCTCCGGCTTCCAGCCCAGCTTGGCCTCGGCCTTGGCGGGGTTGCCGTGCAACACTTCCACTTCGGCGGGACGCAGGAAGGCGGGGTTGACCGTCACATGCTTCTCGTAGTCCAGCCCCACATGCGCGAAGGCGATGCGGCAGAACTCGCGCACCGTGGTGGTGCGGTTGGTGGCCACCACGTAGTCGTCGGGCTGGTCCTGCTGCAGCATCATGTGCATGGCGCGGACATAGTCCTTCGCATGGCCCCAGTCGCGCTTGGCATCGAGGTTGCCGAGCGGCAGCTCGGTCGCCAGCCCCAGCTTGATGCGCGCCACGCCGTCCGTGATCTTGCGGGTCACGAATTCCAGGCCGCGCAGCGGGCTCTCATGGTTGAAGAGGATGCCCGAGGATGCGTGCAGGCCGAAGGATTCACGGTAGTTCACCGTCATCCAGTGGCCGTAGAGCTTCGCCACCGCATAGGGGCTGCGGGGATAGAAGGGGGTCTTCTCGTCCTGGATGGGCTCCTGGATCAGGCCGTACATCTCGGAGGATGAGGCCTGATAGAAGCGAGCCTTGGCCGCCACCAGACGCACCGCCTCCAGCATGTTGCCGACGCCGAGCGCGGTGACGCTGCCGGTCAGCAGCGGCTGGGTCCAGGAGGTCTTCACGAAGCTCTGGGCGCCGAGATTGTACACCTCGTCCGGCTTCGACTCCTCCAGCACCCGCAGCAGCGAGGACAGGTCGGTCAGGTTGCCGTCCAGCATCGTGACCCGGTCAGCGATGCCCAGCCAGCGGAGGCGGGAGTCGATGACCTCGGAGGAGGCAGAACGGCGCAGGAGGCCGAACACCTCGTATCCCTTCTCCAGCAGCAACTGGGAAAGATAGGCACCGTCCTGTCCGGTGATACCGGTAATCAAAGCACGAGGCATGTCAGCGGGTCTCGACTTCCAAGGTCAGGGTTTTTAACGACACGCTCCAGCCGGGGCCAGAGGCGCCGGGCCGATTTCGCCATGCCAAAGTAGTGAAGGGTAATCGGGCACGGGAAAGGAGGTGGGTGGGTAGGCGGTTCGCGGCCGTTCGGCTAGGGCCGAAAGCAGGTTGGCCGCGGCGACGATGTCGGGCTCCGCCCAGGATGCGCGGGGGATGTCATAGATCTCCTGCGGATCATGGGCCGGCACAAGCCGGTAGGGTACCATGAATGCCCCAGGCCCCGACATGAAATCTACATTACCGGACCAGCCCGTGGCGACGACCGCCCGGCCGAGCGCCATGGCCTCGGCGATGGCGAAGCCGTAGCCCTCGGCCCGGTGCAGCGACAGCAGGCAATCGGCCGCTCCCATCAGCGCCCAGAGCCCGGCGCGCGGCAGGTGCTGCTCCAGAACGCGCACGTTCGGGTGGGCCCGCGCGGCCCTGGCGACCATGTCCCAGGCGGGGCCCGCATCGGCGGTGGCGTGGGTTTTGATCACCAGGATGCGGTCAGGCCGGTCGCCGAAGGCGGCGTGATGCGCGGCAATGGCCCCCAGCGGGTTCTTGCGCGCGATGGAGGAGGTGGCGTCGAACACCACCAGGGTCACGAAAGCCTTCTCCGGCAGGCCGAAATCCGCGCGGCCCAGGGCGGCGGGCGCCGGGCGGGGCAGGATGGGATAGGGCACCACCCGCACCGGCGGGCTGCCGGCGGCCCGGCAGGCCTCGGCCACGAAGGTGCTGCCGGCCCAGATCTCGTGGCAGGCCGCGAAGCCACGGTGCCAGTCAGCCGGCAGTTCCGGCAGCTCCCAGTTCCAGACGGCGATGACGCGCTTGCCGGCCACGGCCCGGCGGCCCAGCACGCGCAGCGCCCAGGGCAGCATCGGGCCGTTCACATGCACCAGCAGCGTCCCCGGGCCAGGCGGCACCGGCAGTGGCGGGCGGGCGCCCCCCGGCCCCGCGC
>JAQGHX010000223.1 GCA_028288745.1 Roseomonas sp. | reverse complement strand
CCCGGGCCCGGGTCGGCCGGCGCCAGCCCGCGCTCGCTTTTTGAATGGCGTTCCCCGGCCGGGTGCTGCTGCGGCAGGCCGGGCCGGTCGTCCGCCCAGGTACATTGTGGTCCTGAATGGGTTTCTGCCCAGTTCAGGCCGACGCGGGTAAAACCGCGCGGGGCAGGCGGGGCCTGCCCCTTTGCTCAGTTCACGCTCGTTCCATCCGCCTTCAGCACTTCGCCGGCCAGGTACAGGCTGCCGCAGACCAGCACCCGCCCCGGCGGCCCGCCGGCCGTGGCGATGGCCCGCAGCGCATCCGCCACATGCGGCCCGGGCCGCGCGACACCGCCGCTGGCCGCCACGATCTCTTCCACCGGCATGGCCAGATGCTGCCCCGGCTCCGCCACCGCCCAAATGGAATCCGTCAGCGGCAGCAGCGGGCGCAGGAACTCGTCCGGCGCCTTGCCGCTCTTCATGCCGATCACGAGGTGCCGGGGGCGGCCGGCCCAGTCCGGCAGATGCGCGGCCAGGGCCTGCCCGGCGCCGGCATTATGGCCGCCATCCAGCCAAAGTTCCCAGCCGTCCGGCAGCAGGCCGGCCAGGCTGCCGTGCAGTTGCTGCAACCGCGCGGGCCAGGTGGCGGTGGCGAGGCCGGCAGCGATGGCGGCATCGCTCAGCCAGGCCGGGCCCCAGGCACGCAGGGCGGCGATGGCGATGCCCGCGTTATCCGCCTGGTGCGGGCCCGGCAGGGCGGGGCGGGGCAGGTGCAGCACGCCCAGCGAATCGGCGTAGCGCATGCCGCCATCGGCCCATTCGGCCGTCCATTCATGGTCCCGCCGCAGCAGGGGGGCACGTAGCGACTGTGCCTCCGCCTCGATCACGGCCAGGGCCTCGGGCAATTGGCGGCCGGTGGCGGCGGGCACGCCGGGCTTCAGGATGCCCGCCTTCTCGCCGGCGATGCCCGCCAGCGAGTCGCCCAGGAAATCCATGTGGTCCATCGAGACGCTGGCGATGGCGCAGGCGGCCGGGTGGGGAATGACGTTGGTGGCGTCGTACCGCCCGCCGAGGCCGACCTCCAGCACCAGCAGGTCGGCCGGCACGCGGCTGAACATCAGCAGGCCGACGGCCGTCGTCACCTCGAACACCGTGATGGGTTCGCCGGCATTGACGGCCTCGACCTCTTCCAGCGTGGCGGCCAGGGCGTCTTCCGTCACCAGCGCGCCGGCCAGGCGGAAGCGTTCGTGGAAGCACACCAGATGGGGCGAGGTATAGACATGCACCCGCTGCCCGGCGGCTTCCGCGATGGCGCGCAGGAAGGCGCAGGTGGAGCCCTTGCCGTTGGTGCCGGCCACATGCACCACCGGCGGCAATTGCCGCTCGGGGTGGCCCAGCGCCGCCAGCAGCCGCTCCAGCCGCCCCAGGCTCAGGTCGATCAGCTTGGGGTGCAGCGCGTGCAGGCGGTCGATGATGGCTTCGGCGCGGCTCATGCCGGGGTGGCGTCCGGCAGGGCGACGTCCGGCGCCGGCTCGGCGGGCCGCTTCTCGCGCAGCAGGGAGATCAGGCGGGACAGCGTCTCGCGCATCTGGGCGCGATGGATCACCATATCGAGGATGCCGTGCGCCAGCAGGTATTCGGCGCGCTGGAAGCCCTCCGGCAGCGTCTCGCGCACCGTCTGCTCGATCACGCGGGCGCCGGCGAAGCCGATCAGCGCATTCGGCTCGGCGATGTGGATGTCGCCCAGCATGGCGAAGCTGGCGGTCACGCCGCCGGTGGTGGGGTCGCCCATCATGACGATGAAGGGCAGCCCGGCTTCCCGCACCATCTGGGTCGCGATGACGGTGCGCGGCATCTGCATCAGGCTGACCGCGCCTTCCTGCATCCGCGCGCCGCCCGAGGCGGTGAAGACCACCAGCGGCGCGTCCTGCAACACCGCGAGCTTGGCGGCGGTGACCAGCGCCTCGCCCACGCCGGCGCCCATGGAGCCGCCCATGAAGCTGAACTCGAAGGCCGCGACCACGGCGCGGCGGCCGTCGATGGCGCCATGCGCGACCACCACGGCGTCATCCATGCCGGACTTGGTCTGGGCTTCCTTCAGCCGGTCGGCGTAGCGGCGCTGGTCGCGGAAGCGCAGCGGGTCGGAGGGCGCGCGGGGCAGTTCGATGCGCTGGTAGCCTTCATCGAGCGTGTATTCGATGCGCCTGGCGGCGGCGATGCGCATGTGGTGCCCGCAATGGGTGCAGACATGCAGCGCGCGTTCCAGGTCGCGATGGAAGATCATCTGGCTGCAGGCGGGGCACTGGTGCCAGAGATTGTCCGGCACTTCCTTGCGGCCGAGCCATGTCTGGATTTTTGGCAGCGCCCATTCGCTGATCCAGTTCATGATCGGTCTTCCTTACCTGTGGCGCAAAGCGTGGAACGATAGCGCGGCGTGGTAGGCCCGCACGCGGCTGGATGGCAAGGGGCCGCTTGGTTCAACCGTCCGGCGCGGAGCCCTGCCCACCGGTCAGATCCCGAAGGCCGCCCGAAAACCCTGTTCGCCGGCGGGGGTGACGGCCAGTGCCCGGGTACCCTGCTGGCGCCGCACCCAGCCGAGATCCAGGCAGCGGGCGCAGAGGGCCGCGCCGATGGCGCCGGCCAGATGCGGGCGGCGTTCGCTCCAGTCCAGGCAGGGGCGGCAGAGCAGGCGGCGGGTGGACCCGCTGGGTGGCGCGACGCCCAGCCCGCCCAGGAAGGCGACGCCGGAGGCGGTGATCTCGGCGCCCTCGGCCTCCAGCAACAGGTGCCCGCGGGCGACCAGCGAATCGGTGAGGGCCACGGCGAGGCGGCCGGCCATGTGGTCGTAGCAGGTGCGGGCGGCCCGCAGGGCGGCATCGCGCGGGCCGGTGGCAAGCCGGGTGGCGTCAGGCCGGGCATCAAAAAACCGGGCATTGGCAGGCCAGGCATCTGGCAGCGGGGCCGCAGGCGGCCGGGCAGTGGCGGCGAGGGCCATCAGCCCTTCCAGCATCTCCGCCACGGCGCCCGAGGCCAGGCGATGGTAACGGTGGCGGCCCTGCTTCTCGGGCCGGATCAGCCCGGCCTCCGCCAGCCGCGCCAGATGGCCGCTGGCGGTCTGCGGCGCAACGCCCGCGGCGCGGGCCAACTCGGTGGCGGTCAGGGCGCGGCCGTCCATCAGGGCGGCGAGCATATTGGCGCGGGCGGGGTCGCCGATCGCGGCGGCGGTCCCGGCCAGGGCGGCGGTGCTGACCATGCGGCGGGCTCCTGTGGCGGGCGGCCATCCTGCGGCATGATGGGCGCCGATGCTACGGCCACCACCGTAGCATCGGTATCCTTCATTGGCCGAGGCTGCGGCGCATGGACATTCTCCCTTCATTTTCCCTGCTGGCCATTACCCTGGGCACCTTCCTGCTGGCGGGAATGGTGAAGGGGCTGATCGGGCTGGGGCTGCCGACCATCGCCATGGGGCTGCTCGGCACCGTCATGGCCCCGGCCGAGGCGGCGGCGTTGCTGGTGCTGCCCTCGATGGTCACCAATCTCTGGCAACTGGCGGACGGGCCCGGACTCGGGCCCTTGTCGCGCCGGCTCTGGCCGATGCTGGCGGGGGTGGCGCTGGGCACGCTGGCGGGCATGGCGGCAGGGCTGCTGCCGGGGCAGGGCGGCGCGACGGCGGGGCTGGGCGCGGCGCTGCTGGCCTATGCGGCCTTCGGCCTGTTGCCGTTCCGCCTGCCGCTGGTGCCGCCCCGGGCCGAGGCCTGGGCCGGCCCGCTGGCCGGGCTGCTGACGGGGGTGGTGACGGCGGTGACAGGCGTCTTCGTGCTGCCGGCGGTGCCCTACCTCCAGGCGCTAGGGCTGGAGCGGGACCGGCTGGTGCAGGCGCTGGGCCTGTCCTTCAGCGTCTCGACCCTGGCGCTGGCGGCCGGGCTGGCGCTGGGTGGCGGGTTCGGGGGCGGCGCCCTGAGCGGCTCGGTGTTGGCGCTGGTGCCGGCGCTGGCGGGCATGGCGCTGGGTGGGCGGCTACGGGGGCGGGTGCCGGCCGCCACCTTCCGGCGCTGCTTCTTCGTGGGGCTGCTGCTGCTGGGCGGGCACCTGCTGTGGCAGGGGCTGGGCGGCTAGAGCTTAATCGCTTCAGGGGAAACCAAAGCGTGAATCACGCCATGAAACAACACGTTGTGGCATGCGTCGCGAGCCCTTGCGAGCGGAACCTGCTCTAGGCGCCCGGGCCAGCCGGTGCGTGCCAGGGTGCCGCTTGCGGCCTGAGCGGCGCAATCGCTGCCGGCTTCATCGCCGTCGCGCGACGCGGCGAGGAAGGCGCGGGCGATGCGGCTGGCCTCGGCATCGCTCACGGGCTGGCGGGGCGCGGCCTCGCCCAGGCGGGCACGGGCGCGGCTGGCGAGCTTGCGGCAGGCGGGTTCGCCGCGCGCCAGCAGGGTGGCGGTCTCGGCGAAGAGGGTCTCGAACAGGCCGTGCAGGATGAAGACGGCGCGCTCGGCCGGGGACAGGCGCTGGAGGGTGAGAAGGAAGGCGACGGAGAGGTCCTGCGCCTGCTCGTGCGCCGCCTGCTGGGGTGGCTACGCCGAATCCAGGACGGGCTCGGGCAGCCAGGGGCCGACATACCGCTCGCGGCGGTGGCGGGCGGATTTCAGGTGGTCCAGGCTGAGGCGGGCGGCGACCTTGAGGAGCCAGGCCCAGGCACCTCGATGCGGCTGCGGTCGGCGGCGTTCCAGCGCAGGAAGGCGTCCTGGGCGATGTCCTCGGCGATCGCGAAGGAGCCGGTCATGCGGTAAGCGAGCCCGACCAGATCAGCATGCAGCGGGCTGAGGCGACCGCCTTCTCAAGGCGGGCATGACCTGCATGACCTTGGGGGCGGCGGCGAAATAATTCAGGCGGGGTGTCATGGTGATTTTCCTCTCCATGGGTTGACGCCATAGGACGAGGCAGGGGCGCCGGATGTGACCGGGTGCCGGATTTTTTTGCCAGGCCGTACTCGCCGGAGCCGCAATGACAAAGGCGGCGGCCTGGGGCGGCCCTGCTCGCCTGGCACGGGCATAGGCGCCGGCCTCCCACGCCGACGGGGCCGCTGAAGCGGCCCGCCCAAGGGCATTGCCGGGGCGGAAACCCGCCCTAGCCGGCGGCGTGCCGCCCGGCCTCGCGCAGGTCGTCCACGAAGGAGGCGTATTCCTGCCGCTTCAGGTCCGGGTCCGGCAGGCGCAGCAGGAAGCTGGGATGCACGGTCAGGAAGACCGGGTGTTCCAGCGGGCCGGGCAGCACCTCGCCCCGCAGCTTCAAAATAGGGATTTTGCGGCCCAGCAGCGCCTGCGCGGCAGTGGCCCCCAGCGCCACCAGCAGGCGAGGCGCCACCTGCTTCACCTCCTGCAACAGGAAAGGACGGTAATGGGCGATATCGCCCGCATCGGGCTTCTGGTGCAGGCGCCGCTTGCCGGTTTGGACGAACTTGAAATGCTTCACGGCGTTGGTGACGTAGCAATCGCCCCGCTCCACCCCCGCCTCGGCCAGCGCGCGGTCCAGCAGCCGGCCGGCGGGGCCGACGAAGGGGTGCCCGGCGCGGTCTTCCTCGTCGCCGGGCTGCTCGCCCACGAACATCAGCGCCGCGCCCGCCGGGCCCTCGCCCGGGACGAAGGGGCGGCCCTCTGCCCAGGCGGCGGCGGGGCGGTCTTCAGGAAATAAGGGTATGGAATCGTTCATCCCGGGAGCAAACAGCGGGCCCGGCGCGGGGTTCCGGCAGGAAACCGCGCGGGGCGCCTTTCGCGGCCAGTTTCGGCCTGTTAGATAAGGCGGCTCTTCTTCATCCGGGCGCCTGCAGCGCCCGATTCGGCACGGGGTTGCACAAGCCATGAAGTTCTCGGTGGATCGGGCCGTGCTGCTCAAGGCCCTGGCGCATGTGCAGAGCGTGGTGGAGCGCCGGAACACCATTCCCATCCTGGCCAATGTCATGCTGGCGGCCCAGGACGGCGCGCTGACCCTGACGGCCACGGATATGGAGATCGCGATCGTCGAGGCGGTGCCCGGCGTCACCATCACCCGCGCCGGCCGCACCACGGCGCCGGCCGCCACGCTGTATGAAATCGTCCGCAAGCTGCCGGACGGCGCCAAGGTGGAGCTGGATCACCCTGGCGGCGACGCGCCCCTGGCGCTGCGCGCCGGCCGCTTCGCGACCAGCCTGATGGTGCTGCCGGTGGAGGATTTCCCCTCCATGACCGAGGGCAAGCTGCCGCACGGGTTCACGCTGCCGGCCCTGACGCTGCGCGAACTGGTGGACCGCACCAAGTTCGCCATCAGCACGGAAGAGACCCGCTACTACCTGAACGGCATCTACCTGCACGCGACGGACAGTGAAGGCCAGCCCGTGCTGCGCGCCGTGGCCACCGACGGCCACCGCCTGGCGAGGGTCGAGGAGCCCCTGCCGGAGGGCGCCGCCGGCATGCCCGGCGTGATCATCCCGCGCAAGACGGTGAACGAGATCCGCAAGCTGGTGGAGGACACGCAGGAGCCGGTGGAGATCAAGCTCTCCGACACCAAGATCCGCTTCGCCTTCGGCGGCGTGCACCTGACCAGCAAGCTGATCGACGGCACCTTCCCGGAATATGACCGGGTCATCCCGCGGGGCAACGACAAGATCCTGACGGTGGACAAGAAGGCCTTCGCCGAGGCGGTGGCGCGCGTCGCCGCCATTTCCTCCGAGCGCTCGCGCCCCGTGAAGCTGAGCCTGAAGACCGACAGCCTGACCCTGACCGCCAGCAGCCCCGACCAGGGCCAGGCGGAGGAGGAACTGGATGGCGAGGCCGTCAGCTATACCGGCACCGGCATCGAGATCGGCTTCCAGGCGCGCTACCTCTCCGACATCACCGACCAGATTGACGGCAAGGTGGAGTTCCGCTTCGCCGATGGCTCCGCCCCCACGGTGGTGGTGGATGCCGCCAAGCCCGAGGCGCTCTACGTGCTGATGCCGATGCGGGTCTGACGCCACGGCCCGGGCGGTGCCCGGGTAGGATGCCCCGCCTCGCCTTGCGAAAGGCCGCTGCTTAATACAGCGATGTTGTAGCTTGCGGTGAAAAGTTCACCGATCAGGGTCCGATTTCGGCATAACTTTTCCGGCCGCTATACCGT
>JAQGHX010000221.1 GCA_028288745.1 Roseomonas sp. | reverse complement strand
TTGCGGCCAGCCTTGCGGCCAGCCTTGCGGCCAGCCTTGCGGCCAGCCCGGCGGAGCCGCGCCGCCTCGCCTGCCAGAGTGCCCGTCGGGGTGCCCGTCATGACAGCGCGTCCGCGCGGCCGGGTATCGCCCGCCCCGCGACGCCCGCCCCCACCGCCCCGCCTGCCCGCCGCGCCGCCGCCCGAGATTGCCGCCCGCATCCTGCTGCGCACGGAGACGGTGCTGGTGCTGGACAAACCCGCCGGCCTGTCCG
Source organism: Roseomonas sp. (assembly GCA_028288745.1). Lineage (GTDB taxonomy): Bacteria > Pseudomonadota > Alphaproteobacteria > Acetobacterales > Acetobacteraceae > Pseudoroseomonas. The sequence goes on along the minus strand of JAQGHX010000221.1, from coordinate 16,311 downwards.
TCCATGCCGGCCCGCGCGGCGGCCCGAGCCTGGAGGACTGGCTGCCCCGGCTCGCCTTCGGCAAGAAGCGCGTGCCGCAGCCCGCGCACCGGCTGGATACCGATACCGCAGGTTGCCTGGTGCTCGGCCGCACCAAGCCTGCCCTGGCCGAACTCGGCGCCCTCTTTGCCGGGGGGCAGGCGGAAAAGACCTACTGGGCCATCCTGCGCGGCGGCCCGGCGGGCGAGAGCGGCCGCATCGACCTGCCCTTGCGCAAGGTCAGCACCGCCGCTCATGGCTGGCGGATCGAGCCGCACGCGGAAGGCCAGCCCGCCACCACCCTCTGGCGCGTGCTGGGCCGGGGCGACGGGCTCTGCTGGCTGGAACTGCGCCCCAGGACCGGCCGCACCCACCAGTTGCGCGTGCATTGCGCCGCGCTGGGCTTCCCGATCCTGGGGGACCCGTTTTACGGCGTGCCGGCGCCGGGGGGGCTGCACCTGCTGGCGCGGGCCATCCGCCTGCCGCTGGTGCCGCCGGTTGAGGCCGAGGCGCCGGTGCCGGCGGCCATGCGCCCCGGTTTTGCCCGCTGCGGCTGGCGGCCAGCCGGCAGCGGGGCACCCGCCGCCTGAGCGCGATTTCGGCACAGCGGCGCAGCGGCGCAGACGCGGGCGGCGCATGGCGGCGCGGAGCAGGCCGCCCCGCCATGGCCCTGCCGGCGCCGCCGGGCGTGGCGCCGGAATGGCTATCCGGCGGTATCGGGGGCGTAATGAAGGGCCGCCGCCGGGCCATCCGGCGCGGGGCGTCGAATCTTCTTGACGGCATGGCCCGCTCTGTCATAGGCGAGACTTGAACCGCGTCGCCATCAGAGGCTGCGGGGTGTCCGGTTCTCGGTCCTCGCCGCGGCGGGGACTTTCGCCGGTCCGGCACAAGTGGGCCGATATTCCGCTATCGCAACAGGGCCACGCTGCGCCGCCATGCCGGTGCCGGGCCAAGCCGTTCCCGCGGTCCGTGGGGGCGCAGGAACCGGCCCGGGTGCTTTGCCTGGGCCTGACGCAGGATATTTCCGTTACATGGCCAATGCCAACAGCTTCGCCACGGCGCCCGCCGAGACCGAAGACTTTGCTGCCCTGCTCGATGAGATGCTGGGTGCCGACACCGGCTTCGCCGGCTCGGTCGTCACCGGCAAGGTGATCCGCATCGACGACGACTACGCGGTCGTCGATGTCGGCTTGAAGAGCGAGGGGCGCGTGCCCCTGAAGGAATTCGCACCTCAGGGCCAGACGGCCGAGGTGAAGCCCGGCGACGTGATCGAGCTGTTCGTCGAGCGCTACGAGGACCGTGACGGCGCGATCGTCCTGTCCCGCGAGAAGGCCCGCCGCGAGGAAGCCTGGACCAACCTGGAGAAGTCCTTCACCGCGCAGAGCCGCGTGAATGGCGTGATCTTCGGGCGCGTGAAGGGTGGCTTCACCGTCGATCTCGGCGGCGCCGTGGCCTTCCTGCCCGGCTCCCAGGTCGATATCCGCCCCGTGCGCGATGTCGGGCCGCTGATGGGCTCCCCGCAGCCCTTCCAGATCCTGAAGATGGACCGCGCCCGCGGCAACATCGTCGTGTCGCGTCGCGCCGTGCTGGAAGAGACCCGTGCGGAGCAGCGTTCTGAGCTGATCCAGGGCCTCAAGGAAGGCATGATCCTCGACGGCGTGGTCAAGAACATCACCGATTACGGTGCGTTCGTGGACCTCGGTGGCGTCGATGGCCTGCTGCATGTCACCGACATCGCGTGGCGCCGCATCAACCACCCGTCCGAGGCCCTGACCATCGGTCAGGCCGTCCGCGTGCAGGTCATCCGCTTCAACTCCGAGACGCAGCGTATCAGCCTCGGCATGAAGCAGCTGATGTCCGATCCGTGGGAAGGTGTCGCGATCAAGTACCCGGTGGGTGCGAAGTTCAGCGGCCGCGTGACGAACATCACCGACTACGGCGCCTTCGTGGAGCTGGAGCCGGGCGTCGAGGGTCTGGTCCACGTCTCCGAGATGAGCTGGACCAAGAAGAACGTCCACCCGGGCAAGATCGTCGCCACCACCCAGGAAGCCGACGTGCTGATCCTGGACGTCGACGAGCCGAAGCGCCGCATCTCGCTTGGCCTGAAGCAGGCGCAGGGCAACCCCTGGGAGCTGTTCCTGGAAGCCCATGCGCCGGGCTCCATCGTCGAGGGCGAGATCCGCAACATCACCGAGTTCGGTCTGTTCGTGGGTCTGGCTCCCGAGATCGACGGCATGGTCCACATGTCCGACCTGTCCTGGGATGTCGCCGGCGAAGTGGCGATGGCCGAGTACAAGAAGGGCGACATCGTCAAGGCCAAGGTGCTGGACGTTGACGTGGAGAAGGAGCGCATCTCGCTCGGCGTCAAGCAGCTTGCTGCCGACCCCGCCGCCGAAGTGCTGGACCGCGTCCGCAAGAACGACATCGTCATGTGCATCGTGACGAAGGTCGAGCAGAACGGCATCGAGGTGAAGGTCGACGACGTGCTGACGGGCTTCATCCGTCGCGCCGAGCTGGCCCGTGACCGTGGCGACCAGCGCCCCGACAAGTTCGCCATCGGCGAAAAGGTCGAAGCGAAGGTGACCGCCATCGACCGCGCTGCCCGCCGCCTGGCCCTGACCATCAAGGGCAAGGAAGTCGAGGAAGAGCGTGAGGCGATGAAGGAATTCGGGACCACCGATTCCGGCGCCTCGCTGGGCGACATCCTGGGCGCGGCCATCCGCCGCCGCAACTCGATGGTGTCCGAGGACTGATCCTTCCAACCACCGTTGGAAGTGCTGCGCAGCGCCCCGGGTGGGAGACCACCTGGGGCGTTTTGCGTCCGGCCCCCAGGCGTGGCGCCGGCCCGGGGCACGCCGCGATGCGCCGCCCTTGACCCGGCGCCGCCCGTACCGGCATGGATGCCGCCAGCATGACATCTTCCCTCGACCATGACCTGCTGGTGGACCGCCGCCGGCTGAAGCGCCACCTGACCGGCTGGCGCGTCGCCGCCGTGGCGCTTGGGGCGCTGGCCGCCTTCGTCGCCCTGCGCGGCGCCACGGGCGTGCCCGGCCGCGCGCATCTGGCGCGGCTGCGGGTGGAGGGCACCATCACCGACGACCGCCGCGTGACCGAGGCACTGGACGACGCCGCACGCGACGACTCGGTCAGGGGCCTGATCCTGTCGATCGACAGCCCCGGCGGCACCGTGGCGGGGGGCGAGGCCCTGCATGCCGCCATCGCCCGCTTCCGGGCCGGGAAGCCGGTCGTGGCGGTCATGCACGGCACCGCCGCCTCCGCCGCCTACATGATTGCGATGCCGGCCGAGCGGGTCTTCGCGCGCGAGAGCACCGTGACGGGCTCCATCGGCGTCATCCTGCAATCCTTCGACGTGTCGGAACTGCTGGGGCGGCTGGGCGTGCGGCCGGAATCGCTGACCTCCGGCCTGCTCAAGGGGCAGCCCAGCCCCTTCCAGCCGATCACGCCCGAGGGCCGCGCGGCGCTGCAATCCGTGGTGTCGGACCTGCACGCGCAATTCGTCGCCATGGTGTCCGAGGGGCGGCACATGCCGGTGGAGGATGTGCGTATCCTGGCCGATGGCCGCATCTATACCGGCCGCCAGGCCCTGGCGCTGAAGCTGGTGGACGCCATCGGCGGCGAACCCGAGGCCCGCGCCTGGCTGGCCGCATCGCGCGAGATTTCGGCCGAAACTCCGGTCCGGGACCTGGAGACGCGCGACCTGAGCGAGCGCACTTTCGGCTTCGCGCTCCGGGGCATCGCGAAAACCGTGATTTCAGAATGGCTTGCGATTGACGGCTTCCGGGCCGTTTGGCAGCCTGGGCCTTGAGCCCCCCGCCCCCGCTTGGCCGACAGGAGACCAGCGCGCCATGACGAAATCCGAACTGATCGCGCAGCTCGCGGCGGCCAACCCCCATTTGCGGCAGCCGGATGTCGAGCTGATCGTCGGCACGATCTTCGATGAGATCAGCGCCGCCCTCGCGCGCGGGGACCGGGTGGAACTGCGCGGCTTCGGCGCCTTCTCGGCCAAGCAGCGCGACCCCCGGCTGGGCCGCAACCCGCGGACGGGCGAGGCGGTCGAGGTGGCCAGCAAGGCCGTGCCCTATTTCAAGCCGGGCAAGGAACTGCGCGAGCGGGTGAATGGCGGGCCCTTGCAGGCGCCCAGGCGCGGCGGCCGCAGCCCGGCCCCGGCGGAGTAAGGCGGATGCTGCCTCTCCTGCTCGCCGCGCCGCTGCTGCTGGTGCTGGTGCTCTTCGCCATTTCCAATACCGCGCCGGTGGACCTGCGGCTGTGGCCCTTCGACATCGCCTGGGAATTGCCCCTGGCCGGCGCCGTGCTGGGGGCCGCGCTACTGGCCTTCCTGCTCGGCGCGCTGCTGGCCTGGGGCACCGGGCTGCGCCACCGCGCCCGCGCCAAGAAGCTGCAGCACGCCGCCCGGCTGCTGGAGGCCGAGCTGGCTGACCTGCGCGCCCGGCAGGCCACCCCGGTGCCCAATACCGCCACCGTTACCAGCACTGCCCTGGCCCCCGCCGAGCACCAACCGCCGGCCCCGCACCGCCCATGAGCACCGCCAACGCCTGGGCCAAGCCCGGCCGCTGCGGCATCATCGCGGCACTGGACACGCCGGACGTGGCCAGGGCGCTGGCCTGGGCCGGTGCCGTGGCGCCGCATGTCGGGCTGGTGAAAGTGGGACTGGAACTGTTCTGCGCCGCCGGCCCCGCGGTGGTGCGGCAGATCGCGGCGCAGCGCCCGGTCTTCCTGGACCTGAAGTTCCACGACATCCCGAACACCGTGGCCGGCGCCGTGCGGTCCGTCTGCGCCGAGCCGCCCGCGATGCTGACCCTGCATGGCGGCGGCGGCGGCCCGATGATCGAGGCCGCCCGCCGTGCCGCCGAGGACACCGCCGGCCCACGCCGCCCCGCCATCCTGGCCGTGACGGTGCTGACCAGCTTCACGGCATCCCAACTGGCCGAAACCGGCGTTTCCGGCGGCCCGGCGCAGCAGGTGCTGCGGCTGGCCCGGCTGGCGCTCTCGGCCGGGGCGGACGGGCTGGTCTGCAGCCCGCACGAGGTCTCGCGCCTGCGCGATGCCTTCGGCGACGCGCCCCTGCTGGTGGTGCCCGGCGTGCGCCCCGCCGGCAGCGATGCCGGCGACCAGGCCCGTGTGGCGACCCCGCAGGAGACCGCCGCCGCCGGCGCCGACTGGCTGGTGATCGGCCGCCCCATCACGGCCAGCGCGGCGCCGGGCGCCGCCGCCGCCGCCATCGCCGCCTCGCTCGCCGCCTGACCATGCTGGTCAAGATCTGCGGCATCATGGACCCCGAGGCGCTGGACACCGCCTGCCGCACCGGGGCCGGCATGGTGGGGTTCGTGTTCTACCCGCCCTCCCCCCGCGCGGTCGGCGCGGCCCAGGCGGCGGCCCTGATCGCGCGGATGCCGCGCGGCGCGGCGCCGGTCGGCCTGTTCGTCGATGCCACGGATGACCAGATCGCGGCGGTGCTGGAGGAAGCGCCCCTGCGGGTGCTGCAATTGCACGGGCAGGAGAGCCCGGAGCGCTGCGCCGCGCTGCGCGACCGCTTCGGCCTGCCGGTGATGAAGGCGCTGGGCATCGCCGGCGAAGCCGATTTCGCGCTGCTCGATGCCTATGCGCCCGTGGTGGACCGCTTCCTGCTGGATGCCAAGCCGCCCCGGGGCGCTTCCCTGCCCGGCGGCAACGCCACCCGCTTCGACTGGACCCTGCTGGCCGGCCGCGCCATCCCGCGCCCCTGGCTGCTGGCGGGCGGACTGAGCCCGGTGAACGTGGCCTCGGCCATCCGGGCCTCCGGCGCGCCGGGGGTGGACGTGTCCTCGGGTGTCGAGCGGTTGCGTGGCATCAAGGACCCGGTGCTGATCGCGGCCTTCGTGGCGGCGGCGCTGGCGGCCTGACGCCGCGCCGGGCGGTGCTGCCGCCGGCAACCATGATGGACACGGCCCTACCCGCCCGTTCTCCTCCGCGCTAAACATTCACCCCGCCCGGAGGATGGACTTTGAACCAGCCGTTGATCAATTCACTCCGTCAGGGTCCCGACGCGCGTGGGCGCTTCGGCCAGTTCGGCGGCCGCTACGTGGCCGAGACCCTGATGCCCCTCCTGCTTGAAGTGGAGCAGGCCTATGAATCCGCGAAGAACGACGCGGCCTTCATGGCGGAGTGGCGACGGCTTCTGAAAGACTATGTCGGCCGTCCCAGCCCGCTCTGGCTGTGCGAGCGGCTGACGGAACATTTCCGCGCGCTGGCCGCCAGCCCCGAACTGGGCGCGAAAATCTACTTCAAGCGCGAGGAATTGAACCACACCGGCGCGCATAAGATCAACGCGGTGCTGGGGCAGATCCTGCTGGCCAGGCGCATGGGCCGCAGCCGCATCCTGGCCGAGACCGGGGCCGGGCAGCACGGCGTCGCCACCGCCACGGCCTGCGCCCTTTTTGGCCTGAAATGCGTTGTCTACATGGGCGCCACCGATGTCGAGCGGCAGGCGCCCAACGTGTTCCGCATGAAGCTGCTGGGGGCCGAGGTGGTGTCCGTCACCGCCGGCGCCGGCACGCTGAAGGACGCGATGAACGAGGCGCTGCGCGACTGGACCGCCAATATCCACGATACCTATTACTGTATCGGCACCGTCGCGGGCCCGCACCCCTATCCGCAGATGGTACGGGACTTCCAGTGCGTGGTGGGTGTGGAGACGCGGCAGCAGATCCTGGCGATGGAAGGCCGGCTGCCGGATGCGCTGGTCTGCGCCGTCGGCGGCGGCAGCTCCGCCATGGGGCTGTTCCACCCCTTCCTGGACGACAAGGAAGTGGCCCTCTGGGGGGTCGAGGCCGCGGGCCGCGGCATGGACACGCTGGAGCACGCGGCGTCGCTGAACCGTGGCCGCCCCGGCGTGCTGCACGGCAACCTGACCTATCTGCTGCAGGACCAGCACGGGCAGATCAAGGAAGCGCATTCCATCTCGGCCGGGCTGGACTATCCCGGCATCGGCCCGGAACATTCCTGGCTGCACGAGACCGGCCGCGCCACCTATGTCGGCGCCACCGATGACGAGGCGCTGGAAGCCTTCCAGCTCTGCTCGAAGCTGGAAGGCATCATCCCGGCGCTGGAATCGGCGCATGGCCTGGCGCAGGTGATGAAAATGGCGCCCACCATGCCACGCGACAGCATCATCGTGCTCAATCTCTCCGGCCGGGGCGACAAGGATATCTTCACCGTGGCCAAGCATCTCGGGGAAACGCTGTGAGTCAGAGCACCCTCGCCCCGGACAGCACCGCCACCACCCCGCCGCGCGGGCGCATCGCCGCCCGGTTCGCGGCGCTGAAGCAGGAAGGGCGGGGCGCACTGATGCCCTTCCTGGAAGCCTATGACCCGGACCCGGCCACCAGCCTCGCCATTCTGCGCGGCATGCCCGGCGCGGGCGCGGACCTGATCGAGATCGGCGTGCCGTTCAGCGACCCGATGGCGGATGGGCCCACCGTCCAGCTCGCCGGGCAGCGGGCGCTGAAGGCGGGGGGCACGGTGGCCGGCGCCCTGGCCATGGTGCGCGACTTCCGCCGGGGCGATGACGAGACCCCCATCATCCTGATGGGCTACGTGAACCCGTTCATGTCCTACGGGATCGAGCGCTTCTGCGTCGACGCGGCCGCCTCGGGCGTCGATGGGCTGATCGTGGTGGATGTCCCGCCGGAGGAAGCGGATGTGCTGGCCCCCGCCGCCGCGCAGGGCCTGGACCTGATCCGGCTGGTGGCGCCCACCACCGACGAGAAGCGGCTGCCGGTGGTCCTGAACGGGGCCAGCGGCTTCATCTACTACGTCGCCATCGCCGGCATCACCGGCACGCGCAGCGCCGAAGCGAGCGCGCTGGCGGAAGCCATTCCGCGCCTGCGCAAGCATACCGACCTGCCCATCGCCATCGGCTTTGGCGTCCGCACGCCGCAGCAGGCGGCGGAAGCAGCGACGATCGCGGATGGCGCGGTGGTGGCCTCCGCCCTCATCGACACCCTGGCCCGGAGCCTGGACGAACAGGGGCGCGCCCGGCCGGATACGGTGCGGCGGGTGCTGGACCAGGTGCGCGAACTGGCGGAAGCGGTGCGGGCGCGGGGCTGAGGGGCAGGCCAGGGGGCGCCGCCCCCTGAACCCCGGCCGGGGTGGAAAGTCCACCCCGGACCCCGCTGTCAGTTTGGTCGTGCTTCCGGACCCGGCGCGGCCCGGGTTTATAAAATAATGGCCGCGTGGGCCGGAGCCGCTGTCGCCGGAGGGCCGGGCCGTCCGGCGCATTGAAGGGTTCGGGGTGCCGCTGCCATCCGGCGGATGTGCCCGGAGAGCGTGTGTCAGCCTCCGGCGACGCCCTGCGTATGCACGTAGACGCTGTAGAGCGAGCGTGACGCGGCCATGAACAGGCGGTTGCGGTGCCGCCCGCCGAAGCACAGGTTGGCGCAGCGTTCCGGCAGGTCGATATGCCCCAGCGGCGTGCCCCCGGCATCGAACACCCGTACGCCGTCGCGCCCCTCGCCCCCCATGCCCCAGCCGCACCAGAGGTTGCCCTCGATATCCACGCGGAAGCCGTCGGGCGAATTGCCGGGCTCGCACTGGATATGCACACGGCCGTTGGAAAGCCGGCCATCGGCCACGTCATAGGCCAGGATCTGCCGCGGCTCGGCCCGGCTGGCCACGATGTAGAGGATCTTCTCGTCCGGCGAGAAGGCCAGCCCGTTGGGCCCGGTGACGTCATCGGCCGCCATCGTCAGCGCACCGGTGCGGCCGTCGATGCGATAGACGGCGGGGGTCAGTTCCGATTCCGCCTTCTCGCCTTCCACATAGCCGCCGATGCCGAAGGTGGGGTCGCTGAACCAGATGCTGCCATCGGAGGACACCACCAGGTCGTTGGGCGAGTTCAGGCGCTTCCCCTGGTAGCGGTCGGCCAGCACGGTGATGCTGCCGTCGTATTCGGTGCGGGTCACACGGCGGGTCAGGTGCTCGCAGGTGACCAGCCGGCCCTGCCGGTCGCGCGTATTGCCGTTGGAGAAGTTGGACGGCTTGCGGAAGGTGGTGACGGCGCGCGTCTCCTCGTCCCAGCGCAGGATGCGGTTATTCGGGATGTCGGACCAGAACAGCGCCCGCTGGTCGCCGAACCAGACCGGTCCTTCGGACCACATGCAGCCGCCGGCCAGCTTCTCCACCGCGCTGTTCATCACCTGGAAGCGCAGGAAGGAGGGCTCGAAGGCCCGGAAGCGGGCATCGGGGTAACAGGGGCTGGGCTGCCAGGGCGTCTCGTTCAGCATGGGCGTTCCCGTTCATGATTCCGGTCTCGCTGGGCCGGCTGAGGCACAGTTTGCCATGCGGCCGGGCATGCAGCCAGCCGGGGCGGGCGGACAGGTCAGCCATGCTGTCGTTGATGCTGCACCTGCGAAAAGAGCAGGGCTCGTTGCGGAAGCGCCTGCTAAGCTTCCCTTCGCGGTCGCAACATCCGCAGCCGCTTCCTCGAGAACAGGGGCCAACCCATGTCCGAATTTCTCTTCATCACTGTTGTCGCCGTCCTGGTTTCAGGCGGACTGTTCACCCGCTCCCTGCTGGAGCCCAACTGGCCGGCCGGCCTGCCCCGCTTCACGGGCGACGCATAAGCCTTCCGGCCGCACCGCCCGGTTCCGGGCAGTGCCGGCGCCCTACAGGGCGCGCATGGTCGTGGCCACGTCGCGGTCCCCGGCATCGGGGCTGGCGGCCAGGCCACGGGCCACCCCTTCCAGATCCCCTTCATTCCTGTTCTGCGACAGCTTCCGCTTGCCCAGCAGACGGCCGATCCGCAGCGTCACGCCGGTAATGCCCTTCAACTGGGCCTGGATGAAGGCTTCGGGCGCATCGGATACCGACCAGGGCCGGGGCTGTGCCGCCTCATGCCGTGTGGTCAGCCGGTTCAGCAGCGCCAGCAGCCGCGGCGCGTCATCGAACAATTCCACCCGGCCCTCGGCATGGACCGTCTCGTAGTTCCAGGTGGGCACGACCCGGCCATGTTCCTGCTTCGAGGGATAGAAGCCCGGCGAGACATAGGCATCCGGCCCGGTAAACACCGCCACCGCCCGCCCGGCCGCCGCCAGCGCCGCCAGTTGCGGGTTGGCCCGCGCCAGATGGCCGGTCAGCACGCCCTGTTCGCCATCCTCTTCCAGCAACAGCGGCAGGTAGGACAGCACGGGCATTCCGTCCGGGCCGTTGCAGGCCAGCATCGCCAGCGGCGAGCGCGCCATCAGCCCATGCAGGATGGCGGGGCGCTCCTCACGGAAGGCGGGCGGGACATACAGGGTGCTCATCGGGGGTTCGGCCTCTCGGATCGTCGGCCAGCATCGCGCGGCGCGCCACGGCTGTCATCCCGGCAAAGGCGCCCGGCGACGGGTCACAAACGAGAGACGCCCGGTCACGGGGGGTTGACCGGGCGTCATTCGGGGGATTCATTCCTGTGCGGAATGGTCGGGCGAGCCGGCTGGGGATAACCGTGCCGCCTTGCAACAAAGAATAGGGCATTCCGCCGAATCAGGAAGCGTTCTTTTCCGCAACTCAAAAACGTTTGATCGAAAATTTTCGGCGTTCGCTGTTGCTATTCCGCCGCAATGGCGGCCAGACCGGGGTGGGCCATGGCATCGCGCGAAGCGGCGTGCTGCATGGCGGCGGCTCCAAACGCCTCGAACAACCGGCGGGACAGCCTGTCGGTCTGCCAGTCATATTCAGGGTGCCACTGCACGCCAAGGGCGAAGCCAGCCGCGCCCTCGATCCGCGCGCCCTCCACCGTGCCGTCCGGCGCCCAGGCTTCCGGCAGCAGCCGGGGCGCGGCACGGGCCACGCCCTGGTTGTGCAGCGAGTTCACCGGCACCGCGGCAGGATCCCAGGGCAACCCGGACCAGAGCCGCGCCAGCGCGCCATCGGTCGCGACCCGCACCGCATGCGCCTTGCCGGTGCGCACCTTGGGCAGCGACTGGTCGGCGGGGGTGGAGTGGTCCATGCGTCCCGGCAGATCCTGGATCCGCTGGTCGAGCGAGCCGCCCAGCGCCACGTTCAGTTCCTGGAAGCCCCGGCAGATGGCGAGCAGCGGCACACCGGCGGCCAGCGCCGCGCGGGTCAGCGGCAAGGTGGTCGCGTCACGCTGCGCGTCCTCCGGCGTGCCTTCCAGATGCGGCGGGCCGGAATAGAGCGCGGGCTGCACGTTGGAGCGGCTGCCCGTCAGCATCAGTCCGTCCAGGCGCGGCAGCAACTCGGCCACCACGTCTTCACCGGCGGCGGGGATCAGGACGGGAATGCCCCCGACCGGCCCCAGCACCACGCGGATATAGTGGTCGGATGCGGCGTGGTTCGGCATGGCGAACGCGCCGAACGACTTGATACAGCAGGAGATACCTATCAGGGGACGCATGACGTGAATGGTCGCGCCGCAGCATGACGTTATCAAGGCAAAATCGCGTATTTTTGTGGCTGGCGGGGTGAAATTCAGCACACCACGCCGCGTTTCAGCGCACCTGCTGCTCGAAGAAGCGCGGATCGTTGAAGCTGAAGATCAGCCGGTCGAACCGCACCCCGGTCTCAATTTCCGTCAGGGTGACGCGGGTCTGGTGCCCCCGGGCGTCCACGACCGCCCATTGGCGCAGTTCCATCGGGTCCTCCGCGAAGACCAGGGTCAGGCTGCCTTCGCTTGGCGCCTCGCGCCGGTGCATGCCGACGCGCAGCAGGCCGCCAGTACGCTCCAGGCCCGTCACCTCCAGGTCGCCGCCGAAGCGGATCTGCGGCCGCAGCAGGAAGCCGAGCGGGGTGGAGCTGACCGGCACGATGCTCGGCTGGCGGAGTTCCTTGTCGTAGTAAAGGAACTGCCCGTCCGAGGCGACGAGCAGCAATGGCTCCGGCGGGTCGTATTCGAAGCGCATGCGCCCGGGGCGCCAGATCATCGCCGTGCCCTGTGCGGCGCCGCCATTCTGCGACACCTGCAGGAAGCGGGCGCGCAGCGTGGTCAGGCCGTTCAGGTAGGCCTCGATGCGCGCCAGGGTGGCGCGGTCGCCCCCGGCCTGCGCCAGCGCGGGGCGCGGCAGCAGGACCGGAAGGGCGGGAAGCAGGGCGGTGGCGAGCAGCGTGCGTCGGAACATGCCTGCTAATTGGCGTGACATGGGCGTGGCGGAAAGGGGGACGCCCTCACATCGGCCCATCGGGCACGGCGCTGGCGGAGAGCGAGGGGAAGCGCCGGGCCGCCGGCAGCTGGTAGTGCCACCATTCCAGCAGGTAGGGCTCCCACCCCGCCGCCACCATCAACCCCAGCAGCAGGGCGCGGTTGCGCTGGTCGGCCACCGGCACGTCCAGGCTGCCATGGGCGGAGGCCGCCTCGGTCGCATCGAAGCCCGTGCCCATCGGCAGTTCCGCCCCGGTGGCGGCGTCGCAGAGCGTCAGGTCGATGGCGGCACCGCGCGGGTGCACGCCGCCGCCGCGGGGGTCGGCGACGAATCGCTTGTCCTCCACCGCGTGCCACAGCGCCCATTGCGCCTCGATCGGGCGGAAGGCGTCGAACACCTTGATCCGCAGGCCGAGGGCAGCGGCCCGGTCGCGCGCCACCAGCAGGCGGTCGCGACCTTCCGGCAGCAGCAGCGCCACGGGGCGGCTGTAGATCGGCCGGCCGGTCAGGTTGTCCGGCGTGGCGTAGCGGATATCGAAGAACAGGCCATCGGCCTCGGTGAGCAGCTGCAGCATGGGCATATCCTGGCATGGCGGCGTACCGGCCCGCCAGGGGCGCGGGGGCTGCCCGGCAGGGAAGCCGGGGATGGCCTGCCCGCCCGGCAGCCACCGTGAAACAGCCCGGCGGGGTTTCGTGACAGCGCCTCCGGGGCGGAGGCGGGGTCAGCGGCCGCCACGTTCCGGGGCCGGAAAGCCACAGCCTTCACGGACCGTGAATTGTTCGGCCGGGGCCGGGCAGCAAAGGCTCGACACGATTGCCGCCAGGGACTAGTTGCGAATCTGCATCTTTTCAGGCGTGGCGGGGGAAGCGAGACATGGCGATCCAGTACAAGAACCAGGATCTGTTCCCCTATAACGCCGTGGTCTTCATCAGTGTCAAATGGAGCGATGGGAGCTACACGCGGGGCTCCGGCGCCATCGTCGGCACGAACGACATCCTGACCGCCGCGCATGTCGTCTATTCGCCCGGCAGGACGGTGTCCGACATCGATGTCTTCCCCGCCTATGACGGCGCGGCCGGCCCCTGGGGCAGCTTCACCAGCGGCGGCTGGAAGACCAACTACTACAAGGTCGGCAATGCGAACGGCACCATCTCCCAGCAGGACAGCGCCTCCGACGTCGCGCTGATCGGCATCGCGGATGCCCTCGGCAGCCGCACTGGCTGGCTGGGCATGACCAGCAATGCCGGCAGCGGCTTCTACGAGGTGGTGGGCTACCCGGCGGCGCAGGGCACGCATCTGACGAGCGACTACGGCTACGCCCCCCTCGCCGCCTTCAACACCTTCAACATCTCCGGCATCTACCACGCCCCTGGCAGCAGCGGCGGGCCGTTGCTGGACGCGCAGAACAGGGTGGTCGGGGTCGTCTCCTCCACCTCCGCCGCCGCGCGGCTCGATACCGAGTGGAACGACCTGATCACCTGGATGGCGGCGAATGATACGCTGCTGGGCAATGCCGCCCCGGCGCCGGTGGTGCCCAGCAACGGCACCATCACCGGCACCGCCGGGGACGACCGGCTGGCGGGCACGGCCGGCAACGACCGCATCCTGGCGCTGGCCGGCAACGACACGATCATCGCCTCGGCCGGCACCGACACCATCGATGGCGGGGCCGGGCGCGATACGCTGGTCTATGCCATCGGCTTCCGTGGCACCGTCCTGTCGTTGGACAGCGACGGCTCGCTCGACATCAGCACCCGGCTCGGCGTGGCCGATATCGCCGGGGTGGAGCATGCGGCCTTCGCCGACGGGCGCCTGGTGATGGATGTCGATGCCAGCGCCGCCGCCGTCTACCGCCTGTACCAGGCGGCGCTGGGGCGCGAGCCGGACCAGACCGGGCTGGTGAACTGGACGACGATGCTGGAAGGCGGCGCGCCGCTGCAGAACCTGGCCAGGGGCTTCCTGGGCTCGCAGGAGTTCAATGCCCGCTTCGCCGCCGCCGCCAGCCCCGATAACGGCGCCTTCGTGGAGCAGCTCTACCAGAACGTGCTGCATCGCGGGTCGGATGCCGCGGGCAAGACCAACTGGATCAACCACCTCGGCACCGGCACCATGGACAGGGCCGGGGTCCTGACCGGCTTCTCGGAAAGCGCCGAGAACAAGTCCGCCACCGCCACCAGCATCAGGGACGGCCTGTGGGTGGTGGATGCCGAGGCGGCGCAGGTCGCGCGCCTCTATGACAGCGTGCTGAACCGGCTGCCGGACTTCGCCGGGCTGCAGGTCCAGAAGGGCGCGCTGGAGGACGGCATGTCGCTCTCGCAACTGGCCTCCAACTTCGTGCAGAGCACCGAGTTCCAGGCGCGCTACGGCGCGCTGGACGACCGCGGCTTCGTCGCGGCCCTCTATAGCAACACGCTCGACCGCGCGGCCGATGCCGCCGGGCTGCAGAACTGGGTGAACCACCTGGCCGCCGACATGACCCGCAGCGAGGTCGTCCTGCGCTTCTCCGAAAGCGACGAGCATGTCGCCCTCACCAGCCCGAACATCCAGTCGAACGACCCGGGCCAGTACGGCATCGCCTTCGCCTGAGGCGGCGGGGCTGGGCGCCCCGCCACACCGCCACACCGCCACACCGCCACACCGCCACACCGCCTGCGCCTGCCGCGGCTTATGTTGACATCCGGGCGGAGGGGGTTCATTTCCCGCATCTGAGAATGCCTTGCATTTGCATGGATGGGCTGGCCGCCCGGCTTCATCTCCACGACGTGCGCCGCGCGCCGGGCCATGCCCGCCGCGATGCCGCCAGGAGGTGGATCAGGCAAGCCGGCCGGGCGCGGCGCAACGATCAGGATGAACACAGCGATGCTCACGACGCACACCCGGATGGCCGGCCAGGGCACGACCGGCGAGCGCCTCTCGCGCCGCCAGACCATGGGTCTCGTCGCGGGGGGGCTTTTCGCGGGGCTGCTGGGCGCGCGGCCCGGCGCCGCCCTGGCCGCCGCCACCGCCCCCGCCATCCAGAAGACCGCGAAGGTGGGCGCCAGCCTCTATGAGGTCGTGTTCAGCACCACCACCGGGCTGGTGCATGTGGCCAGCGCCGGGCAGCGTGGCGCGAACGATGCCGCCATCCTGGGGCTGGACCCGCAGACGCTGGAGCTGCGCGCCACCCTGGCCCTGCCCACCGAGCCCGCCTTCGGCCTGGCGGTGAATGACCGCACCGGCACGCTCTACACCACCAACACGCCCTCCGGCAGCGTCTCGGCCATCGACCTCAAGAGCGGCCGTGTCGTGGCCACCATGGTCAGGGGCGAGCGCGGCCATGTGCGCCAGGTCGTGGTGGACGAGGAAGGCAACCGCGCCTTCGTCTCCTTGCCCGGCATGCGCGGCGCGGCCAGCACGATCTGGGTGATCGACGGCGCCAGGAACGAGATCGTGGACGTGCTGGAGGACGGGCTGGTCGAGGGTGTCTCCGCCCTCACCCTCGACCGCGCGGGCAACCGCCTCTTCGCCGCCAGCCTCACCACGAACGAGGTGGTCGAGGTCAGCCTCGCCACCCGCGCCGTGGTGCGCCGCTTCGCCTCGGGCGGCGAGGGCTCCATCAACATCGCCTTCGACGCGGCGGGCAACCGTATCCTGGTCGCCAACCAGAAGTCGGGCACGCTGACGGTGCTGGATGCCGCCAGCGGCACCGTGACCAGGAGCATCGCCACCGGCGAGGGCGCGCTGGGCGTCACGCTCAACCCAGCCAATGGCATCATCTACGTCGCCAACCGCGGCGCCGGCACGGTCAGCGTCATCGATGGCCGCAGCCTGGAGGTGCTGGCCAGCCTGCCCACCGGCACGCATCCCAATACCGTCGCCATCGACCGCCGCAGCGGCCTCGCCTATGTCACCAACAAGGGGCGCAGCGGCGGCCGTGGCGCAGCGCCGGTCGAGGACCCGAACGGCGACACCGTCAGCATCATCCGGGTCTGACACGGGCAGGGTGGCATGAGCAGCAGCATGACGGGCGGCGCCAGGGCACCGGCACAGGCCACCCCGGCGCAGCCGCCGCCGGAGGGGCCGCGCTTCGCCTTCCTCTCCGCGCGCGGGGCGCTGGTGGGGCAGGGGCAGGGCGCGGTGCTGCCGCGCGGCCCGG
>JAQGHX010000187.1 GCA_028288745.1 Roseomonas sp. | reverse complement strand
GGGTTCAATGCCGCCTGCGACGCCCGGCGTCAGCGGATCCTGCAGGGCAGGACGCCGAACCAGGTCGTCGCCGGGCGCCTTGCCGCGGGACGAAAGCTCCGTGGCACCAGGCCCTCCGGTCAGGCCGGTCCGAGCGACATCGCCAAGGCCCGCATCATCGTCGAGAATGCCAAGGACGTCTCACAACCAGACAGGTAGACGCTTCAGAACGAGGCCGACGCCGTCTATCGAACCTGTAGCTCGAATGTCTTTCTCCCTGCCCACCCTTACTGTGGCTGCACCTTCGCGGCTCGGACCACGCCGCCCCACTTCTCCGTCTCGCTCGCCACGAAGCTGGCCAGATCGGCGGCCGGGCCGGCAGCCGGTTCGGCGCCCAGGTCGCGCAGACGCTTTTGCACCTCCGGCTGTGCCCAGACCTCCTGCACGGCGGCATTCAGGCGGTCCAGCACTGGCTTCGGCGTGCGGGCAGGGGCAAAGAGCGCTGTCCAGCTTTGCACATCGAAATCCGGCAGCCGCTCCGCCACTGCGGGCAGGTCCGGCGCCGCCGCCATGCGCTGCGGCGTCGTCACCGCGATAGCGCGCACCTGCCCGTCCTGGACGAAGGGCAGGGTTGTCAGCGGTGCGTCGAAAGTCATCTGGATCTGCCCGCCAATGAGGTCGTTCATCATGGGGCCGGAGCCGCGATAGGGCACATGCTCCATAGTGGGCGCGCCCACCCGCAGCTTGAAGATCTCGCCCGCCAGATGCAGCGAAGTCCCGATACCGGAGGAGCCGAAGCTCAAGGGGCCACGCCCGGCTTTGGCATAGGCCAGGAGTTCGTCCAGGTTCTGCACCGGCAGGGAGGGCGTCACCGCCAGCACCAAAGGCTGACGGATCAGCAAAGAAACCGGTGCAAAGTCGCGGATATGGTCGTAGGGCACCTTCGGCTGCAGCACCGGCACGATGGCGTGGGTCGCGATGGTACCGACCGTCAGAGTATAGCCATCCGGATCCGATTTCGCTCCGGCCTCGGTGCCGATGATGCCGCCCGCGCCGGTGCGATTCTCCACCACCACGGACTGGCCCAGCACCCTGCCCAGCCCTTCCCCCAGAATCCGCGCGGTGACATCGGACTGCCCACCGGCGGCATAGGGCACGATCAGGCGCAGGGTGCGGTTCGGGAAAGCCGCCTGGGCAAGGGCAGGTCGGGCGGCGGCCAGGGCGGTGAACCCGGCCAGGGTGGCGCGTCGGCTGAGCAACATGAACATTTTCCCCATGATTTTTGGCCCGCCCAGGACGGGGCTTCTGAGGCATGCCTGCGTCAGGAGCTGTCATGCGCGAGCTTGATCTCTCATATTAGTATGATAACCTGATTAATATGGTCAAGGCACCTTCCATCCCCCGCCTCCCCTATCTGGTCAGCACCGTGGCGGCCGAGCTGCGCGACAGCGTCCGCGACCAGCTCAGCCTGGGCGACAAGCTGCCGACGGAGGCCGCGCTGGCGGAACGCTTCGGCGTCAGCCGTACCGTGATCCGGGAAGCCGTCGCCACCCTACGCACCGAGGGCTTGCTGGAAACCCGCCAGGGCTCCGGCATCTTTGTCGCCCGCACGCGGCAGGAGTTGGTGTTCCGCTTCGCCCGCACAGCGGCGTGGGAGCAACACCTGCGGTCCATCTACGAATTGCGCTTCGGCCTGGAGGTCGCCGCCGCCGGCCTGGCCGCGATCTACCGCATTGATCAGGACCTACAGGAACTTCAGGAAGCCCTGGCCACCATGGCGGCCCCCGATACACGGCGCGCCGCCGACCTGCGCTTCCACACGGCCCTCGCCGCCGCCAGCCGGAACGAGCACTATGAGCGGCTGCTGCCGCTCCTGGCCGGAGAACTGTCCGTGCTGATCCGTGAAGCTCATCGCGGCAGCGGCGCGTATCGGATTCCCCCAGGCGATTTTCTCGTCGCCGAGCATCGCGCGATCCACGATGCCATCTTTCGGCAGGACCCGGACGCGGCGCGGGCTGCGATGGAGGCCCACTTGCACAACTCCGCCCGCCGCTTTGATATCGAAATCCGTGGAATGGGCCGCCCGCCGCACAGTCCCATGCCCACGGAAGACACCCGCTGATGCGCGACGCGCCCTCCCTCTCCACAATGCCGGCGCCGCCGCCCTCGTATTGGGCCGCGCGCCGCCTGCGACGGATCTTTGCCCTGGAGGATCTGGAGGAGGCTGCCCGCCGGCTGCTGCCCCGGCCCATCTTTGGCTATGTGGCCGGCGCGGCCGAGACCAATGCCAGCCTGGCGGACAACCGCCGCGTCTTCGATGAAATCCAGTTTGTGCCCCGCATGCTGGTCGGCGTCGCCGGCCGCAGCCTGGATTGCGAGGTCATGGGCCAGCGCCATGCCATGCCCTTCGGGATCGCGCCGATGGGCGTCAGTGCCCTGACCGGTTATCGCGGCGATGTCTCCCTGGCCCGCGCCGCTGCCCGTGCCGGTATCCCGATGATCATCAGCGCCGCCTCGCTGATCCGGCTGGAGGAGATCGCCGCCGCCGCGTCGGGCGTCTGGTACCAGGCTTATCTCTCCGGCAATCAGGCAGAGGCCCTGGCCATGGTGGACCGGGTCGCGCAGGCGGGCATCGATACCTTCGTCATCACCGCCGACAGCGCTGTCGTACCCAGCCGCGAGAACAACCTCCGCACCGGCTATCGCACACCCATCCGGCCCAACATGGCGCTGCTCTGGAATGGCATCACGCATCCGGCGTGGTCCATCGGTACCTTCCTGCGCACCTACCTGCGTCATGGAAACCCGCATTTCGAGAATGCCGGTCCTGGTCGCGGGTCCCCTCTTCTCTCCCGCCAGGCGGTGCGGGACTTCTCTGGCAGAGAAACCCTGGATTGGGACGTGGTGCGCGCCGTCCGCACCCGCTGGCGGGGCCGTCTGGTCGTCAAGGGACTGCTGCACCCCGCGGACGTCGCCATGGCCCGGGAAGCCGGCGCGGATGGCGTGATCCTCTCCAACCATGGCGGCCGCCAGCTGGATGGCGCGGTCTCGCCCATGCGGGCACTGCCCGCCGCGCTGCGGCAGGCCGGCAGCATGGACATCATGATCGACAGCGGCTTCCGCCGCGGCACCGATATTCTCAAGGCGCTCGGCCTGGGCGCCAGCTTCGTATTTGTCGGCCGCCCCTTCAACTACGCCTCGGCCTTAGCGGGAGAAGCCGGAGTGGATCACGCCATCGGCCTCCTCCGCGCCCAGTTGATGGCGGACCTCGGCATGCTTGGCCTACTGAATCCCCGTGAGATAAA
>JAQGHX010000143.1 GCA_028288745.1 Roseomonas sp. | reverse complement strand
GGCGCCGACCGGCGCGGCGGCGGCCTCGGCGGCGGGGGCCGGCGCCACGGGCGTGGAGGCGGGGGCAGGCGCGTATTGCACCACGGGGGCCGCGGTGATGGTGCGGGAGACGCGCAGCCGGCTCTCGCCATCGGCCAGCTCGATCTCGCTCAGGTCGGTATCCCGCAGGATCTGGGCCAGGGCGCGGATGGCGTCCGGGTCGAAGGAAATGCCGCTCATACTACCTCTTTTCGTCTCGCCGCCGTCTGGGGGCACTGCCCCCGCCGCCGGATCAGTTCTCTTCCGCCTGCGCCAGGATGCTGGCGATGCCGCGCAGCGCCAGCGCATAGCCATGCGGGCCGAGGCCGCAGATCACACCCTGCGCCGCACGGGAGACATAGGACAGGTGCCGGAAGGACTCCCGGCGATGGATATTGGTCAGATGCACCTCGACCACCGGCAGATCGGACGCCAGCAGCGCGTCCATCAGGGCGATGGAGGTGTGGGAATAGCCCGCCGGATTGATGACGATGCCGGCCGCGCTGCTGCGTGCCTCCTGGATCCAGGAGATCAGCTCGCCTTCCAGGTTGCTCTGGCGGAAGTCGATGGCCAAGCCGAGGGCCTCGCCGGTCTCGGCGCAGAGCGCCTCGATATCATCGAGCGTATCCGCGCCGTACAGCGCGGGCTCCCGCGTGCCGAGCATGTTCAGGTTCGGGCCGTTCAGCACCAGAATCAGAGGGGGGTTCACGTTCTTGACTTTCCGTGGGCTTTCCGTTGCGGCGCCTAGCACGGTGTGTTTCAGCACCGCAAGCGGCGCCGCCCCGGGGCTCCCGGTCCCCGCCCCCGGAAAAGGCCCGCGGGACCCCGCGGCGGCGCTCAGGCGGCCATGGCACGGCAGGCGGCGGCGCAACTGCGGCAGGCTTCCACACATTCCTCCATGTCGCCCACCCGCTCGCAATCATCGGCGCACTGGGTGCAGATCTCGGCGCATTCGGCGCAGGTATGGCGGTGGTGCGGCGTGCCCAGCAGCATGAAATGGGCCGAGGTGCGGCAGATCTCGGCGCAGGCCAGCATCAGCCGGGCATGGGCGGGCGCGGTATGCGGGCCGCCCATCTCCAGGCAATGGCCGGTGAAGCTGGAAAGACAGACGGAATAGCAGTTCAGACATGCGTCCACGCAGGCGCGCATCTGGGGGGCGAGGTGGTGCATCGGCAGGTTCCTTAGGGCTGCATGGCTCCAGAACAATCTGACCGGCGGATCGTTGCCCCCTGCCCGCCCCACCGCCGGGCATCGCCGGGCTCAAGGCGCCCCCCGGTGGCCACAGGGTGGGATGACAGGGGCCGCCCCAGTCCCTACCTTCCGGCCGCCTCACAACCGCAGCGGATGAGCCGAACTTGCAGTCCTTCCCTCGCCCACGCCTGCTCTGCCTGCCCTTGCTGCTGGCAGGGCTGGCCGCCTGCGCGCCGGATTACTCGCCAGACACCTATGCCAGCCGCGCCGTGCAGCAGGCCAATAAGGTGGAACAGGGCACCGTCGTCGGTGTCCGCGCCGTCGAGATCGCGGCGGATGGCACCGCCGGGACCGCGGCCGGCGCCGCCGCCGGTGGCGTCGCGGGCACGCGGATCGGCGGCGGCGACATCACCTCGGCCTTCGCCGGCATCGGCGGCGGGCTGCTCGGCGGGTTGATCGGCAGCGCGACCGAGAAGGCCGTCGGCAATATCAACGGCTACGAATATATCGTGCGCAAGGGCAGCGGCGACCTGGTCTCGGTCGCGCAGCGCGACCAGGTGCCGCTGGCGCTGGGCCAGAAGGTGCTGGTGATCGCCGGCAACCAGGCGCGCATCGTGCCCGACTACACCACCCCCCCCGAACCGCCCGCCGCCGCCGCCGAGTCTCGCATGGCGGCACCGCCACCGGGGCCGGCCGCCCCTGCCGGCGGCACCCTTCAGGGCAACGGCCCGTTGCCCCCGCCCGAGGCCACCGCCCTGCCCTCGCCGGAGGAGGCCGCCCGCGAAACCATGCCGCAAGCGGCGGTCGCGGCCGTGATGCCCTCCGCCACCGACCCGGCGCCGATGCTGCGTCCCGCCCCCACCGCCACGCCCTGAGCGCGCTGGCCGGGGCGGTCCACCCGGCTCTCAGGCGGCGCTGAAGGCGAGTGCTGCCAGCCGGCGGGCATGGCCTCCGATATCCTCGGGCCAGGGCCGCGTCAGGGCCTCGAACCGGGCCTGATCGCCGGCATGAAGCGCATCGACCGCCGCCGCCAATCCCAGGCGGTCGCAGGCCATGGCCTGCATGAAATGGCGGGTGGCTTCCTACCCCATCCGCTGGCGCCCGGCATCGGATTCAGGGCCCTGGCGGGCGGCCTCGACCAGCCGGCGCAGCGCTACCGAGGCGCCGCCCGGCTGCTGCGCCAGCCATTCCCAGTGCCGGGGCAGCAGCGTCACCTCCCGCGCCACCACCCCCAGCCTGGGGCGGCCGGCACGGCGCGGCGGCGGTTCCAGGCATTCCGGAACCTCGCCCGGCACGCCGCTCAGGTCGAGCTGTACCAGCTGGCGGGTGTGGTCGTCGAAAATCGACACCGGGGCCTTGCCGCCCTGGTCCAGCACTGCCCTGGCGCGGGACACCACGTCCGGCAGGTCGCCGGCCGCGATCAGCCGGTGGCCCGCGAAGGCCGTGTAACGGGGCGGCTGGGTCTCGGGCATGGCGGCGCCTCCTGTAAGCCGCCATCATTCAACCCGCGGCGCGGGCTCGGCAAATTAAAGCCGGGCCATATTCACAGTTCATATTCAGGGGGAAATCGCCAGGCTGCGGCGCGCGGTGCCGCGATGGTCGAAATTGCCATCGTCCAGCCAGGCCAGGATGGCATCGCGCCGCGCCGGCCATTCCTCCGCCAGGATGGAGAACCAGGCGGTGTCCCGCCGCCGCCCCTTCACGACCAGATGCGCCCGGTGCTCGCCCTCACAGGTGAAGCCCAGCCGCGCGGCGGCGCGGCGGGAAGGCGCGTTCAGCGCGTTGCACTTCCAGACCAGCCGGCGGTAGCCGAGGTCGTCCATCGCATGGCGCATCAGCAGGAACATCGCCTCCGTCGCCGCGCGGGAGCGCTGCATGCGGGGGGCGAACCAGATATTCCCCAGCTCGATCGCGGCATTGGCCGGCTGGATCTCCATCAGCGTCAGCCAGCCGGAGGCCTGCCCGGAGATATGCGGACGCACCGCCCAGGCGATAGGGTCGTGCGTGGTGGCGAAGCTACCCAGAAAGCGGCGGAAACCGCCGAAGTCGCCGAAGGGGCCATAGGCCATATAGGCCCAGCTCGCCTCGCTGCCTTCGCCCTGCATGGCCTGCCACAATTCCTCGGCATGACGGATGCCCAGCGGCTCCAGCGTCACGGACCCACCGCGATGCGCCACGCGGGCCGGCAACGGGCGGGGGGTGGGGTCGACCTCGGGGCCGACGGGCAGTTCAGGCGAGGCGTGGGGCGTGCTGCTCATGCCAGCGAGGCTCACCGCAACCGCGGCCGCTGGCAAGCCCATGGCTCCTGCCGGGGCATCGCAAGCCTTTTCCGGGCGCCCCGCACGGCTTATGTCTCGCCCATGAACGCTGATACCCGCCCGCCGTTGAAGGCAGCCCACCCCGCCTACTTTACCGAGACGGTGGAGCAGGTGCACCACTGGACCGACCGGCTGTTCAGCTTCCGCTGCACGCGCAACCCGTCGCTGCGCTTCTCGGCCGGGCAGTTCGTGATGATCGGGCTGATCGTCGAGGGCAAGGCGCTGGTGCGGGCCTATTCCGTCGCCTCGGCGCCCTTCGACGAGCACCTGGAGTTCCTCTCCATCAAGGTGCCGGACGGGCCGCTGACCAGCCGCCTGCAGCATATCCGGCCGGGCGACGAGATCCTGGTCGGCAAAAAGGCGGTGGGCACGCTGGTGCCCGACGCGCTGCTGCCCGGCAAGACGCTGTGGCTCTACGGCACCGGCACCGGCCTGGCCCCCTTCCTGTCGCTGATCCGCGAGCCCGAGGTCTATGACCGCTTCGAGCGCGTGGTGCTGCTGCACGGCGTGCGCGAGGTGAAGGAACTGGCGTACCAGGATTATATCGAGCGCGAGTTGCCGGCCGACGAGTTCCTGGGCGAGATCGTGGCGGGCAAGCTGATCTATTACCCCACCGTGACGCGCGAGCCGTTCCGCAACCAGGGGCGCGTCACCCAACTGATCCGCGACGGCAAGCTCTTCACCGATCTCGGCCTGCCGGAATTCAACCCGGACAATGACCGCATCATGCTGTGCGGCAGCCCGGAAATGCTGGCGGAAACCAAGGCCCTGCTGGAAGAGCGGGGCTTCACGGAAGGCGCCAACAGCCGGCCGGGGCAATACGTGATCGAGAAGGCTTTCGTGGAGAAGTAAGGGCGGACGGCGCGGACCGGGCCGCCTTCGGCCTCGCCTCGGCCAGGGTCAAGGGTCAGGGTCAGTGGCGGCCTGAGGACACAGGAGCCGGGTGGGGAAGCCACGCGCGCCCAAATTGAGCCGGAGCCCTGGCCCGCCCGGCCCTGCGGAAGGCTCTGGAGGCAACCACCCCAGCCCCGCGATCACGACCTTTTCGTTCACGGCCCGTTCACGGTTCTGGTGTTCCGTGGCCCGCAGCCCCACATTGGCGCTCATGCGCCCTGATCGGGAATTTGCCGCCGCCATGAATATCGTCGCCCCCGTCACCTCCCCCTTCATCCCGCCCAAGCGCCCGTCCCCCCCGGCGACGCGGCGTCTGCAGGTTGTTTCCCCGTATGAACCAGCGGGCGACCAGCCCGCGGCGATCGCGCAACTGCTCCAGGGACTGGCGCAGCACGAGCGCGACCAGGTGCTGCTCGGCGTCACCGGCTCCGGCAAGACCTTCAGCATGGCCAAGGTGATCGAGGCGGTGCAGCGCCCGACCCTGATTCTGGCGCCCAACAAGACGCTGGCGGCGCAGCTCTATGGCGAGATGAAGTCATTCTTCCCGGATAACGCGGTCGAATACTTCGTCAGCTACTACGACTACTACCAGCCCGAAGCCTATGTTCCGCGCAGCGATACCTACATTGAAAAAGACGCGCAGATCAACGAGCAGATCGACCGTATGCGCCACTCCGCCACCCAGTCCCTGCTGGAGCGGAACGACGTGATCATCGTCGCCTCGGTCTCCTGCATCTACGGTATCGGCTCGGTCGAGCTGTATTCCAACATGGTGGTGAAGCTGCAGGCGGGTGGGCGCATCGCGCGCGACCATCTCATCAAGGCGCTGGTGGAGCAGCAGTACCGCCGCAACGATGCGGGCTTCCAGCGCGGCACCTTCCGGGTGCGTGGCGACAACGTGGATATCTGGCCCTCGCACCTGGAGGACCGCGCCTGGCGGGTCAGCCTCTTCGGCGAGGAGATCGAGGCCATCCGCGAGTTCGACCCGCTGACCGGCGAGATCGCGGGCGAGATGGAGAATGTCGCCATCTACGCCAACAGCCACTACGTCACGCCGCGCCCCACCCTGCTGCAGGCCATCCGCGATATCCGCGTCGAGCTGAAGCAGCGGCTGGAGGAGTTGAATGCCGAGGGCAAGCTGCTGGAGGCCCAGCGGCTGGAGCAGCGCACCACCTTCGACCTGGAGATGATGGAAACCACCGGGTCCTGCAAAGGGATCGAGAATTATTCGCGCTATCTCTCCGGGCGCGGTCCCGGCAATCCGCCGCCGACGCTGTTCGAGTACCTGCCGGAGAATGCGCTGCTGGTCGTCGATGAAAGCCATGTCACGGTGCCGCAGATCGGCGGCATGTACCGGGGCGACTTCGCGCGCAAATCCGTGCTGAACGAGTTCGGCTTCCGCCTGCCCTCCTGCATGGATAACCGCCCGCTGAAATTCGAGGAGTGGGACACCTTCCGCCCCGATTCGATTTTCGTCAGCGCCACACCGGGGGCCTGGGAGCTGGAGCGGACGGGCGGCACCTTCGCCGAGCAGGTGATCCGCCCCACCGGGCTGATCGACCCGGTCTGCGAGATCCGCCCCGTCGAGGGCCAGGTGGACGACCTGCTGGCCGAGTGCCGCAGCGTGACCGCCAAGGGCGGCCGCATCCTGGTGACGGTGCTGACCAAGCGCATGGCCGAGGACCTGACGGAATACATGACGGAAGCCGGCATCAAGTGCCGCTACCTGCATTCCGACGTGGACACGCTGGAGCGGATCGAGATCATCCGCGACCTGCGGAAAGGCGTGTTCGACGTGCTGATCGGCATCAACCTGCTGCGCGAGGGGCTGGATATTCCGGAATGCGCGCTGGTCGCCATTTTGGATGCCGACAAGGAAGGCTTCCTGCGCTCCACCACCTCGCTGATCCAGACCATCGGCCGCGCCGCCCGCAACGTCGAGGGCCGGGTGATGCTCTATGCCGACCGCATGACCAACAGCATGCGCAACGCGCTGGAGGAGACCGACCGCCGCCGCACCCGGCAGACGGAATGGAACACGGCCCACGGCATCACGCCGCAATCCATCATCCGCCAGATCAGCGAAGTGCTGCAGACCGTCTATGAGCAGGATTACGTCACCGTGGCGCCCACGGGAGCCGAGGACGGACCAAGCCATTTCGTCGGCAAGGACCTGCGGGCCAGCATCGCGGAGTTGGAGCGCAAGATGCGCGCCGCCGCCGCCGACCTGGAATTCGAGACCGCCGCCCGGCTGCGCGACGAGATCAAGCGGCTGGAGACCCTGGAGTTGGGGCTGGAGCCGAACCTCGCCGGGCGCTCCATGCAGGATGCGACCCCCCGCCGGGGCGCTGGCGGCCCGGCGCGGGAAAAGCAGGCGAAGAAGGACTGGAAGCCCACGCCCATGGGCCCGGGCGGCGGCGGCTACGACCCCGAGAAGCGGCGCAAGGGCGGCGGGCGGCGCTCGGGCGGTTAAGCGGTCGTTTACCATTTTCCGGGACGTGTGACACAAAACGAGACGGTTCGATGTGTTGCGACGGCGCGTGGCATGGCAATCTTGCCCCGACGCCGGCCTCGCCGGCGCTTGGGAACGAGGGCGGGCGATGCAGCGCGAAAAACCGATCATGGGCTTTGCCTGGTACGAATCCTTAGGCTTCGACGCCCTGCGCGACCGGATGCCGGATATGAGCGCCACCTATGACGATTGGCGGGAAGGGGCGCAGAAGGACATGCTGCACCACGAGAAGCAGGGCTACCGCGTCATCCGCGTCACCATCCGCCCCACCGAGTTCTTCAACTGGTGCCGCAGCCGGGGCATCAGCATGCCGGGAGTGCGGGAGCGCCGGCAATTCGCCGCCGACGGCGCCCGGCAGGTGGTGCGGGCCGAACGCGGCGTGGCGCGCAAAGGCTTTTCGTTCTTCTGACCACCCGCCCTCAGAGCCGGGCCGCGGCGGCCTTGCCCCGCGGCCGCGCCGGGCCTGCCCCGCGCCGCCGGGCGCTACGCAGCGCCCCATTTATTCCGTTTCCTCCCCGTAACCGGCCTGCTCCGCTGCTGGCGTGACCTGGCCTTGGCGGCTATGGGCTGGCGCGGCCCGGCGCGGCGGGCCATCCTGTCGCCCCGAACACCGCGTCTAATCCCGCCGCGCTATGAGGCGCCGAGGAGTTCAGTCCATGCGCATCCTGCTGGTGGAGGATGATGCCGAGGTCGGCCGCTTCGTGAAGAAGGGGCTGCAGGAGGCCGGCCACACCGTCGAGCACGTCGCCAATGGGCGCGAGGGCCTGTTCATGGCCGCCAGCGAGAATTTCGACCTGCTGGTGCTGGACCGGATGCTGCCCGGCGGCATTGACGGCGTGCGGCTGGTCGAAACCCTGCGCGGCCAGGGCAACCATACCCCCGTGCTGTTCCTCTCCGCCCTGGCGGGGGTCGATGACCGCGTGAAGGGCCTGAAGGCCGGCGGCGACGACTACCTCGTGAAGCCCTTCGCCTTCGCCGAGCTGCTGGCGCGGGTCGAGGCGCTGGGCCGCCGCCCCGCCGTCGATGCCCCCGCGACCCGCCTGCGGATCGCCGACCTGGAGCTCGACCTGCTCTCGCGCACCGTATCCCGCGCGGGCAAGCGGATCGACGTGCAGCCGCGCGAGTTCCGGCTGCTGGAGCACCTGATGCGCCATGCCGGCCAGGTGGTGACCCGCACCATGCTGCTGGAGAAGGTGTGGGACTACCATTTCGACCCGCAGACCAACGTGATCGACGTGCATGTCTCCCGCCTGCGGCAGAAGCTGGACAAGGGGTTCGACCGGCCGCTGATCCACACGGTGCGCAACGCCGGCTACATGATCCGCGCCGAGCCGTGAGCCCGCCGCCGCACCCGCGGCACCCGCCTGCCCCGCCCCGGCCCGCCATGCCGCCCCTGGCCATGCACCGCCGGTCGCGCCAGCACCCGGGGCCCTTGTGGCGGCTGCTCTCCTCCGCCGGCTTCCGCTTCGCGCTGCTCTTCGCGACCCTGTTCCTGCTGGCGGGGCTGGCCTTCACCGGCGTGCTCTGGTGGGGCACGGCCGGGGCGCTGGACCGGCAGATCGATGCCGCCATCCGGGCCGATGCGGTGGCGCTGGCCGAACGCTGGCGCGATGCCGGCGATGCCGCCGTGTCGGATGCCATCGGCGAGCGGCTGGCGCTGGATGCCGAGGACCAGACCGTCTACCTGCTGACCGCGCCCGACGGGCAGCGCCTCGCCGGCAACCTGGAACAGTTGCCGGATGGCTTCCGGCCGGATGTGCAGTGGTACGGCATCGCCCTGGAACGCGACGGCATCTCCGGCGAGGCACGGCTCTTCGTGCTGCGGCTGTCGGATGGCTCCAGCCTCGCCGTGGGGCGCGACATCGGCGAGAAGGTGCGCCTGCGCGCCCTGCTGACCGAGGGGCTGGCCTGGTCCGCCGGCGTCGCCATCTTCTTCGCCTTCGCCGGCGCCTGGCTGCTGCGGCGGGCGCTGGAGGCCCGCCTCGCCCCCGCCGCCGCCACCGCCGCGCTGATCGCGGGCGGGGACCTCTCGCCCCGCGTGCCGCTCTCGGGCCATGAGGACGAGTTCGACCGGCTGGGCCAGAGCATGAACACCATGCTGGACCGCATCGCCCACCTGATGGAGGGCGTGCGCGGCGTCTCGGACGCCATCGCGCATGACCTGCGCACCCCCATCGCCCGCGCCCGCTCGCGGCTGGAGGAAGCGCTGGACGCGGCCGATGACCCCGCCGCGCTGAAGGGCGCGCTGGAGCGTGGCATCGCCGACCTCGACAACGTCACCCGCGTCTTCCAGGCCGTGCTGCGCATCGCCGAGGTGGAGGCCGGAGCCCGCCGCGCCGCCTTCGCGCCGCTGGACCTGGTGCCGCTGTTGGTGGACGCGGCCGATCTCTACGGCGCCACCGCCGAGGAGAAGGGCCAGGCCCTGCACACCGCCTGGCCCGCGACCCTGCCGCTGACCGGCGACCGCGACCTGCTGCTACAGGCGGTGGCCAACCTGCTGGACAATGCCGTGAAGTTCACTCCCCCCGGCGGCGCCATCAGCCTGGAAGCCTCCTGGCAGGAGGACGCGGTGCTGGTGCGGGTTTCCGACGAGGGGCCGGGGCTGTCGCAGGAGGACCGCTCCCGGGTGGGCGAGCGCTTCTTCCGTGCCGATATGGCCCGCGCCACCCCCGGCTCTGGCCTTGGGCTGTCGCTGGTGCGGGCGGTGGTGCAATTGCATGGCGGCACGCTGTGGTTCGAGGATGGCCAGCCGGACGAGGGCGGGGACAGGCCGGGGCTGGCCGTCTGCCTGCGCCTGCCGGCCGCATGACCGGGTCTTCATCCGCCGCACACGCCCTGGCAGGCTCGGCGCCGCCAGGATGCGGCCCATGGTGCCTTGCACGTTCCTGTTGCTGCCCTTCTTCGCCATCTCGGCCACCGCCATGGACGGGGGGCCGGAGCTGCGCACCCTGCCGCAGGGCGTTGCCTATTGCCAGGAGCTGGCAGGCCGCCTGGCCCCCCTGCCCGGCGCGGCGCGCGAGCCGGCGCGCAGCCTGGCGGCCGAGGGCAGCGCGCTCTGCCGCGACGGCCATGTCCGTACCGGCGTGGCCAAGCTGCGCCGTGCGCTGCGGGCCGCCCAGGGCCGCTGAGCGCCCCAGCTTCCCCTGCGCTCCCCCCCGCTTCCCTTGCGCTCCCCAATGATGCGCGGCCGCCTGCACCCGGCGTCCGTGGCCGGCGCGGCGGCCCTGCTGGCCGGCATCGGGCTGGCCCGGTTCGGCTACGTGCCGCTGTTTCCCGCCATGGTGGCCGCCGGCTGGGTGGGCGGCGGCGGGGCGGGGATGCTGGGGGCCTGCAATTTCACCGGGTACCTGCTCGGCGCGCTGGGCGGGCGGCAGCTCGGCCGGCGGCTGGGCGTGCCGGCCGCGATGGACCTCGGCATGGCGCTGGTGGTGCTGTCCTTCCTGGCCTGCGCCTGGCAGGGCGGGCTGAGCTGGCTGGCGGTGTGGCGCGGCCTCGCCGGGCTGGCGGGCGGGCTGCTGAAGATCGGAAGAGC
>JAQGHX010000100.1 GCA_028288745.1 Roseomonas sp. | reverse complement strand
AGCCGGGCTGGCGATGGCGATGGCGATGGCGATGGCGGGGAAGGGGAAGGGGAAGGGGAAGGGGAAGGGGTAGCGCGGCAGCTCTCGCAGCGTCTGCCAGACATAGGCGCCGCGGCCCAGGGGGCGCTTCAGCCGCGGGTCCAGCCGCCGCACCACGCCGGCATCGGACCCGGCGCCCAGCATCTGCACGAACAACCGCGCGTCGCTATCGCCGAAGCGGGCGATGCCGGGCCAGAGTAAGGCGCCCCGCCCCGCCCTCAGCACCGCCGCCGCATCCTCCGGCCGCCGCTTCAGGCCAAGTTCCAGCGCCAGGACATTGGCGGTGCCCAGCGGCAGGATGCCCAGCACCGTGCCCGTGCTTGGCCCACCCGTGCCGGGGCTGCCCATGCTCATCAGGCCCGACGCCACCTCGGCGATGGTGCCATCTCCGCCGGCGGTCTCGGCCAGCCGCGCGCCCGGCAGCAGCGCCAGCGCGAGGTCGAGGCGGGAGCGGCGCCGGCTGCCGGCGGCCGGGTTGAACACGATCAGCATGGCGTCTCCATAAGGCGTCACGCAGCCGTGTGCCGCAGGCTTCATGCGATGTCAGAAAGAGGGTCACGCCCTTCCAGGCTCGTGGCGCGGTATCCAGGTGCTGTCGCAGCAATGGGATTCCCATGCACCAGAGCCCAAGGCAGCAGAACCCCAGGCACCCAGGCAAGGTGGACCAGCCGGGTGCCCGGCGCCGCTACCGCAGCGTCTTCGTGTCGGACGCGCATCTGGGCACGCGGGGCAGCCGCGCCGGAGGCCGTGCATATCGCCACGGAAGGCCCGCTCGGCTGGGCCGCGCGGGCGCTCTTCCTGCAGCGAGGGCGGCGCTTCACCACATCCTTCCACACCCGCTTCCCCGACTACGTCCATGCCCGCACGCGCATCCCGCGCGCCTGGAGCTGGGCGCTGATGCGGCATTTCCACCGCCCCTCTGCCGCCGGCTGGTGGCGACGCCCTCCCTCGCGCATGAGGTGGCGGGGCGTGGCTTCCACAACCTGGCGCCCTGGCCGCGCGGCGTGGACCTCGGCCGCTTCAGCCCCGAGCCCCGCGCGGGCTGGGAGGGCCTGCCCCGCCCGGTCTTCCTCTATGCCAGCCGGCTGGCGGTGGAGAAGAACATCGCGGCCTTCCTGGCGCTCGACCTACCCGGCAGCAAGGTCGTGGTGGGGAACGGCCCGCAGCGCGCCGCCCTGCAGGCCGTTCCCCACCACGCATTTCACCGGCCGGCTGGAGAATGGCGGCCTCGCCGCCTATGCGGGCGCGGATGTCTTCGTCTTTCCCTCCCGCACCGACACGTTCGGGCTGGTGCTGCTGGAGGCGCTGGCGGCCGGCACGCCCGTCGCGGCGTCCCCCGTCACCGGCGCGCTGGACGTGGTCGGCCCGCTGGACGTGATCGGCCCGACCCCGGAACCTGTGGGCGCATTGTCAACGGACCTGGGCGCCGCCTGCCGGCGCTATGCGGAAGGCTGGTCCTGGGCGGTCTGCGCGGCCCGCTTCCGGGAAACGCTGGTGCCGGTGGGGGCGTGAGGGGTGGAGCGGGGACCGCAGGGGGTCAGGAAGTGGCTTTGACGGTGGCCAGGCGACCCGATCACGAGCAGCCGCTTCGGGCCGAGCGCAGCCTGCCCCGACCAGATCTTCACCCTGCCCCCCGTCACCCCAGCACCCGATACACCGTCACGTCCCGCGCATCCCGGTCCTCCAGTTCCCGCGTTGTGGGCACCGAGAAGCGCGACACGGCGGAGAGGCCCTGCTTCGGCAGGTAGGCCCGGCCCGGGTCGGCCAGCAGCACCTCGGCGCCCTGCGCCGCCAGGCGGCGGAGCCAGGGCATGATATACCCCGTCATCGGGGCCTCGTAGCAGACATCGCCGGCCAGCACGGTATCCCAGCGGCAGGGGGCGCCCACCACGTCGCCCTCCGGCGTCGCGACGGCCACGCCGTTATGGCGGGCGTTCAGGCGGGTGGCGGCGAGCGCCAGGGGGTCGATTTCGGCGGCCTCGGCGCTGGCCGCGCCGGCCATCATGGCGGCGATGGCGGCGAGCCCCCCGCCCGCCGCGAAATCCAGCACCCGGCGGCCACGCACCGGCACCGTGCCATCCAGCATCAGCCGCGCCAGGGCCTGGCTGCCCGGCCAGGCGAAGGCCCAGAAAGGGGGCTCGATATTGCGCTCGGCCAGCCAGTCCTCGGTGGCCTGCCAGATCGGGGTGATCCCGGTGGCGAGATACAGCTCTACCTCCGGCACCAGGGCCGGGCGGGCGAGGGCGGTATGGGCGGCGATGAAGGCTTCCCCGCCATCCCTCACAGGCGTCCCGCCAGGTAGGCGAGGGCGACGGCCAGGCCGATCTCGCGGTTGCTCTGGAACAGCCGCAGGCACAGGGCGGGGTCATGGATATCGAGGCGCCGCACCTGCCGCGCCAGCATCAGGGCCGGCACCGCCAGCGCCGGCCAGAACCACGGCCCGGCGCCGCCCAGCCAGCCGGCCAGCGCCAGCAGCGCCACGGTGCCGCTGTAGCAGGCCACCAGGAAGGGCCGCGTGCGCTCGCCGAAATGCAGCGCGGTGCTGCGGATGCCGACCAGCACGTCATCCTCGCGGTCCTGGTGGGCATAGACGGTGTCGTAGCCCAGGATCCACAGAAAGGCGGCGGCATAGAGCGCGAGCCCGGCGGCGCCCAGATGGCCGGTGGCCGCCGCGAAGCCCATCGGCGCGCCCCAGGAGAAGGTGAGGCCCAGCACCGCCTGGGGAAAGTCCGTCACCCGCTTGGCGGCCGGGTAGAGCGCCACCGGCAGCAGCGACAGCACGCCGAGTGCGATGGAGAGCGGGTTCAGCTGCACCAGGATGCCAAGGCTCGCCAGCAGCAGCGCCACCAGGAACACCACCGCCCGCCGCGCCGTGACGGCGCCCGAGGCCAGCGGCCGCCCGGCGGTGCGGGTCACCTTCTTGTCCAGCTCACGGTCCCAGAGGTCGTTCACGATGCAGCCGGCGCCGCGCATGATGGTGGCGCCCAGGCCGAACAGCGCCGCCAGCCAGGCCCCCGTGCCCCAGTCCGGCGCGGCGAGGGCGAAGGCCCAGAGCGCGGGCAGCAGCAGCAGCCAGACGCCGATCGGCCGGTCCAGCCGCATCAGCAGGGCATAGGGCTGCCAGGACCGGGGAAGCCGCGCCACCCAGCCACGGGCGCGGATATCGGTATGCGCGGCGAAGGGCTGTGCGGCCGCGCCTGTTTCGGTGCCTGTCGTTCCGGTGCCTGTGGAGCCGCGCATATCCATCCCACGCCCTGTCTGTACGAAGCCGGTCTCGCCAGGGGTTGATGTGCCCCTTTTACCCGGCCGGGGCCACCGCCGATGATGAGGACCAACCCCCGCCGGCCGCAACAGCCAGAGTGGCGCGGGCCGGGAACCCGCCCCGGCGCCCTATGGGCGCGAGACTGGACAGGGGCCGGTGCCGCTTGCCGCTTGCCGCTTGCCGCTTGCCGGAACTCTCGCGGGTGCCCGCACGGGCGCGAGACTGGACCGCCCCCTTCCGATACGGCACACCCCGTCTCAAGGCGGGCTGTTTCGGCCAGCGCAGACATGCACAGTGGGTTCCAAGAATGTCCAATCCCGGCGAGGCAGATCTCACGCCGATCACGTCCGTGCGGCAGCTCGCCGAATGGTTCTCCCAGGGCAGCAAGCCGGTCTCCGCCTGGAGCATCGGCACGGAGCACGAGAAGTTCGGCTTCTACCGCTCCGACCTCGCCCCGCCGCCCTATGAGCCGGATGCCAGCCGGAAGGGCGGCATCCGCGCCATGCTGGAAGGGCTGGAGGCGAAGGGCTGGGCGCCGATCGCCGACAATGGCAAGCCCATCGGCCTGACCCGCGACGCCGCCTCCATCAGCCTGGAGCCGGGCGGGCAGTTCGAGCTTTCCGGGGCCCCGCTGCCCGACCTGCACGCCAGCTGGGCCGAGTTGCAGGACCACCTGGCCGAGACGCGGGAGGTCGCGGCTCCCTTAGGCATCGGCTTCGCCCCCCTCGGCTTTCACCCGCTGGCGCTGCGCGACGACATGCCGTGGATGCCCAAGGGCCGCTACGCCATCATGCGCAACTACATGCCGCGCGTCGGCGCCATGGGGCTCGACATGATGCTGCGCACCTGCACCGTGCAGGTGAACCTCGATTTCGGCACCGAGGCGGATATGGTGGAGAAGCTGCGCGTCTCGCTGGCGCTGCAGCCCATCGCCACCGCGCTCTGCGCCAATTCGCCCTTCGCCGAAGGCAGGCCCAACGGCTTCCGCACCCTGCGCGGCCGCGTCTGGACCGAAACCGACCCGGACCGCACCGGCATCCCCCCCGTCGCCTTCGAGCCGGGCTTCGGCTTCGAGCGCTTCTGCGAATACGTGCTCGACGTGCCCATGTACTTCGTGATGCGGGAAGGCCAGTGGATCGACGCCACCGGGGCGAGCTTCCGCCATTTCATGGCGCATGGCCTGCCCGGCCGCCCCGACGTGCGGGCCACGATGGGCGACTGGGCCGACCACGTGACCACCGTGTTCACGGATGTGCGCCTGAAGCGCTTCCTGGAAATGCGCGGCGCCGATGCCGGCAGCCCCGAGATGCTGCAGGCCCTGCCCGCCTTCTGGACCGGCCTGATCTATAACGACGCCGCCCAGAAGGCCGCCGCCGCCCTGGTGCGCGACTGGCCCGTGGCCGAAATCCAGGCCCTGCGCAACGCCGTGCCCGCCGGCGGGCTGACCACCCCCTTCCGCGGCCGCACGGTGCGGGAGGTGGCGGCGGATGCCATCGCCATCGCCCGCGACGGGCTGCGCGCACGCGGGCTGGGCGAAGAGACCTACCTGGCGCCGCTGGAAGAGATCGTCGCCACCGGCGAGACCCAGGCGGACCGCTGGCTGCGCCTCTGCCGTGAGGAATGGGGGGGGGATGTATCGCGCATCCTCGCCGCCTCGGCGATCTGAGGCATCGAAGCCGGGGCGCTGCCCCGGGCCCCGCCGAGGTGGAAAGTCCATCCCGGACCCCCGCTATCGGTTTTATGAACGACTTTCAGCCAAGTGTGGCGCAGCCTGATTTTGATAAAACGGCAGCGCAGGCTGAACTGTCAGTCGCGGAGGCATAGCCTCCCCGCGTGCCCGACCACCTCCGCTCCTTAACCGATGGCGGAGCCCGGGGTGACACTGTCACCCCGGCGGGGTCCAGGGGGCGGCGCCCCCTGGCCACGGCACATCATCTCAGGCCTCCGCGAAGGCCAGCGCATGCCCCGGTTCCCATGCCACCGACGCCACGCTGCCGGGCGAGGGCAGGGCCCCGCCGCCCACCGGCCGTTTCGCCAGCACTTCGCCGCCCTGGCCCAGCGTCAGTTTCAGCCGCACGTGGTCGCCCTGGAAGATGGCTTCGCGCAGCGTGGCGGGCATGGCGCCCTCGCCCAGTTCCTCGGCCGAGACGGCGGCGACCGCCACGCGCTCGGGCCGGATGGTCACCACACAGCGTGCGCCCGCGGCCAGGGCGGGGCTGGCCGTGGCCTCGCCGGCCCGGGCCGTCACCTCGGGGCCGCAATCCAGCACCACGCGCAACTCGCCGTCCTCCTGCCCCAGCACGCGGCCGGGCAGGCGGTTGTTCTCGCCCACGAAGCCGGCCACGAAGGCATTGGCGGGGCTGTCATAGATGGCGCGGGGCGGCGCCAGCTGGCGGATCAGCCCGCCTTCGAACACCGCGATGCGGTCGGACAGGGTCAGCGCCTCCTGCTGGTCATGGGTGACGTACATCATCGTCACGCCCAGGCGCTGGTGGATATCGCGGATCTCGAACTGCATTTCCTCGCGCAGCGCCTTGTCCAGCGCGCCGAGGGGTTCGTCCAGCAGCACGATGGGGGGCTCGAACACCAGCGCGCGGGCCAGGGCCACGCGCTGCTGCTGGCCGCCCGAGAGCTGAGCGGGGCGGCGGTCGCCGAAGCCTTCCAGCCGCACGGCCGCCAGCGCGCGGGCCACGCGCGTGGCGCGCTCGGGCTTGGGCACGCCGCGCACTTCCAGCGGGAAGGCGACATTCTCGGCCACGCTCATGTGCGGGAACAGCGCGTAGGACTGGAACACCACCCCGATGCCCCGCTTGTGCGGCGGCAGGCGGGCGATGTCGCGCCCCTGCAGCAGGATGCGGCCCTCGCTGGGTTGCTCGAAGCCGGCCAGCATCATCAGGGTGGTGGTCTTGCCGGACCCGCTGGGGCCGAGCAGGGTCAGCAGTTCGCCCTGTATCACGTCCAGGTCCAGCCGCCGCACCGCATAGCCGCCGGCGGCCGGGCCATAGGCCTTGCGCACCCCTTCGAACCGGACCAGCGCCTCAGCCATGCAGCCCCCATTCCTTTGCCCGCGACGGGGATGGAGGCGGCAGGAGCGGGGACTTGTCAACCACGCCGCCGCCCGCGACGCTGCAGCGCAGGACCCGTGGCGCCATGCCCGGGATGGATAAAGGAGACGCGGCGCATGGCCGAGGCGGACAGCCTGATTCTGGAGCAGCGGGGCGGCGTGGCGCATCTGCGGCTGAACCGCCCGCGTGCGCTGAACGCGCTGGACCCGGCGATGATCAGCGGCATCGCGCGCTCCCTGGCCGTGTGGCGCAACGATGCCTCGGTCCGGCTCGTGCTGGTGGAGGGAGAGGGTGGCCGCGCCTTCTGCGCCGGTGGCGACATCCGCCACGCGCGGGAGATGCTGCTGGCCGGCGACAGCGCCGGGCTGGTGGGCTTCCTGGGCGAGGAATACGCCATGAACGGCGCCATCGCCGCCTTCCCGAAGCCCTGGGTCAGCCTGATCGACGGGGTCTGCATGGGCGGCGGCATCGGCGTCTCGGTACATGGCAGCCACCGGGTGGTGACGGAACACGCCGTGCTGGCGATGCCGGAGACCACGATCGGCCTTTTCCCGGATGTCGGCACCAGCTTCGTTCTCTCGCGGCTGCCGGGGGCGCTGGGCTTCTGGCTCGGGCTGACGGGCGCGCGGCTGCGGGGCGCCGATGCGGTGGAAGCCGGCCTCGCCACCCATTTCGTGCCGCGCGAGGCGCTGCCCGCCCTGCGTGAGGCGCTGCTGGCCGGCGACATGGATGCCCTCGGGCACGCCGCGAGCCCGGTGCCCCCCGGCCCCATCGCGGCGCTGCGCCCGGCGATCGGCCGCTGCTTCGGCGCCGGCACGGTGCCCGCCATCGTGGCCGCGCTGGAGGCGGAGGATACGGACTGGGCGCGGGAGCAACTGGCGGTGCTGCGCCGCGTCTCCCCCACCAGCCTCTTCGTGACGCATGGAATGCTGAGCCGCGCCCGCCACCTGGACCTGCCGGCCTGCCTGGCCATGGACCTGGCGATGATCCGCACCGTCACCCCCTACCCGGACTTCGCCGAGGGCGTGCGCGCCCTGCTGGTGGACAAGGACAATGCCCCGCGCTGGACGCCCGCGCGCATCGAGGACGTCTCGGAAACCACCATCGCCGCGCTGTTCGGCGGGGCCTGAGGCAGCGCGCCCCCTCGCGAGACCAAAGCCCGCATCCTCACCGCGCCGCACCCTCAACGCGAAGGACCACCGCCATGCCAAATCCCACGGCCGCCCTCTGGCACGCGGCGGGCCTGCCGGCCGGGGCACTGGACTGGCTGGACCTGGGTGGCAGCGACCCGGTGCTGCCATCCTCCTTCGCGGTCGGCGGCGCGGCGCAGGCGAGCATCGCCGCCATGGCCCTGGCGGCGGCCGAGCTGCACCACCAGCGCGGCGGCCCGCGCCAGCGCGTGTCCGTCGCCATGCGCCATGCCGCCGCCGCCTTCCGCTCCGAGCGCCTGCTGCGCATCGGGGCGGCGGAGGCGCCGGAACTCTGGGACGCGATCGCCGGCCTCTACCCCACGGGCGGCGGCGGCTGGGTGCGGCTGCACACCAATTTCACCCACCACCGCGATGGCGTGCTGCGCCTGCTGGGCCTGCCCGCCGGCGGCGCCGAGCGGGCCACGGTCGCCCGCGCCCTGCTGGACTGGCGGGCCGGGGCCTTCGAGGATGCCGCCGCCGCCGCCGGCCTCTGCGTCACGGCATCGCGGGATTTCGCCGAATGGGACGCCCACCCCCAGGGCCAGGCCACCGCCCGCCAGCCCGTCACGCTGGAGCGCATCGGCGATGCCCCGCCCGAGCCGCCGCCGCCCGCCGCCGCCCAGCCGCTGGCCGGGCTGCGGGTGCTGGACCTGACGCGCATCATCGCCGGCCCCGTCGCCAGCCGCGCGCTCGCCGCCCATGGCGCCGATGTGATGCTGGTGACCGGCCCGCACCTGCCCAGCATTCCGGCGCTGGTGGTCGATAGCGGGCGCGGCAAGCGGTCCGCCCATGTCGACCTGCGCGCCCCGGGTGGCGTCGCCACGCTCGAAGGCCTGGCGCGCGGGGCGGATGTCTTCCTGCAGGGCTACCGCCCGGGCGGCCTCGCCGGGCGCGGCTTCGGGGTGGAGCGGCTGGCGGCCCTGCGGCCCGGCATCGTCTGCGCCAATCTCTCCGCCTATGGCGAGGCCGGCCCGTGGCATGACCGGCGTGGCTTCGACTCCCTGGTGCAGACCGCCAGCGGCTTCAACCTCGCGGAGGCCGCCGCCTTCGGCGAGAGCAAGCCGCGGCCGCTGCCGGCCCAGGTGCTGGACCATGCCTCGGGCTACCTGCTGGCCTTCGGCATCCTGGCGGCGCTGCACCGGCGGGCGGAGGAAGGGGGGTCGTGGAAGGTCACGGTATCGCTCGCCGCCACCGGCCGCTGGCTGCGAGGGCTGGGGCAGGTGGGCGGGCCCGCCACCCCCGACCCGACGCGCGAGGACTGGGCCGACCTGCTGGAGGAAACCGCATCCGGCTTCGGCCGGCTGAGCGTGGTGCGGCACCCGGCGGTGCTGGAAGCGACCCCGGCCGCCTTCGCGCGCCCCTCGGTGCCACTGGGGACCGACGCGCCAGCCTGGTGACAATAGCCTGTGACAATGGCTTGGTGACAATGGTCGGATGACGGCGTCCGGCCAGATGACGGCGCGGTGCAGCGGTGGTGCCGGGACGGAAGCCGCCGGGCGGAACGCCCATCCGGCACCCTGCCACTGACGAACTGTAGGGCCTTCGCTCCGCACAGCGGCGAACGGGTCGGCGCCACAGGAGGCGCATCGCGCCTGACCCGACGCGCGCCCGACGGCGGCGCCGTGCTCAGCCGCCGGGGCGGCGCCGCCCGGAAGCGACGCCCCCGGTCACGCCCTCACGAAGCGGAGGGTGGCCGCCGCCCGACCTGCACCGCGATCTCCTGCTGCCGCCCGTCCCGTACCAGGGTCAGGCGGATGGTCTGCCCCGGCGCGATGATGGAGACCGAGCGGATCAGCGTGCGGGAACTCTCCATGCGCTCACCGTTCAGGGCCACCAGCACGTCGCCCACGCGCAGGCCGGCGCGGGCGCCGGGGCTGCCGCGTTCCACGCCCTGCACCTGGGCGCCACGCCGCGCGCCGGGTTCGCTGCCGTAATCCTGCACGGCGATGCCCAGCCAGCCGCGTTCCACCCGCCCGTCGCGACGCAACTGCTCGATCACCCCGCGCGCCAGGTCGGATGGCGTCGCGAAGCCGATGCCGGCGGAGGCGTTGGTGGGCGAGAAGATGGCGGTGTTGATGCCGATCACCTCGCCCGCCGTGTTGAACAGCGGGCCGCCGGAATTGCCCGGGTTGATGGCGGCGTCGGTCTGGATGAAATCGTCGAACGGCCCGGCGCCGATCTCGCGCCCGCGGGCGGAGACGATGCCGGTGGTAACGGTGCCGCCCAGGCCGAAGGGGTTGCCCGCCGCCAGCACCCACTGGCCGACGCGGGTGGAGGCGCTGCTGCCCCAGGGCACGGCGGGCAGCACGGCGCGCGGCTCCACCCGCAGCAGGGCGAGGTCGGTCAGGTCATCGGTGCCGACCACGCGGGCCGGCAGCTCCGTCCCGTCCTGCAGGGACACGACGACGCGGGAGGCATTGCCGACCACATGGTTGTTGGTGACGATATAACCCGCCGGGTCCACCACGAAGCCGCTGCCGGCGCCCTGCACCTGCTGGCGGCCACGGCGCTCGCGGAAATAGCGCTCGAAGGGGGTGCCGCGCAGCTCGGGCGGCACCTGGGTGGTGGTCTGCTCGCTGAGCACCGCGATATTCACCACGGCGGGCATCACGCGCTCCGCCAGGTCGGCGAAATCGGGCAGCAGGCCGCGCTGCGCCTGCGCGGGGGCCGCGCGCAGCAGGGGCATGGCGGCCAGGGCGGCGAGACCACCCAGGGCGGCACGGCGTTGGAGAAGGGTGGTGCGGGGGGAAATCGAAGACATGGGGGGATATCCTGGCGGTGGCTTTACTGTGGCGCTCGTGCGGCCTGCCTTCAACGGGACGCTTCTACGCGCGGTTGCACACGGCCGGCCGGTGGAGTCCGGAGAGTAAAAGACCGGAGTAAAGATCAGGTCTCCCATCGAAAAACCACAGCGGGACATCCTGGCACGCATACCCAAAGGCCCGGCACCCAAAGGCTCGGGAGGCGGCAGGCCGGGCACAGGACATGCCTGCCCCTGGCCCCGCGCGTCAGGCCGGGCGCGAGGGGTCTTCCGGCCAGTCGTGCCGGGGGTAGCGGCCGCGCATTTCCTTGCGCACATCCGCCCAGGCGCCGCGCCAGAAGCCCGGCAGGTCGGCGGTGACGGCGACCGGCCGACCGGCCGGCGAGAGCAGCGCCACCTGCAACGGGATGCGCCCCTGCGCCAGCGGCGGCAGGCCCGCCAGCCCGAACAACCATTGCGCGCGCGCCTCCAGCCGGGGGACCTCCGCCTGATAGTCGATGGCGGCGCTGCGGCCGCCGGGCAGGTTCAGCCGGGCGGGCAGGGCCGCATCCAGCGCCCGCTGTCCCGCATGGGGCACCAGGGCGCGCAGGATGCCGGTGGCATCCAGCCCCTTCACCTCGGACAGCTTCGTCAGCCCCGAGAGCCAGGGGGCGAGCCATGCGCCGCCATCGGCCGCCAAGGCGCCGTCGGAAACATCCGGCCATTCCTCCGGCGCCACCTTATGCATCCAGGCCAGCCGGGCGCGGGTCTGGCGGGCGGCCTCGGTCCAGTCCAGGTCGCGGAAGGCGCGGCTGGCGACGGCCCGGGCCAGCTCGGCCGCCACCGCGGCCGGGTCGGCATGGGGGATGGTGCTTTCCTCCAGCACCAGCGGGCCCAGGCGCAGGCGGCGGCGGGCCACGACGGCGTTGAGGCGGGGGTCGAAGGCCGCGCCTTCCTCCCGCACCAGCCGTTCGGGGAA
Source organism: Roseomonas sp. (assembly GCA_028288745.1). GTDB lineage: Bacteria > Pseudomonadota > Alphaproteobacteria > Acetobacterales > Acetobacteraceae > Pseudoroseomonas. The sequence continues at coordinate 4,593 of JAQGHX010000100.1, read as the reverse complement.
GCGGGCTTCCAGCACGGCGCGGTCCAGCGGCGCGGCCATGCGGATGCGCGCCTCGGTGCCCGCCAGTTCCAGGTCGGCCACCGCCAGCAGCGGCGCCTTCGCCAGCTTGTCGGTGGGTGGCAGGCGGGCGCCCTGGCCGTTGGTGGCGCCCGTCAGGCCCGCCATGCGGAAGGCGCCATCCATCGTGCCGCGCTTGGCGGCGATGCGGTCGGGGAAGCCGGCGGCCAGCAGCAGGCCGGCATCGCCCCCGGCCTCGACGCCGGCCCCCACCCCCAGGCGGCGACGGTGCAGGGCCACGGCGCGGCGGATGCGGCCCAGCGCCGCGCGGTCGGCATTCGGGTCGTCGGCGCCGTGCAGCAGGTCCAGGCGCAACTGGATGTCGCTGGGCGCCTCGCGCCCGCGGATGGGGTCGCGCTCCTCCAGCAGCGCCGCCAGCTCGGCGGCCAGCGCCGCTTCCGCCGGGTTCTCGGCGGCGGCCATCATGCGGGCGAGGCGCGGATGGGTGCCGAGCCGCGACATGCGCCGGCCGGTGGGCGTGATGCGGCCTTCCGCATCCAGTGCATCCAGGTCGCGCAGCAGGGCGCGGGCGGCGGCCAGCATCCCGGCGGGGGGCGTATCCAGAAAGGACAGGTCGGCGGGCGCCGAACCCCAGGCGGCGCAATCAAGTGCCAGGCCCGAGAGTTCGGATTCCAGGATTTCCGGCCGGTCAGCCAGCGGCAGGCCACGGTGCAGCGCCTCGGTCCAGAGGCGGATGGCGACACCGGGCTCGGTCCGGCCGGCGCGGCCGGCGCGCTGTTCCGCCGCCGCGCGCGAAATCCGCAGGGTGGCCAGCCGCGCCAGTCCGGTGGCCGGGTCCAGCCGGGGCGCGCGGCGGAAGCCGCCATCCACCACGATCCGCACCCCCGGCACCGTCAGCGAGGTTTCCGCGATGGACGTCGCCAGCACCACCTTCCGGCGCGGGCCTGGATTCAGCGCGCGGTCCTGCTCGGCGGGCGGCATCTCGCCATGCAGGGGCAGCACGTCGGCATCGACGCCGCCCAGGCGGTCGGCCGTGCGGCGGATCTCGCCCCAGCCGGGCAGGAAGGCCAGCACGTCGCCGGGATGCGCGCGCAGCGCCTCGCGGATCGCGCTCGCCATGGCTTCCGGCAGGTCGCGCGGCTCCTTCAGGTCGCGCGGGCGGTAATGCGTGACGACGGGAAAGGCGCGGCCCAGGCTTTCGATGACCGGGGCATCGCCCAGCAACGCCGAAAAACCCTGGGCCTCCAGCGTGGCTGACATGGCCAGCAGGCGCAGTTCCGGCCGCAGCGCGCGTTGCAGGTCCAGGCAGAAGGCCAGCGCGAGATCGGTATCCAGGTTGCGTTCATGTGCTTCGTCGAACAGCACGGCCGCCACGCCATCCAGGCCGGGGTCGGATTGCAGGCGGCGCACCAGCAGCCCCTCCGTCACCACTTCTATTCGTGTGGCGGCCGAGATGGCGCGGTCCAGCCGCGTGGCGAGGCCCACCGTGCCGCCCACTTCCTCCCCCAGCAGCGACGCCATCCGGCGCGCGGCGGCGCGGGCGGCGACGCGGCGCGGTTCCAGCACCAGGATTTTCTGTCCGGCCGCCCAGGGCTCGTGCCGCAGCATCAGGGGCACCAGCGTCGTTTTGCCCGCGCCGGGCGGGGCCACCAGCACGGCGTTGGAACCGGCCCGCAACGCCTCGGCCAGACGCGGCAGGGCCTCGGTGACGGGCAGTTCAGGCAGGGCGAGGTCGGACATGCCGCACCCTCTACAGCAGGACCGCTTGCCGTGCAGCCTGGTTCCTGATCTGTTCGCACCCTGGCCCAGGAGGACGCGCCGATGAACCCCAGCGAAAAGGTCGCCCGCTTCCGCGCCCTGCATGCCCGGCCCGGTGCCTTCGTCATCCCCAACCCCTGGGACGCCGGCAGTGCCCGTATCCTGGCGGCGCTGGGCTTCGAGGCGCTGGCGACCACCAGCGCCGGCCTCGCCTTCTCGCTGGGCCGCAAGGATGGCGAGGGCGGGCTGACGCGGGAGGAGACGCTGGCCAATGCCGCCGCCATCGTCACCGCCACGCCGCTGCCGGTCTCGGCCGATCTGGAGAACGGCTTTGGCGATGCCCCCGGGGATTGCGCCGCCACCATCCGCGCCGCCGCCGGGGTGGGCCTCGCCGGCGGCTCGATCGAGGACGCGACGGGCGACCCGGCCCGCCCGCTCTACGACCCCGGCCATGCCGCCGAGCGCGTGGCCGCCGCCGCCGAGGCGGCACGGGGCCTGCCCTTCGTGCTCACCGCCCGCGCCGAGAACTTCCTGCATGGCCGGCCGGACCTGGACGACACCATCCGCCGCCTGCAGGCCTTCGCCGCCGCCGGGGCGGAGGTGCTCTATGCCCCCGGGCTGACGCGGCTGGAGGATATCCGCACCCTCTGCGCCGCCGTGGACAGGCCGGTGAACGTGGTGATGGGCCTCGCCGGGCGGCCCTTCACGGTGGCGGAACTGGCGGAAGCCGGGGTGAAGCGCATCAGCCTGGGCGGCTCGCTGGCCCGCACCGCGCTGGGTGCCCTGGCCCAGGCGGGGCGCGAGATCCTGGCGGAAGGGCATTTTGGTTATGCCAGCCGGGCGATGAGCAGCGCGGAGGCGGATGGCTTCATGGCCTCACGGCGCTGACAGCCGGGGCGCTGTCTTTCGCAGGCGGCCGTCCGCGGTGGCGCTGCCCACCGCCCGGCCCGGAGGCGCTCTTCTCCGGGCGGCCGGCCAGGGGCAACGCGGCCGGAAGGTCCACGCCGCATCGCCCGTTGCCGCCAGGGAAAGCGCCCGCCGCCTTTGGCGCCGCACCGCCATCCGTGGCATGACACGCTTCGTCACCCGGAAGTGCTTTGCCGGCCCCGCCACATAGGTTTCAATTCGTCCATGTTGCGTGTGTTCCCCTGCGCCGCCGCGTTGCTGGCCCTGGCCGCCCCCCTGGTCATCCCTCTGGCCCCCCCGGCCTGGGCGGGGGAAAGCGCGCCCGTGCGGTCCGAGCGCGCCACCATGACCCTGGCGGCGGAGGTCGCCGCCATCGCGCCCGGGCAGCCCTTCCGCATCGGGCTGCGGCAGCGGCTGGCGCCGGGCTGGCATACCTACTGGCAGAACCCCGGCGATGCCGGCCTGCCGCCCGAGGTCGCGCTGACCCTGCCGGAAGGCGCCGCCGCCGGCGGCATCCAATGGCCCGCGCCGCAGCGCATCCCCTTCGGCCCGCTGGTCAATTACGGCTACGAGGGCGCCGTGTTGCTGCCCATGGCGGTGACACCGCCCACCGGCCTCGCCCCCGGCCAGAGCTTCACCATCGAGGCCCGGGCCAACTGGCTGGTCTGCGAGCAGGTCTGCATCCCGGAAGAGGGCACCTTCACCCTCACCCTGCCGGCCGAGGCCACCGCGCGGCCCGACCCGGCCATGGCGCCGCTGTTTCAGCAGGCCGAGGCCGATCTCCCGCGCCCTTCTCCCTGGCCGGCGCGCATCGGCTTCCAGGGCCAGGAGGGCGCGCTGCTGCTGGAAGGCGCCGACCTCTCGCCCCAGGCGGTGAAGGAGGCCTTCTTTTTCCCCACCGAGTGGGGCGTGCTCGACCATGCGGGGCCACAACCCCTGCAGGTGGCGGAAGGCGCGCTGCGCCTCGCCCTGCCGCGCGGCGCGGCGGAACTGCCGGCGCAGGTGGTGGGGGTCGTCGCCATCACGGACGCGGCGGGGGTGCGCAGCGCCTATGCCGTCTCCGCCGCGCCGGGGCCGGTACCGGCCCTGCCGGGCGGCGCCCCGCTGACCGGCCCATCGCTTTCGCTGGGGCAGGCGCTGCTCTGGGCGGCGCTGGGCGGGCTGATCCTGAACCTGATGCCCTGCGTCTTCCCCATCCTGGCGATGAAGGCGCTGGGCATCGCCCGCCTCTCCGGCGCGGCGCGGGCCGAGATCCGCGCGCATGGCGCCAGCTATACCGCCGGCGTCGTGCTGTCCTTCCTGGCGCTGGGCGGGGCGCTGGTGGCGCTGCGGCTGCTGGGCCAGGGGGCGTGGCAGAGCGCGGGCTGGGGCTTCCAGTTCACCTCGCCGGTCTTCGTGGCGCTGACGGGCTGGGTGATGCTGGCGGTGGGGCTGAACCTGTCCGGCGTCTTCCGGGCCGGTGGGCCGGTGGGCGCGGGCGGCGGGCTGGCGGCGCGTGGCGGGCACCTGGGCAGCTTCGCCACCGGCGCGCTGGCGGTGCTGGTCGCCACCCCCTGCACCGCGCCCTTCATGGCCGCCGCCATCGGGGCCGCACTGGCCTTGCCGCCGGCCGGCACGCTGGCGGTGTTCGGCGCCATGGGCCTCGGCATGGCGGCACCCTATGCGGCGCTGGCGCTGGCGCCCGGCCTGGCGCGGTGGCTGCCCCGGCCCGGCGCCTGGATGGAACGGCTGAAGCAGGCCCTGGCCTTCCCGATGTATGGCGCCGCGCTCTGGCTGCTCTGGGTGCTGGCGCAACTGACCGGGCCGGAAGGGCTGGCGGCGGCGCTGGCGGGGGGGCTGGCCATCGGCTTCGGCGCCTGGGCGCTGGGCACGGCGCAGGTCGCGCGCGGCCGCCGCGGGCGGCTGGCCGGG
>JAQGHX010000060.1 GCA_028288745.1 Roseomonas sp. | reverse complement strand
CGCCCGGGCCAGCCCGGCGCGCCTCTGCCCGCCGCCCCGGCGCTGCCGCCCGCCGCCGTACCCCCGCCACCGGCTGCCGAGGCGCCGCCGGCCAACCGCATCGTGCTGCGGGCAACGCAGGAAACCTGGGTGCAGATTCGCGACCCGCGCGCCAATCGCACCGTGCTGAACCGCACCTTGCGGCCGCGCGAGACCTTCGAGGTGCCGGAGGGGGAGGGCCTGCTGCTCACCACCGGCAAGGCCGAGGGGCTGGTGCTGGAGGTCGATGGCACGCCCTCGCCGGTGATGAACGGCCTGGTCGGCGTGCGCCGTGACGTGGTGCTGGACGCCGCCCGCCTGCGCGGCGCGGCACCGGGGCAAGTGCCGACCCGCTAGGGGCTGGCGGCTGCCCACCGGAAAGGTGCCTTGGCCTCAGGCCTCGGCGCTGCCATATCGCGGAAGATTATAGCGGGAGGTCCCGGCCGCCATGTCCTATCGTCCGTATCAGCAGATCCAGCGCCGTGTCTCCCGGCAGATCAGGGTCGGAAGCGTGCTGGTGGGCGGCGACGCGCCCATCGCCGTCCAGACCATGACCAATACCCCGGCCGAGGATGCCCAGGCCACGATCGCCCAGATCCGCCGGGCGGAACTGGCGGGGGTGGATATCGTCCGCGTCTCCTGCCCCACGCCCGAATCGACCGCGGCGCTGAAGGAGATCGCGCACGAGGTGAACGTGCCGATCGTGGCCGACATCCACTTCCACTATAAGCGCGCCATCGAGGCCGCTCAGGCCGGCGCTGCCTGCCTCCGCATCAACCCGGGCAATATCGGGTCGAAGGAGCGGGTGAAGGAAGTGGTGAAGGCGGCCCGCGACTACGGCTGTTCCATCCGGATCGGTGTGAACGCGGGCTCGCTGGAGCGGCACCTGCTGGAAAAATACGGCGAGCCGAACCCGGAGGCGCTGGTCGAATCCGCGCTTTGGCACGCGGCCCACCTGCAGGAACTCGATTTTCATGAGTTCAAGATCAGCGTGAAGGCCAGCGATGTTTTCCTGGCCGTCGCCGCCTACCAGCAACTGGCCGATGTCTGTGACCACCCCCTGCATGTCGGCATCACCGAGGCCGGGTCGAAGCGCGCGGGCACGGTGAAATCCTCCATCGGCATCGGCTCGCTGCTCTGGGCCGGCATCGGCGACACCATCCGGGTCTCGCTGAGCGCGGAGCCGGAGGAGGAAGTGCTGGTCGGCTGGGATATCCTGAAATCGCTGGGCATCCGGCACCGGGGGGTGAAGATCATCTCCTGCCCGTCCTGCGCGCGGCAGGGCTTCAACGTGATCGAGACGGTCTCGGTGCTGGAAGAGCGCCTGGCGCATATCAAGACGCCGATGAGCCTCAGCATCATCGGCTGCGTGGAGAACGGGCCGGGCGAGGCGCTGATGACCGATATCGGCGTCACCGGTGGTGGCGCCGGGCGGCACATGGTCTATCACGCCGGCCGCACCGACCACACGGTCGAAGGCAATGGCATGGTCGAGCACATCGTGGAACTGGTCGAGAAGAAGGCCGCCGAGATCGCGGCGGCCGCTGAACTCGCCAAACAGGCGGCGGAGTAAGTACGAGTGAGCGGAATGCAGCCGGTTCGCGGCACCAGGGACCTGATCGGCGAGACCTTCCGCCGCCACCACCATGTCATCGAGACCGCGCGCCACGTTTCCAGCCTGTATGGTCTGGAGGAATGGGCGACGCCGGTCTTCGAGGACACCAAGGTGTTCTCCCGCAGCCTGGGCGAGACCTCGGACGTCGTGTCCAAGGAAATGTACACATTCGAGGACCGCGGCGGCGACAGCATCACCCTGCGCCCCGAGGGCACGGCGGGCGTCTGCCGCGCGCTGGTCAGCAACGGGCTGACCCAGGGCAACCTGCCGCGCAAGGTGTTCTATGCCGGCCCGATGTTCCGCTACGAGCGCCCGCAGAAGGGCCGCTTCCGCCAGTTCCACCAGATCGGCGCCGAGATCCTGGGCGCCGCCGAGCCGTTGGCCGATGCCGAGGTGATCGCCATGGGCTGGCAGATCATCCAGCAGCTCGGCATCGACGACGGCGTGGTGCTGGAGATCAACACGCTGGGCGACACGCCCTCGCGCGATGCCTACCGCGCCGCGCTGGTCGCCTATTTCCGCGAGCACGCGGAGGCGCTCTCCGCCGAGAGCCAGGCGCGCCTGGAAAAGAACCCGATGCGCATCCTGGACAGCAAGGATGAGGGCGACAAGAGGCTGGTCGCCGCCGCGCCGACCATCGACCCGCACCTGACGCCGGAAGCCAAGGCCTTCTTCGACAAGGTGCTGGGCTACCTGGACGGGTTCGGCGTGCCCTACCGCCGCAACCCGCGCATCGTGCGCGGGCTGGACTATTACAGCCACACCGCCTTCGAGTTCGTCACCGACCGCCTCGGCGCCCAGGGCACCGTGATGGGCGGCGGGCGCTACGAGGGGCTGGTGCAGGAGATGGGCGGCCCCGCCACCCCCGCCGTCGGCTGGGCGGCGGGCGTCGAGCGGCTGGCCGAATTGCTGGCGGAATCGCCGGAGGCGGGCCGCCCTGTCGCCGTCATTCCGGTGGCCGAGGCGCAGGAAACCGTCGCCCTGCAACTGATCCAGATGCTTCGGCTGGGCGGTATCTCGGCCGAGATCGCCTATAAGGGCAACCTCAAGAAGCGGATGGAGCGGGCCAACAAGATCAGCGCCCAGGCCGCCATCATCATCGGCGAGAGCGAAGTGGCGGATGGCGTCTATGTCGTCCGCAACCTGACCGACGGCTCGCAGGAGCGGGTGGGGCCGCAGGATTTGCTGCCCGCGCTGGCCGCCGCCGGCGTGACCGACGCCATGCTGGAACAGATGATGGAAAGCATGGAAGCCGGCTTCGAAGGCGACGACGAACCAACATGAGCCTTCCCGAGACCCTGGACCGGCTGCTCTACCGCGCCGACGAACTGCGTGCCCTGCTGGAGACGGCCGATGGCGCGCAGGTCGGCGTGCTGGCGCGCGAGCTGTCCGAACTCGACCCGCTGGTGGAAAAGGTCAACGCGCTGCGTGCCGCCGAGCGCGCGCGGGACGAGGCCGAGGCCTTGATGGCCGACCCCGAGATGCGCGACCTGGCCGAGCCCGAATATTATGCCCAGCGCGACGCCGTGCCGGTGCTGGAGCATGAGCTGCGGCTGATGCTGCTGCCGAAGGACGCGGCGGATGAGGGCAATGCCATCCTGGAAATCCGCCCCGCCGCCGGTGGCGACGAGGCGGGGCTTTTCGCGGCCGAATTGTTCGGCGCCTACCAGCGTTATGCCGCCACGCGCGGCTGGCGCTTCGAGGTAATGGAATACGACGAGAGCGAGGTGGGCGGCATCAAGGGCGCCATGGCGGAGGTGCAGGGCAGGGGCGTCTTTGCCCGGCTGAAATACGAAAGCGGCGTGCACCGGGTGCAGCGCGTGCCCTCCACCGAGACGCAGGGGCGTATCCATACCTCGACCGTGACGGTGGCGGTGCTGCCGGAGGCCGAGGAAGTGGACGTGCAGATCAACGAGGGCGACCTGCGGATCGACACCTACCGGGCATCCGGCGCCGGCGGCCAGCACGTCAACAAGACCGACAGCGCCGTGCGCATCACACACCTGCCCACCGGCACCGTGGTGGCGATGCAGGAGGAGCGCAGCCAGCACAAGAACCGCGCCAAGGCCATGAAGGTGCTGCGCTCGCGCATCTACGACCAGCAGCGCTCGGCGGCGGATTCATCCCGCTCGGCGCATCGCAAGTCCCAGGTGGGCACGGGCGACCGCAGCGAGCGCATCCGCACCTACAACTTCCCCCAGGGGCGGGTGACCGACCACCGCATCGGCCTGACGCTGCACAAGATCGACAAGGTGATGCAGGGCGACCTGGACGACATCATCGACCCGCTGACCGCCGAGGACGAAGCCGCCCGGCTGGCCGCCGAAGGTGTCTGACAGCGCCTGCCCGGACCCGGCGGGCAGCGTCGGTGGCTTTCTCTGCCGCGCGGGCCAGCACCTGCGCGCGGCCGCCATCGAGAACCCCCGGCTGGAGGCGCGGCTGCTGCTTTCCACCGCCATGGGGGTGGATACTTCGGCGCTGCTGCGGGACCCGCGCGCGCCGGTGCCACCCACCGCCGCCACCCGCTTCGGCGCCATGCTGCGCCGCCGGCTGGCGCATGAGCCCATGGCCTTTGTCCTGGGCCACCAGGGCTTCTGGACCCTCGACCTGGCGGTTTCGCCCGCCACGCTGATCCCGCGCCCGGATTCTGAAGCGGTCGTGGAAGCCGCCCTGCAGGGCCCGCCGCCCGCGCGGGTGCTGGATCTCGGCACCGGCACGGGCTGCCTGCTGCTGGCGGTGCTGTCCGAGCATCCCGGCGCCTTCGGGGTGGGGGTGGACCTGTCGCCGGAAGCCGCGGCGCTGGCATCGGCCAATGCACGCGCCAACGGGCTGGCGGGCCGCGCCAGCTTCCTGGCCGGCAACTGGGCGGCATCGCTGGGCGGCGGCTTCGACCTGGTGCTGTCCAACCCGCCTTACATCGAAAGCGCCGCCATTGCCGGATTGATGCCCGAGGTCGCGCTGCATGAACCTGCCCGCGCGCTGGATGGCGGTGCGGATGGGCTGGATGCCTATCGCGCCATCCTGGCCGATCTGCCTCGTCTGCTGGTGCCCGGGGCGCGCGGGGTGCTGGAACTGGGGCAGGGCCAGGGGCCGGCCGTCGCGGCGCTGGCCTGCGCGGCGGGGCTGGGTGTCCTGGGCACCCATGCGGATCTGGGGGGGGTGGATCGCGCTCTGGTCGTGCAGAATCGTTGAAAAAACCGTTTGGCGAGGGCGGGGCAGGCGGCTAGGGTAGAGAGCAGCGGCAGGCAACGCGGTAGCGGGCCTGGAAGCCGCCGGGGATGTCAGAATGGCCAGAGGGCCGTGGCGCCCGGCGCCGCAGCGACCTAACCACCATCCGCGACCAACCCGGCTGCCGGGGGCATTTCTGCCCCCCCCGTGCCGGTCAACGCGAGCATGAGACGGCGAACGCAACACCAATGAACATGAAACGCATGCGCGGCCGCGGCGGCCATCGTCAGGGCGGAAGCGGCGGCAGCGGGGGCGGCGGACAGTTCCGCCAAGCCGCGACGACCAACCACCAGCCGATGAACCGGAACCACGTGTTCGACTCCAGTGGCCCGGACATGCGGCTGCGCGGCACGGCCCAGCAGCTGTTTGAAAAGTACCTGCAGCTCGGCCGCGACGCGACCGGTTCCGGCGACCGCGTGATGGCCGAGAGCTATTTCCAGCATGCCGAGCATTACTTCCGCATCCTGAATGCCATGGCCCAGGCCGCGCAGCAGAACCAGCCGCCGCCGCCGCCGCCCCGCCGCCAGCAGAACGGCCCCGACACCAATGACGGCCAGGGCGACCAGGACGACGAGGGCGATGACGGCCAGAGCCAGGCCGACTACGATGCCGAGTCTTCCCAGGACCAGCCGCAGGCCGCGCAGTAACCGGAAGCGGGGCGGGCCACCGGCCTGCCCCTGCTGCCTGTCACGGCAGCGCTTCCAGCGAGTCGCCCAGCGCGACCCGCCCATTCTCCAGAACCACCGCATGCACGCCGAGATCGGCATGGCCGAAATGCTCGCGAAGCAGATTCGGTACATTGGCGTCGCGCTCGCCGGTGGCCGGGTTCACCTGGGTGGCCGGGCAACGCATCGTGCGCTTCACGATCGAGAGCCGCGCGCCCCCGAGTTGCACTTCCTGGCCGACCCAGCCGAACTCTGCCCAGGCCGGTAAGCCGCTGAAATAGATATTGGCGCGGAAGCGCAGGGGGTCGAGCTTGCGCCCCGTGGCCTGTTCCAGTGCCGCGATGCTGGCCAGGTTGATCAGCGTCACCCCTTTCCGCCGGTCGTCCGAGAAGGCATGGCCGGGGGCGGAGACGAAGCGGGGGGTGCCGCGCGCTTCCTCCCCCAGGTAGCGGGTGAGCTGGGCGGCGATGGCGGCGCGGCCTGCCTCGGTTCCGGTATTGGCGACCATCGGCGGCTCGCCCGGCACGCGCAGCAGCAGTTCGCCGCTACGGCCGTCATAGACCGCCGAGACGAGGGCGAGCCGCGCATTCGCCATCAGGCAGGCGAAATGCCGCTTGGGCAGGAAGCCGGGGGCTTTTTCGTCGAAAGGCGCGTCCCCCTGGGCGAGGGCGAACCGGCGATCATGCGGGATGCACTCGCCTTCCACCAGGGAAACATCTTCAAGCGCTTCGGCCGTCAGGCCCTTCACGGGGTAGCGGTAGAGGGTTTCGACACGCATGACGCGGCTGCCTTCCTGGATTTTTACTGAAGCGGGGCCTTGAAGAGGCCGGATCACCTCTACCACATCCTGCTCGACTACGGTGCCAAGCGTTGCCAGTGGGGCGCGAGGCGCCGGTCCGCTCAACGGAGGGACCAGAAATGGACATTGAGAAATTCACCGAACGCGCCCGTGGCTTCCTGCAGGCGGCCCAGACTATCGCGATCCGCGAGTACCACCAGCGGGTGACGCCGGAGCATCTGCTCAAGGCGCTGCTGGATGACGAGCAGGGTGCGGCCGCCGGGTTGATCCGCGCTGCCGGCGCTGACCCAAGTTCCGTGAAGGCTGCCGTGGATGCCGAGATCGGGCGTCTGCCCAAGGTACAGGGCGCCGGTGCCGGCCAGCCGCAATTCGTGCCCGAGATCGTGCGGGTGTTGGATGCCGCGCAGCAGCAGGCGACCAAGGCGGGCGACAGTTTTGTGGCGCAGGACCGCCTGCTGGTAGCGCTGGCCGCCAGCGACACGCCGGCCGGCCGCGCCCTGGTGACCGCCGGCGCGACCGCGCAGAAGTTGGAAGGCGCCGTGGAGGCTGTTCGGAAGGGCCGCAAGGTCGATAACGCCAGTGCCGAGCAGAGCTTCGATGCCCTGAAGAAATATTCCCGCGACCTGACCGACGCCGCCCGCAGCGGCAAGCTGGACCCGGTGATCGGCCGTGACGAGGAAATCCGCCGGGCCATCCAGGTGCTCGCCCGCCGCACCAAGAACAACCCGGTGCTGATCGGCGAGCCCGGCGTCGGCAAGACCGCCATCGTCGAGGGGCTGGCGCTGCGCATCGTCAATGGCGACGTGCCGGAGGCATTGCGTGACAAGCGTGTGCTGGCGCTCGACCTGGGTGCCATGGTGGCCGGTGCCAAGTATCGCGGTGAATTCGAGGAGCGCCTGAAGGGCGTGCTGACCGAGATCGAGAGCGCGGCCGGCGAGGTCATTCTCTTCATCGACGAGATGCATACGCTGGTCGGCGCCGGTAAGGCGGATGGGGCGATGGATGCCTCCAACCTGTTGAAGCCGGCCCTGGCGCGTGGCGAGCTGCACTGCATCGGCGCCACCACGCTGGATGAGTACCGCAAGCATGTGGAGAAGGACGCGGCCCTGGCCCGCCGCTTCCAGCCCGTTTTCGTGGGCGAGCCGAGCGTGGAGGATACTGTCTCCATCCTGCGCGGCATCAAGGAGAAGTATGAGCTGCACCACGGCGTCCGTATCGCGGACAGTGCCCTGGTGGCCGCCGCGACGCTCTCCAACCGCTACATCACGGACCGCTTCCTGCCGGACAAGGCCATTGACCTGATGGACGAGGCCGCCAGCCGCCTACGCATGCAGGTGGACAGCAAGCCCGAGGAATTGGACGAGGTCGACCGCCGGGTGCTGATGCTCAAGATTGAGCGCGAGGCGCTGAAGAAGGAGACGGATGTCGCGAGCCGCGACCGGCTGGAGAAGCTGGAGCGTGAACTGGCGGAGCTGGAAGAGAAATCCGATGCCCTGAGCACCGCCTGGCAGGAAGAGAAGGGCAAGCTGAACGTCGCCCAGAAGGCCAAGGAGGAACTGGACCGCGCCCGCACCGAAGTGGAAATGGCGCAGCGCAAGGGTGACCTCGGCCGGGCGTCTGAATTGCTCTACGGCGTCATTCCCAACCTGGAGCGGCAGATCGCGGCCGGCGGGGAGGGCGGTACCCTGGTGAACGTGGCGGTGACGGCGGAAAGTATCGCGGGCGTCGTCAGCCGTTGGACCGGCGTGCCGGTGGAGAAGATGCTGGAGGGCGAGCGCGCCAAGCTGCTGCGGATGGAGGACCAGCTTCGCCACCGGGTGGTGGGGCAGGAAGAGGCGTTGGAAGCGGTATCCAAGGCGGTGCGCCGGGCCCGTGCGGGCCTGCAGGACCCCCATCGGCCGATTGGCAGTTTCCTGTTCCTGGGCCCGACGGGCGTGGGCAAGACGGAACTGACCAAGACCCTGGCGAACTTCCTGTTCGACGACGAGAAGGCGCTGCTGCGGATCGACATGTCCGAGTACATGGAGAAGCACGCGGTGAGCCGGCTGATTGGCGCCCCCCCGGGCTATGTCGGCTATGAGGAAGGCGGCGCGCTGACCGAGGCGGTGCGACGCCGGCCTTACCAGGTAATCCTGTTCGACGAGGTGGAGAAGGCGCACGAGGATGTCTTCAACATCCTGTTGCAGGTGTTGGATGACGGACGGCTGACGGATGGGCAGGGAAGGACGGTCGATTTCCGTAATACCCTGATCGTGCTGACCAGCAACCTGGGGTCCGAGATCCTGGCCGCCCAGCCGGATGGCGAGGATATCGACATGGTGCGTGGCCAGGTGATGAACGTGGTCCGCAGCCGCTTTCGCCCGGAGTTCCTGAACCGGCTGGACGAGGTGGTGCTGTTTCGGCGTCTGGCGCGGAAGGACATGGGCTCGATCGTCGAGATCCAGCTTGGCCGGCTGCGCAAGCTGCTGGACGACCGCAAAATCACGCTGGAACTGGATGCCTCCGCCCGCGACTGGCTGGCCGAGGCCGGTTACGACCCCGTCTATGGCGCACGCCCGCTGAAGCGCGTGATCCAGCGGAATCTGCAGGACCGGCTGGCTGGGATGTTGCTGGAAGGCTCGATCCAGGATGGCAGCGCCTTGCGGGTGACGGCCGGGCCGGACGGGTTGGACGTGCGGCTTGCGGGGCTGGCCGCCGCAGCGTGATTCAACGCCGGGCGTGATTTTCGCGAAAAGGCATTTGACAGGGGGCGGTGGCAGGCATAGAAGCCGCCCCCTGCCGTTGACGACGAGATGCAAGTCTCCGGACCAGCGGCGGCGCCGCGAAGTAGGAAGCGGCGGGGGGTTGACCAGCGGTTTCTCAATCGCTAGATACCCGACCCGCTGACGAATACAGATCGGCGGCAAGTAAAACGCAGTGCCTTTCAAATAAAGCTAAAATAGCGGTTGACTTAAAGGTTTGTCTCCGCTAGGTTGGTTGGACTGGAGCGGTGCTTCGGTGGTTCTTTTAAAATCGCATCAGGTTTTCTGGAAGTAATTCTAGATTAGTTTAATCATCTTATGCTGCGGAAGCGGTGTTCGTGATTGGTCTGATCTTACGTGTTGTTGATGATGCTGTGGTTTATGCGGTGTTGTTGATGATGGGTGGGATGCGCG
>JAQGHX010000049.1 GCA_028288745.1 Roseomonas sp. | reverse complement strand
CCGTAAGTGATCTCAATATGGCGCGCCCCGCCGGGAATGGCCACGTCCTGGCCGGTGACGTGCAGCGGCGTGCCATCAGCGGTGGCGGCGCGCACTGGGCCCAGGCGGCAGGGATGCACCATGCGGACGTGCGGCGGCAGGGGCTGGTCGATGTCGATGTCGATGTGCCGCGCGGTCGCGTCATGCTTCAGCGTATAGCCGAACGTCACGCCGAACAGGGTGGCCGCGTCGCGTACCACCAAACCCTGGTCACCAGCCAGCCAGTGAGGCGGGACTCCGGCCGCCACATACATGTGCGGGTCGGCGTCCTCGTCGGCTTCGAACAGCAGAATGTCGCGCAGCAGGGTTGTCATCTCAGCAGCGGCCCAGCCGTGCGGGATGTCACCCATGTACCACCAGTCATTGGGGCGTTCGGCGAATTCGCGCGCCACGGGGTAGCAGTGTTGTTCGTTCCACGCGCCCTGCACAACCTGCCAGGCCGAGACTGCGCCGGGAGCGTGCAGCGTGGCGTAACCGGCCCGACCGACCGCCCATAAGAGGCACTGGTCCATGCGGTCTATGTCGCCGGTGAACAGGAAGGCGTGGGCGAGTTGCAGCGTCAGATACGGCCCGAAGGCGTGCCAGGCGGCATCATGGCGGAAGCCGCCTTCCTGCATGAAGTTGGACCAGATGGTGTCGAGCGTCAGCCGCGCGGCCAAGTCGATATCGGCGCCCAGCTTGGTGCCCAGATGCAGGCGGCAGGGATGGAAATAGGCGACCGCGCCGATGATGGTGGAATCGAGCCGGCCAATATCGGCCGGGCCGGTGGGAATGAAGGTCTGCCAATGGCCCTGCGCGCGCTGCTGGTCCAGCACCCAGCGGATTGAGTCGGCTGTGGCCTGGCGCATGTCGTCGTAGGTGCGCCAAATCTCGCCCGCTTGCGGCGCGCCCAATCGGTTGGCCAGTTGCCCGGCTTCCCACAGGCCCGCGATGGCCCACAGGTCATCCCAGTAGTGTGGATGGTCGGAGCCGCCGAGATGCTCGGCGCTCCAGCCACTGGGCAGCAGGCCGAACGGGTCGCGGTTGTCCCGTAACCAGCGTGCGCCTTCGACCACATAGGGCGTTAAGACACCGGCGCCGAAGGCGTAGGCCTGCCCCTTGATGCGGTCAAAGCGGCCGAAAGCCCAGAGCGCTTGGCCATTACTGTCCCATTCGCGGTCGTTCTGTTCATGCTCACCGCCGAAGAAGCCGGCGCGCGCCACCGGGCCGATGGTGCCGGCCTCGCGGTGGAAGATACCGGGCCGGGTATAGTGGGTGCCGAATTGTGTTTCCGCCACGTCGCTATCGCCGGCAAGCGCGCAGGCGACGCCCTCGACCGAGGAGTCGCGGATCCAGAAGCTGTTGTAGATGGTTGGGCCAGGATGAATGGCTCCTCCATCGCAGAGCGTCAGCAAGGTTGCCCGGCACACCCGGAACAGGTCGAACAGATGCGCGACCTGCGGCGGTAGAGTGGCCTGCAGGCCGCTGCCGTCCAGCTTGCCGCGCCAATAGTCGCGGGTGGCGGCTTCGCGCGTCGCGGCCGGCGCAGCGCGCAGGCCAGCCAGGTCGGCATCGCTACGGAAGTCGCCGATCGGCAGGCGCACATCGAGAGCGAAGCCGTCCGTAGCGTCCCAGGCGAAGGCGGCCTGGCAGTAGCCGCCATCGAAGTCAGTGGCCGTTTCGTAACCGTTGAGCGTGGCGTTCGAGAGTAGGTCCTCATAGGGGCTCACCTGCAGATAGAATTCCGCGCGGGCCACGCCGCCATTGCCGTAGCAGCCGAAACGCTGCGGTGCGGTGTCGAACAGCGGGCCCCAGATCTGGTTAACTTCCACCAAGCGGTCGGCGGGGCGGTAGCGCAGGAAGCTCAGGCGCTGGTCGCCGATGGCCAGGCGGGCCTTGTCGTGGCGGCGGAAGCCGGTTGGTCCGGCCGGCGTCACGGTCAGAACCAGCCAGACCGGCGGCGCGCCTGGCCTTGTGGCGGTGACACGGAAGCGGGCCAATGCGAAGTCGAGGCTATCCGGCGCGACGGTCGTGGCGAGCGCGGTTTGTTCTACACGCCAGCCCAGCGCGCTGTCCCAGGACGTGTGCATCAGCGGCAGGTAGTTCGCCTCCCATGATTGCCGCAATGCCGGTACTGCGCCGGTGAAGTCGGGGTATTGCGGGTAGTCGGCGCGCCGTGAAGCGGGATCGAACAGGAAGAAGCCAAGCGCGTATTGATCGTAAACGGGTTCCATCTCGCCCGACTGACCTATCAGGCATTCCTGCTGACGATCCTTCACGCCGATCATGTTCCAGTAGCGATAGAGCGCATTCGATGCGAAGGCCGCTTCCTTGCTGGGGAACAGGCCGCTGTCGTAGTTGTCGGTCCAGCCGCGCAGGTATTGCTGCACCCACCAGGGCATCGGCAGGCGGCGGCCCTGGCCCTCGATGCGCCACATGATTTCGTAGAACAGCATGTCCGGGTCGGCCATCTCTCACAACCTCCGCGCGCTTGTGAAGGGCGAAGGCCTGCCGACGCCAACGCAATTCTAGATGAGTCAGCGCCTGCTTTGCAGCTGAAAGCACGCAGTTGTGAAGCCGGCTGCGACATCGGCGCGCGCCTAATGCTTGGCGGCGCGCGATCAAGGAGCCAGCGGATGGCTGCATCGTCAGACAACGTTTCCGCGGGCACGCCGATGGGAGCCAACCTTATCGCCGGCGGGGCGACTTTCCGCGTATGGGCGCCGCGCGCGCATTCAGTTCATGTTACCGGCAACCTGGGCGGACGCGATGACTGGCAACCGGGCGAGAGCAACCTGCTGCATCGAGACCAAAGGGGCTACTGGGCTGGCTTCGTCGCCGGCGCGCGGGACGGCGATCAGTACAAGTTCTGGGTTAAGGGCGACGGCACGCAAGGCTACAAGCGCGACCCGTATGCAGTGGAGTTGACGCACGACCCGGCCTATCCGCACTGCAACTGCGTATTAAGGGACGGCAGCGCTTATCCCTGGCACGACGCCCATCACGTACCCCCGCCCTTTGAGGACCTCATCATCTACCAACTGCATGCCGGCACCTTCGCGGGGCCTGATCGCGCCAACCGCGTGGGCCGGTTCTTGGACGTGCTGGAGCGTCTGGACCACCTGCTGGCGCTCGGCGTGACCGCGGTGGAGTTGCTGCCCGTGGTGGAGTTCAGTTCACCGCGCAGCCTTGGTTTCGAGGGCTCCGACCTGTTCTCACCAGAGATGGACTATGAGCTGACGGGCGACGAGATCGCGCCCTACCTGACGCGGGTGAACGGCTTGCTGGCACGGTGTGGGCAGCCGGAATTGTCCGCCTGGCAACTCAGCGTGCCAGTGAACCAGCTCAAGGTTCTGGTGGATGTCCTGCATTTGCATGGCATCGCAGTGATCTTGGAACTGGTGCACAATCACGCCGGGTTCCAGGCTGGCGGGCAGGATGAGAGCATCTACTTCCTCGACCGCGCTGCCGGCGTTAATCCAAATGATAGCCAGTTCTTCACTGACCAGACTCATATCGGCCCAGTCTATGCTTTCTGGAAGCAGGAGGTCCGGCAGTTCCTGATCGATAATGCCGTATATTTCCTGCGCGAATTCCATGTCGATGGCTTTCGCCACGACCGGTTGGACGTGATCATTGGCCAAAACGGACCGGCTGGCCTGACCTACGCGCAGGACATGACCGCCAGCACGCGACACCAAGCGCCGGCTGCCATTCAGATCGGCGAGCATTGGCCTGCGGATCCATGGCTGGTGCGCTCGCCAGGCGAAGGCGGCGCCGGGCTGGATGCAGTATGGCACGACGCGCTGCGCGATGCTCTGCGTGCCGCGCTGGATGCCGCGAGCCATGGCCGGGACGCCGCCGTGAATCTGGACTGGGTGGCGGAGGCGCTGGACCCGGTGGGTCGGCGAGGCTTTCCAGATTCTTGGCGCGTTGTGACCAGCGTGGAGAACCACGATCAGGTGTATCGCGACAAGGGACCACGCGCGCGGCTGCCCACATTGGCCGCGGGCGAGGCGGCGCGTACCTGGTATGGTGCCAGCCGCGCGCGAGTGGCTTCTGCTTTGCTGCTAACGGCGCCTGGCATTCCGCTGGTGTTCATGGGGCAGGAGTTCCTCGAGGACCAAGCGTGGGGAGACAATCCGGCGACGGACCCACTGATCCGCTGGGACTGGCTGGATGGCGGCGACCGGCCGATGGGCGACCACCTGCGTTTCTTCCAGGAAGTGGTGCGCCTGCGCCGCAGCCATGCGGCGCTGCGCAACGGGCGGATCCGGGTGTTCCATGTGAACCTGCCAGACCGCATCATCGCTTTTCATCGATGGGTGGAAGGCCGTGGGCAAGACGTGGTGGTCGTGGCGTCGTTGCGCGAGGAAACATTCTTCGACTACCGGCTGGGACTGCCCCGCGGTGGAGAATGGCGCGAGGCCTTCAACTCCGACATCTATCAGAACTGGGTCAACCCGGTGGTGGCAGGTAATGGCGGGTCGGTGCATGCCAGTGGCGGTGGCCTGCATGGCTTCGATTTTTCCGTAAGCATCGTCATTCCTGCCAATGCTGTCGTGGTGCTGAGCACCGACTGAGTACTACGGCGTGTCCTCAAAAGGCTGACCAGAGGCGGATGCAGGCGATATGGATCATGGCGAGGTAGTTGCGGGCTGTCTTCTCGTATCGGGACGCTACGCGGCGGTAGTGCTTGATGCGGTTGAAGAAGAACTCGATCTTGTGCCGCTGCTTGTAGAGCTCTCGATCATAGGCTCGCGCCGCATGCCGGTTTCGGCGAGGCGGTATGACAGGTTCTGACCCCTGTTCCTCGATCA
>JAQGHX010000018.1 GCA_028288745.1 Roseomonas sp. | reverse complement strand
GCGCGTTGCAGGGCCGGCCGCGCCTCGCAACGCTCGACATAGGCCGAACGTACCGGAGCCGGAGCCATCATGCCGAATTGCAGGCCCCACCGCACGGCCGACCCCACCACCACGTCGGCGGCGCTGAACTGTTCCCCCAGCAGCCAGGGGCCCTGCTGCAGCCCGGCATCCAGCGTGACCAGCACGCGGTCCAGATCGCCCCAGCCATGGGCCTTGCTATTGGTCTTCCACCCGCCCAGGCGCTCCGTCAGCGCCGGCTCGATACAGGAGCCGGCGAACATCAGCCATTGCAGGTAGCGGCCACGATCGGTGTGGTTCAGCGAGGGCGCCAGCCCGGCCTCCGGCATTCGATCCGCCAGCCAGGCACAGATGGCGGCGGAATCCGCGATGACCGTGGCGCCCTGTTCCAGCACCGGCACCTTGCCCATCGGGTTCAGGGCCAGGAAGGCCGCGTCGGCCTGCCCGCCCGTGCGGATATCGACCAGGATGCGTTCATAGGCCGCGCCGGCTTCCTCCAACATCCAGAGGGCGCGCAGGGAACGGGTCTTGGGGCACCAGTAAAGCTTCATCGGGACGACTTCCGGTCAGACGGTGAATTGCTCAGCGATAATGCGCTCGGACAGGCCATGGTCCGGGTCGAACAACAAGGTCAGCCGCATATTACGGTCCTCCCGCACCTCGACGGAGCGGACATCGCGGACCTCGACATAATCGGCGACGGCCGCGACGGGGCGCTTGGCAGGCTCCAGCACCTCGAAGGTCACGCGCGCCTCGGCCGGCAGCAGGGCACCGCGCCAGCGGCGCGGGCGGAAGGCGGAGATTGGCGTCATGGGCAGCAGGTTGGTGCCGAGCGGCACGATGGGCCCATGGGCTGAGAGGTTATAGGCGGTGCTGCCGGCGGGAGTGGAGACCAGGATACCGTCGCAGATCAGTTCCGGCAGGCGCTCCTTGCCATCCACCACAATACGGATTTTGGCGGCCTGGCGGGTCTCCCGCAGCAAGGACACCTCGTTGATGGCCAGCGCCTCGTGCACCGTGCCGTCACCGTCCACGCTGCGCATGCGCAAGGGGTGCAGGACCGCCGATTGCGCGGCCGCCAGGCGCTGCGTCAGGTCGTCCTCATGGAAGTCGTTCATCAGAAAGCCGACGCTGCCGCAGTTCATGCCATAGGTCGGCAGGTTGCGGCCCAGGAAGCGGTGCTGGGTCTCCAGCATGAAGCCGTCGCCACCGAGCGCCACGATTACCACCGCGTCTTCCAGCGCGGCATCGCCGTGCCGGGCGATCAGGCGCTGCCGGGCGGCACAGGCGACCTCGGTGGGGGCGGCCAGGAAGGCGATCCGGCCATGCAGGTCGGCCGGCAGATCCGGCATTTCGGCATCTGGCGCCGCCGATCCCATCAGGGCGGCCGTCATGAACAGCGATCCGGCGGCACTACGGTCAGACACATCCCGTGAGTGTCCCCCGCCCGCCCGGCGCCATCAAGCCTGCGCTCATGCCAATCAAACGCTTGGAGCAAAGAAAAAGGGCGGATGGTTGCCCATCCGCCCTTTTTCACGTCTGCCGTAGCGGCGGAACGTGGCTTACGCCGCGTCCTGCTCGCCCTCGGCTTCCACATTCTGCTTCGGGCCGCTGTCGAGGCCCTTGGCCCCGACATCGCGCTCGACCAGTTCGATCACCGCCATGTCGGCGGCGTCGCCGTAGCGAACGCCGGCCTTCAGCACGCGGGTATAGCCGCCCGTGCGGGTCTTGTAGCGCTCCGCGATGGCCGTGAAGAGCTTGGCCACCACCTGCTCGTCGCGGATCTGGGCATAGGCCTGACGGCGGGCGTGCAGGTCGCCACGCTTGCCGAGCGAGATGATGCGTTCCACGTAGGGACGCAGTTCCTTCGCCTTGGGCAAGGTCGTGGTGATCTGCTCGTGCTTGAGCAGGCTGGTCGCCATATTGCGGAGCATCGCAATACGGTGGGTAGAGGTAACGCCGAGCTTCCGGCCGGCAACCCCGTGACGCATGGGTTTATTCCTTCACGTGGCCGAAAATCAGAACGGCTCTTCGATCTTCTTGGCGAGGTCCTCGATATTCTCCGGCGGCCAGCCCGACACGGTCATGCCGAGGCCGAGGCCCATGGAGGCGAGAACTTCCTTGATCTCATTCAGCGACTTGCGGCCGAAGTTCGGAGTGCGGAGCATCTCCTGCTCCGTCTTCTGCACCAGGTCGCCGATATAGACGATATTGTCGTTCTTCAGGCAGTTCGCGCTGCGGACCGACAGTTCCAGCTCGTCCACCTTGCGCAGCAGGTTGCGGTTGAAGGGCAGGTCGTCCTGCACCTCTTCCACCTTGCGCTCACGCGGCTCATCGAAGTTGATGAACAGCTGAAGCTGGTCCTGCAGGATGCGCGCGGCGAGCGCGATGGCGTCGTCGGGCGCGATCGTGCCGTCCGTCTCCACCGTCAGCACCAGCTTGTCGTAGTCGGTGCGCTGGCCCACGCGGGTTGGCTGCACCTGGTACGCCACGCGGCGGACGGGGGAATAGATGGCATCGACCGGGATCAGCCCGATCGGGGCATCTTCCGGGCGGTTCTCGCTGGCGGGGACATAGCCCTTGCCCACATCGACCGTCAGCTCCATCGACAGCTTGGCGCCGTCATCGAGCGTGCAGATCACCAGGTCGGGATTCGAGATCTCGATATCGCCGGTGGTCTGGATCTGGCCCGCGGTAACCTCGCCGGGGCCGGTCGCGGTGAGCTGAAGGCGCTTCGGCCCCTCGCCCGTCATGCGGATCGCCAGCCGCTTGATGTTCAGGACGATGTCGGTGACATCCTCCCGCACACCCTGCAGGCTGCTGAACTCATGCAGCGCGCCGTCGATGCGGATGGCCGTGACGGCGGCACCCTGCAGCGACGACAGAAGAATCCGCCGCAGCGCATTGCCGAGCGTCATGCCGAAGCCGCGCTCCAGCGGCTCCGCCACGACGGTCGCCGTGCGGGACGGCTCCGCGCCGAGCTCGACATCGAGCTTCTCGGGGCGGATCAGGGAACGCCAGTTGCGCTCGAGCAAGTTCGATGCCTCCTGCAACCCGATGCCTCAGACCCGCCGACGCTTGCGCGGACGGCAGCCATTGTGCGGAATGGGCGTCACGTCGCGGATCGACGTAACGTAGAAGCCGACGGTCTGCAGGGCGCGCAGCGCGGATTCACGCCCCGAACCCGGACCGGACACCATGATCTCCAGCGTCTCCATGCCGTGCTCGCGCGCCTTGCGGCCCGCGTCTTCGGCGGCGACCTGGGCCGCGTAGGGGGTGGACTTCCGGCTGCCCTTGAAACCCTGGCTGCCGGCCGAAGACCACGCGATAGCGTTGCCCTGGCTGTCCGTGATGGTGACGATGGTGTTGTTGAAGCTGGCGAGGACGTGCGCGACGCCGGACGCAATATTCTTGCGTTCCTTCTTGCGCGGACGGCCGGTGGGCTGACGGGCCATCTTACTTCGTCACCTTCTTCTTGCCGGCGATCGCGACGGCCTTGCCCTTGCGGGTACGCGCATTGGTATGGGTGCGCTGGCCGCGGACGGGCAGACCCTTGCGGTGACGCAGGCCGCGGTAGCAGGCCATGTCCATCAGACGCTTGATATTCATCGCGTTCTCGCGACGCAGATCGCCCTCGACCCGGTAATCGCGGTCGATCACTTCACGGAGCTTGACGATTTCCTCGTCCGTGAGCTGATTGACGCGGCGATCCTCGGGGAGACCGAGCTGCTCGCAGATCACCTTCGCATTCGCCGGGCCAATGCCGTAAATATAGCGAAGCGAAATGAGAACGCGTTTGTTGGTGGGGATGTTCACGCCTGCAATGCGCGCCAATGGACTGCTCCTGAAGTCTCTGGGACTTCCGTTCGTCTGCCGGACACTCATGTGCCGGCGAAGGTGATCGCTGCTCTTCCGCTGAGTGGGACGCGCGGAATGCAAACAGGCTCGCGGCCGGGGAGACCCCGTCCGCAAGAGGCGGCGGTTTAGACCCCTACCCCGCCGCCGTCAAGAGTTGGTGTTCAATCGGGCACGCCAAGGATGGCCTCGATCTGGATCGCAACCTCGGACATCGACGCCATGCCATCCACGCCCTGCAGCTTGCCCTGCGCCGCGTAATAGGGCAGCAGCGGCGCCGTCTGGCGGTGGTAGGCCTCCAGCCGGGCTGCCACCGTCTCCGCCTTGTCATCGGCGCGGCGGTTAAACTCGGTGCTGCCGCAGACGTCGCAGACGCCCTTGACCTTCGGCGCCTTGAAACTGTCGTGATAACCCTCGCCGCACTTGGCGCAGGTGAAGCGGCCGGCGATACGCTCGACCAGCGCGCTGTCATCGACCTTCAGCTCGATCACATGGTCGAGTTGAAGCCCCTTCTCGCGCAGCATGATGTCCAGCGCCTCGGCCTGGGGCGTCGTGCGCGGGAAGCCATCGAGGATGAAACCCCTGGCGCAGTCGGGCTTGGAAACCCGCAGCGCCAGCATGGCGGTAATGATGGCATCCGGCATCAGCTCGCCGCGTTCCATGATACCCTTGGCCTGCAGCCCAATCTCGCTGCCGCTCCTCACCTCGGCCCGCAGCATGTCGCCGGTGGAGATCTGCGCGATGCCGTAGCGCTCTTCCAGGCGCTTGGCCTGGGTGCCTTTGCCAGCCCCCGGCGGGCCGAGCAGGATCAGGTTCATCGATGCATTCCCCAGCAAATCGGGGGCCCGCGGGCCCGGGATCAAGACCCGCGCGCTGACCGCGCGCGGGGAGAACCACGCCCACCGAGCCGGGACTTTTTGATCAGCCCCTCGTACTGGTGCGCGAAGAGATGAGACTGAATCTGAGCCACCGTGTCCATCGTGACCGAGACGATAATCAGCAGGGACGTGCCGCCGAAGTAGAAGGGCACGCCGTACTGGCTGATCAGGATCTCGGGCAGCAGGCAGACGATGCAGAGATAGATCGCGCCCACGCCGGTCAGGCGGCTCAGCACCCGGTCCAGGTAGTCGGCCGTCGCCTGGCCGGGCCGGATACCGGGAATGAAGCCGCCATTCTTCTTGAGCTGGTCCGCCGTCTCGGCCGGGTTGAACACCACGGCCGTATAGAAGAAGGCGAAGAAGATGATCAGCGCCACGTACAGCGCCATATAGGCCGGCCGGCCATGGGCCAGGGCATTGGCGATGGTGGTGACCCAGCCGTCGTTCTGCTGGCCGCCGGCGAAGCCCGCGAAGGTGGCCGGCAGCAGCAGCAGCGAGGAGGCGAAGATCGGCGGGATCACGCCGGCGGTGTTCAGCTTCAGCGGCAGATGGCTGTTCTCGCCACCGAACATCTTATTGCCGACCTGGCGCTTCGGGTACTGCACCGGGATGCGCCGCTGGGCGCGCTCCATGAACACCACGAAGGCGATGACAGCCAGGGCGATCAGCAGGAAGGCGATGATGAACAGGGTGGACAGCGCGCCGGTGCGGCCCAGCTCCAGCGTTGCGACCGCAGCACTCGGGAGGTTGGCCACGATGCCGGCGAAGATGATCAGGCTGATGCCGTTGCCCACACCGCGGGCGGTAATCTGCTCGCCCAGCCACATCAGGAACAGCGTGCCACCAACCAGGGTAACGATGCAGGACAGGCGGAAGAACATGCCGGTGTCATAGACCGCCGACTGCCCGGTGCCGCCCTGCAGGCTTTCCAGCCCCACCGCGATGCCCCAGGCCTGGAAGATGGCGATCAGCACCGTGAGGTAGCGGGTATACTGGTTCAGCTTCTTCCGGCCGGATTCACCCTCCTTTTTGAGGGCCTCCAGGCTCGGCACCGCGCTGCTCATCAGCTGCACGATGATGCTGGCGGAAATATAGGGCATGATGTTGAGGGCGAAGACCGTCATGCGACCCAGCGCGCCGCCCGTGAACATGTCGAACATGCCCAGGATGCCATTGCCGTGCTGGCGCAGGATATCCGCCATCACGGAGGCATCGACGCCTGGCACGGGCACATAGGTGCCGATGCGGTAGACAATAAGCGCAGCCAGGGTGAACCAGATGCGCTTCTTCAGCTCGGTGGCCTTGGACAGCACGCCGAGATTGAGGTTGGACGCGAGCTGCTCGGCGGCGGACGCCATGACTTCAGACCCTTCACATGACTGCGGCGCCGGGAGCATGCCCCACGGCGCCGTTGCCAGCCCATCGATGCAATCACCTAGCGCCCCCCGGCCCCTTAAAGCAAGGACAGGGGAAAGCTAAGGCATTACGCCTTGGGAGCTTCTTCCTTGGCCGCGACCGGGGCGGTCACGGTGACGCTGCCGCCGGCCGCCTCAACCGCCGCGATGGCGGCCGCCGAGGCGCCCGACACCGTGATGGTGATGGCGCGCTTGATCTCGCCGCGCGCCAACAGGCGCACGCCAACGACCTTGCCGCCGGTCCGGATCAGCCCGGCGGCGCGCAGCGCGTCCTCGTCAATCGTGCTGCTCTGCAGGCGGCCGGATTCGATGGCCTCCTCCAGCGTGTGCAGGTTGATCGGCGCATATTCCTTGCGGAAGATGTTGACGAAGCCACGCTTCGGCAAACGCCGATAGATCGGGAGCTGACCGCCCTCGAAGCCGTTCAGCGAGACGCCGGTACGGGCCTTCTGGCCCTTCACGCCACGGCCGGAGGTCTTACCCTTACCGGAACCGATGCCGCGACCGACGCGCTTGAACGTGTTGCGCGCGCCTTCGTTGTCGCGCAGTTCGTTCAGCTTCATCCTACTTCTCCGTGGTCTCGCCGACCTGGATCAGGTGGGCGACCTTGCGGATCATGCCGCGCACTGCCGGAGTATCCTCCAGCTCCCGCGAACGGCGGATCTTGTTGAGGCCGAGACCGATCAGCGTTTCGCGCTGACCGGGCTTACGGCCGATGGGCGACGCGATCTGCGTCACCCGAACGGTCTTGTCAGCCATTGGCCGCGGCCTCCTGTGCCATATCCGCGTCCTTACGCGGGTTGCCCAGCAGGTCGGACACCTTCTTGCCACGGCGCGACGCCACAGCCCGGGGGCTGGTGCAGCGTGCCAGGGCGGAGAAGGTCGCCTTGACCATGTTGTGCGGGTTCGTGGAACCCGTGCACTTCGCGACGACGTCGCCCATGCCCAGGGTCTCGAACACGGCGCGCATCGGACCGCCGGCGATGATGCCGGTACCGGCCGGTGCGGCGCGCAGGATCACGCGGCCAGCGCCGAAGTCGCCGATCACGTCATGATGCAGGGTACGACCCTCACGCATCGGGACACGGATCATCGTCTTCTTCGCGCGCTCGGTGGCCTTGCGGATCGCCTCGGGCACTTCGCGTGCCTTGCCGGCGCCCCAGCCAACCCGGCCCTTCTCGTCGCCCACGACGACCAGGGCTGCGAAGGAGAAGCGACGGCCACCCTTCACCACCTTGGCGACGCGGTTGATGGTGACCAGCTTGTCCTTCAGCTCGTCGCCGGGCTCACGCTCGGCATTACGATCGGGACCACGGCCACGGCCACGACGATTCTGGTCGTCGCCGCCGCTCCTCGGTTCACGTGCCATATTCTGTGCTCCTTAGAACGACAGCCCGCCCTCGCGGGCGCCGTCCGCCAGGGCTTTCACCCGGCCGTGATACAGGTAGGGCCCACGGTCGAACACGACCGCGGTCACGCCGGCAGCGATGGCGCGTTCCGCCAGCAGCTTGCCGATGACGGTCGCGGCGTCCTTGTCGGCACCGGTGCGCAGGCTGTCGCGCTGCACCTTTTCCAGGGTCGACGCCGCGGCGAGGGTACGCCCCGCCTTGTCGTCGATGATCTGGGCATAGATGTGCCGACCCGAGCGGAAGACCGACAAACGCGGCCGGCCACCACTCTTGAGACGAAGCTGGAAACGCAGGCGAGCGCGACGGCGGACCTGCAAAGCGAGCTTGTTCGCCATCTTACTTCTTCTTCCCCTCCTTCCGGAGGATGATCTCGTCCGTGTACCGGACACCCTTGCCCTTGTACGGCTCAGGGCCACGGAAAGCACGGATCTCGGCGGCCACCTGGCCGACGCGCTGCTTGTCGTAACCCTCGACCTTGATGGCCGTGGGACGCTCGCAGGTGATCTTGATACCTGCCGGAACCTTGTAGCGGATCTCGTGGCTGTAGCCGAGGCTCAGCACCAAGTCCGAACCCTGCACGGTCGCACGATAACCGGTGCCGTTGATTTCCATCGACTTCGTGAAGCCGGTGGAGACGCCAACGCACATGCCGTTGATCAAGCTGCGGGTGGTGCCCCACAGAGTGCGGGACCGACGGTCCGAACCCAGCGGCTTGACGGCCACTTCGCTGCCATTGATCTCGACTTCCACGGCATCGGTGACCAGCGGCAGGGACAGCTCACCGAGCTTGCCCTTGGCCGTCACGACGCCGCCGTTCAGCGAGACGGTGACACCGGCGGGAACGGAGACGGGATATTTGCCGACGCGCGACATGCTTATCCCTCCCTCAGAACACGCGGCAAAGGACTTCGCCGCCAACATTGGCAGCGCGGGCCTCATTGTCGCTCATCACGCCGCGGGGCGTGGACAGGATGGAGATGCCGAGTCCGTTGTAGAACTTCTGCAGCTCCTTGATCTTCGTGTAGACGCGCCGGCCGGGCTTGGAGACACGGGCGATCTCCTTGATGGCGGGCTCGCCTTCCGAATACTTGAGTTCGATATCCAGCATGCTGATGCCGGGACGGATCTGCTCCGAACGCCAGGCGCGGATGTAACCCTCGCGCTTGAGCACTTCGAGCACATCCGACCGCAGGCGGCTGTGGGGCGAAACGATACGGCTATGCTTGGCGCGCTGTCCGTTGCGGATGCGCGTCAGCATATCGCCGAGGGGATCGGATAGAGACATGGTGCCCCCCCTTCTACCAGCTGGCCTTGACGAGCCCGGGGATCTGGCCAGACGAGGCCAGTTCACGGAGCGCGATGCGGCTGAGCTTGAACTTGCGATAATTAGCGCGCGGGCGGCCGGTCAGCTCACAGCGCAGGCGCACACGCACCTTCGCGCCGTTGCGCGGCAACTGGGCCAGCTTCAGCGTCGCGTCGAAACGCTCTTCCACAGGAAGCTCGCGGTCCATGACCACGGACTTCAACTGGGCGCGCTTAGCGGAGTGCAGCTTCGAGAGGCGCTCGCGCGCCTTGTTCTTCTCGATAGCCGATGTCTTGGCCATGCGGTCTAAATCCTCCGGAACCTGCCCGGCCGGCCCTGTGGCCCGCCGGAGCGGTTTTCCAAACTCAGTTGACGAAAGGAAGGTCGAAGGCCTTGAGAAGAGCCTTGGCCTCCTTGTCCGTCTTCGCCGTCGTGACGAACACGATGTCCATGCCGCGGATCGTATCCACCTTATCATAGCTGATTTCGGGGAACAGGATCTGCTCCTTCAGGCCGAGAGCGAAGTTGCCCCGACCGTCGAAGCCCTTATTAGCAGGAAGGCCGCGGAAGTCACGCATGCGCGGCAGCGCGATTGTCACCAGACGGTCGAGGAACTCGAACATCCGGGCGCGACGCAGCGTCACCTTGCAGCCGATCGCCTGACCCTCGCGGATCTTGAAGCCGGCGATCGCCTTCTTCGCCTTGGTCTTCACCGGCCGCTGACCGGCAATGAGGGTCAGCTCGCCATAGGCGACATCCAGCTTCTTCTGGTCGGCGGCGGCTTCGCCGACGCCCATGTTGATGACGATTTTCTCCAGCTTCGGCACTTCCATCGGATTGCCGTAGCCGAATTCGTCAGCCAGCTTCTTGCGCACCACTTCGGCGTAGTGCGCCTGAAGCCGGGGAAGCTCCCTCGCGTCGCTCATGCGTCGATTACCTCGCCAGAGGCCTTCGCCACCCGGACCTTCTTGCCGTCCTCAAGCACCTTGAAGCCGACGCGGGTCGGCTTGCCGGACTTAGGGTCGAGCAGCGAGAGGTTCGAGAGGTTGATGGACGCCTCCTTCTCCACGATCCCGCCGGCCTGGCCCGCGCCCTTGGGCTTGGTATGGCGCTTCACAACATTGATGCCTTGCACAACGGCGCGGCCATCGGTCGGCAGCACGCGCAGCACTTCGCCGCGCTTGCCCTTGTCCTTGCCCGTCAGGACCTGGACCTGGTCGCCTTTCTTGATCTTCGCGGCCATGGATTAAAGAACCTCCGGGGCCAGCGAGATAATCTTCATGAACTTGCGCGCGCGCAGCTCACGAACGACCGGCCCAAAGATGCGGGTGCCGATCGGCTCATTCTGCTTGTTGATCAGCACGGCCGCGTTGCGGTCGAAGCGGATGGCGGTGCCGTCGGCGCGGCGGACGGGGTAAGCCGTCCGGACCACGACCGCGCGCTGCACGTCACCCTTCTTCACCTTGCCGCGGGGAATTGCTTCCTTCACGGACACGACGATGATGTCGCCGACAGATGCGGTCCGGCGCTTCGAGCCGCCCAGGACCTTGATGCACTGGACGCGACGGGCGCCCGAGTTATCGGCCACCTCGAGGTTGGATTCGACGATGATCATCGATCGTTACCTCTACGCCGCGACCGGCTCGGCCGCAGCGTCGAAGCCGGCCGGGGGGGCCACAACTTCGCCGTTGCGCTGCACGAGCAGCCAGGTCTTGCGCTTGCTGATCGGGCGGCATTCCTCGATGAGAACGAGGTCGCCTTCCTTGCACAGGTTCGCATCGTCATGCGCGGCGTACTTCTTAGAGCGCCGGATGAACTTCTTGTAGAGCGGATGCATCACGCGACGCTCGACGAGGACCGTAATGGTCTTGTCTTGCTTGTCGCTGACGACCCGCCCGGTGAGGACGCGCTTCGGCATTGCCGGGGTCTCCTCGTCAGGCCTTGGTTGCTGCCGAGCGAACCTGCTCGGCCAGCACCGTCTTAACACGGGCAATGTCGCGACGCACCACCTTGACGCGGGAAACCGCCTCAAGCTGACCTGTCGCGCGCTGGAAGCGCAGGTTGAACTGCTCCTTGCGGAGATCCAGCAACATCGTTTTCAATTCGTCCGGGGTCTTGCCCCGGACATCCACGATCTTCGTCATGGCCTCACAGCTCCGCCGCGCCCATACGGACGACCAGCTTTGTCTTGATCGGCAACTTCGCGGCACCGAGGGCCAGCGCTTCGCGCGCCGTCTCGAGGCTGACGCCGTCGATCTCGAACATGATGCGGCCCGGCTTAACGCGGGCAACCCAGAATTCCGGTGCGCCCTTGCCCGAACCCATGCGGACTTCCGCAGGCTTCGTCGACACGGGAACATCCGGGAAGATGCGGATCCACACCCGGCCCGCGCGCTTCATGGCGCGGGTGATGGCGCGGCGGGCCGCTTCGATCTGCCGGGCGGTAACCCGCTCCGGCTCCAACGCCTTGAGGCCGAAGGCGCCGAAGGTCAGGCTGAACCCGCCCTTCGCCAGACCCTTGATCCGTCCCTTATGCGCTTTGCGGAACTTGGTGCGCTTTGGCTGCAGCATTTCTCAATACCTTAGCGCTGAGGCGCCTGCTCGGCGGCGCGCTTGTCCTGCGCCATCGGGTCATGGCCCAAGATTTCACCCTTGAAGATCCAAACCTTGACACCGCAGGTGCCGTAGGTGGTCTTCGCGGTCGCGGTGCCGTAGTCGATATCGGCGCGGAGCGTGTGCAGCGGCACCCGGCCCTCGCGATACCACTCCATGCGCGCGATTTCGGCGCCGCCCAAACGGCCACCGCAATTGATGCGGATGCCACCGGCACCGAGGCGCATGGCGGACTGCACAGCGCGCTTCATCGCACGGCGGAACGCCACGCGGCGCTCCAGCTGCTGCGCAATGCTCTCGGCCACCAGCTGGGCCTCGATCTCCGGCTTGCGGATTTCGACGATGTTCAGCGACACCTCAGCGCCGGCGAGCTTCGCCAGATCCTTGCGCAGAACCTCGATATCCGCGCCCTTCTTGCCGATCACGACGCCCGGACGGGCGGCGTGGATCGTCACGCGGGGCTTCTTCGCCGGACGCTCGATAATCACTTTGGAGACGCCGGCGCCCTTGAGGCGATCCTTAAGCGTCTTCCGCAGCTTCAGATCGTCGTGCAGCAGACGGGCGTAGTCGGCGCCGGCATACCAGCGGGAATCCCACGTCCGGTTGATGCCGAGCCGAAGCCCGATCGGATTGACTTTATGGCCCATGGTTACGCGGCCTCCTGCTCTGCGGGCGCGGCTTCGGTCTGCGCTTCGGCGACCGTGATCGAAATGTGGCTGAACCACTTCTCGATCGTCGACGCCTTGCCGCGGCCACGCGCATGGAAGCGCTTCATCACCATGGCCCGACCAACCTCGACCCGCGACACGACCAGGCGGTCGACATCGAGCGAATGATTGTTCTCACCATTGGCGATGGCGCTTTCCAGCGTCTTCTTCACCGTCTGCGCGATCCGGCGCTTGGAGAAGGTCAGGATCGCGACCGCGTCCTGCGCCTTCTTGCCGCGGATCAGACCCGCAACCAGGCTCAGCTTGTAGTCCGAGACGCGGATGTTCCGCGTCACGGCCTGTGCCTCGGTTTCCTTGAGGCTCCGGGGGTGCTTTGGCTTGCTCATCGCCTTAGCCCCTCTTCGCCTTCTTGTCCGAAGAATGGCCGGTGAAGGTCCGGGTCGGCGAGAACTCGCCGAACTTGTGACCCACCATATTCTCCGAGACCTGAACCGGGATGAACTTCTTGCCGTTATAGACACCGAAGGTCAGCCCGACGAACTGCGGCAGGATCGTGCTACGGCGCGACCAGATCTTGATGATCTCGTTCCGCGTCGAGGCACGGGCCGCTTCCGCCTTGTTCAGCAGGTAGCCGTCGACAAACGGCCCCTTCCAGACACTGCGCGACATCGCGGTCAGCCCTTCGTTACGTTGCGGCGGCGGACAATGAGGCTGTCCGTGCGCTTGTTGGTGCGGGTCTTGTAACCCTTGGTCGGCTTGCCCCAGGGCGTCACAGGATGACGGCCACCGGAGGTCCGGCCCTCGCCACCACCGTGGGGGTGGTCGACCGGGTTCATGACAACACCGCGGTTATGCGGCATGCGGCCCAGCCAGCGGCTGCGCCCTGCCTTACCGAGATGCTGGTTCTGGTTGTCCGGGTTGGACACCGCACCAATCGCCGCGATGCACTCGCCGCGCAGGAGACGGACTTCACCCGACATCAACTTGATCTGCGCGTAGCCGGCATCCTTGCCGACCAGCTGGGCATAGGTGCCAGCCGAACGCGCGATCTTGCCACCGGCACCGGGCTTCATCTCGATGTTGTGGATGATCGTGCCAACAGGAATCGCGCCCAGCGGCATGGCATTGCCGGGCTTGATGTCGACCTTTTCACCAGCAATCACCTGATCACCCACCTTCAGGCGCTGCGGCGCGATGATGTAGGAAAGCTCCCCATCCTCGTACTTCAGCAGTGCCAGGAAGGCCGTGCGGTTCGGGTCGTATTCCAGCCGCTCGACAACAGCCGGCACATTGAACTTGCGCCGCTTGAAGTCGACCGTGCGGTAGGACTGCTTGTGTCCACCCCCGCGGAACCGCACCGTGATGCGACCATGATTGTTGCGGCCGCCGGAGTGGCTCTTGCCCTCCGTCAGCTGCTTGACCGGCTTACCCTTGAACAGCTCCTTACGGTCGATAAGAATCGTACCGCGGAGGCTCGGGGTAACCGGCTTAAAGTGCTTCAGCGCCATGGCGTTAAGCGAGCCCCGTCGTCAGGTCGATGCTCTGGCCTTCGGCCAGGCGAACGACTGCCTTTTTCCAATCGGACCGCACGCCCTCACGGCCGCGCACCCGCTTGGTTTTGCCCTTCACGACGAGGGTGTTCACGGCGACGACTGTCACCCCGAACAGACCCTCGACCGAGGCCTTGATCTCCGGCTTCGTCGCGTCCAGCTTCACCTTGAAGGTCACCTGGCCCTGTTCGCCCAGGCCGGCAGCCTTCTCGGACACCAGCGGCGAAAGGATGGTCAGATACATCCCCTCACGCGACAGCACCGGCTTCTTCTTCGCAGTGGTTGCGCTCACGACAGCCGCTCCTTCAGGGCCTCGATGCCCGAGCGGGTGACCGCCAGGACATCATGCTTCAGGATGTCGTAAACATTCGCGCCCATCGTCGGCACGACGTTCACGTGCGGCAGGTTGCGAACGGCGCGGCCGAAGCCTTCCTCGACCGTCGCATCCACCACGAGCGCGCTTGTCCAGCCCAGCGCCTTGACCTGCACCGCGAGGGCAGAGGTCTTGGCGCCGGCGCCCAGCGTGACCGTGTCGAGCACGATCAGCTTGCCTTCGGCGGCCTTCTGGCTCAGCGCGCTGATCAGGCCCAAACGGCGGACCTTCTTGTTCAGCGAGTAACCATGGTCACGCACCACCGGACCGTGAACCACACCACCGGTGCGGAACTGCGGCGCGCGGAGCGAACCCTGGCGGGCATTACCCGTGCCCTTCTGGCGGTAGGGCTTCTTCGTCGTGCCCGAAACCTCGCCCATGCCCTTCACCTTGTGGGTGCCGGCGCGGCGCTTGGCGAGCTGCCAATGCACCACGCGCGCCATGATGTCGGCGCGGGGGGCGGTCGCGAACACGTCGTCCGGCAGGTCGATATCGCCTGCCTTGCCGTTATCCAGCGTGATGACCGGAACCTGCATTTGTCCTATTCCTCAGGCCACGGCCGCGGGGAACGGCGCGTCGGCATGACGGGCGACCTTGACGGCATCCCGCACCAACACGTAGCCGCCCTTGGCACCCGGGACCGCGCCCTTGACCATCAGAAGGCCCTTGTCGAGGTCGAAACCAGCGACTTCCAGGTTCTGCGTGGTAATGCGCTCAACGCCCAAATGGCCGGCCATCTTCTTGTTCTTGAAGGTCTTGCCCGGATCCTGACGGTTACCCGTGGAGCCGTGCGAGCGGTGCGAGATCGAGACGCCGTGCGACGCTTCAAGGCCAGCGAAGTTCCAGCGCTTCATCGCGCCGGCAAATCCCTTACCCTTCGACGTACCCGTGACATCGACGATCTGGCCCTTCACGAAGTGCTCCGCGGAGAGCTTCGCGCCCACTTCCAGAGTGGCATCGCTGCCAACCCGGAACTCGGCGACCTTCATCGGCGCCTCGACACCCGCCTTGGCGAAGTGGCCCTTGTTGGGCTTCGAGACATTCTTCGGCTTCGCCAGGCCGAAGCCCAGCTGCACTGCGTCGTAGCCGTCCTTCTCCACGGTGCGGGTTGCCACAACGCGCACCTGGTCCAGGTGCAGCACGGTGACAGGCACGGTGGAGCCATCATCGTTGAACAAGCGGGTCATACCCAGCTTCTTCGCGATCAGGCCCGTACGCCCATTCTTAGCGGCCATGGTCTTGCTCCCGGCCTTAGAGCTTGATCTCGACGTCCACGCCGGCGGCGAGGTCGAGCTTCATCAGCGCGTCCACGGTCTGCGGCGTAGGATCGACGATATCAAGCAAACGCCGGTGAGTCCGAATTTCGAACTGCTCACGGCTCTTCTTGTCGACATGCGGCGAGCGGTTCACGGTGAAACGCTCGATCTGGGTCGGCAACGGAATCGGCCCGCGCACGCGCGCGCCTGTCCGCTTCGCGGTGTTGACGATCTCGCGCGTGCTGCCATCGAGCACGCGGTGATCGAACGCCTTGAGGCGGATGCGGATGTTCTGGCTGTCCATGGTCTGGCGCCTGTCTCTTTCCGCTTCCGTTACGCGCTGATGCTGGCGACGACGCCGGCGCCGACGGTGCGGCCGCCTTCGCGGATCGCGAAGCGCAGGCCTTCATCCATCGCGATCGGCGCGATCAGCTCAACGTCCATCGACACGTTGTCGCCC
>JAQGHX010000222.1 GCA_028288745.1 Roseomonas sp. | reverse complement strand
AACATATCCCGGAACAGCTTCAACCACTCTTGTTCATGCTGTGCGTAGAGCATCGGCGAAATGATGGTGGTGCGGAAGCCACCGGCCTCCGGCATCAGGTCAGGCACCTTGGGCGGCACGTTGGGGTGGATTGGCAGGTAGTTGGCATCCCGCAACACCGCCTGGCCTTCTTCCGACAGGAAGAATTCGATGAACAGCTTGCCGGCATTCGGGTGCCGCGCCCCCTTCAGCAGCGATACGGTGCCGAAGGAGGAGACGACCGGTTCCATCTTCAGCCAGCGGATCGGCGCGCCCTCGGCCATGCTGATCTGCGCGTGGTAATTGTAGATCGACAGCACCAGCGGATATTGCCCGGCGATGTTCTGGTCCAGCACCACGCGCTGCACCGCTGCAACCGTCGAAATGCGCTGCCGTGCCAGGGCGCGCAGGTATTCCATTCCCTTCTCCGGCCCACGCGTCAGCAGGATATTACCGATGAAGCCGGTGGCGCCGGTGGAGCTGTGATTGTCGCTCCAGGCCATGCGGCCCTGCCAGCGCGGCAGCAGCAGGTCGTCATAGCTCTGCGGGATGTCGTGGCCACGCACGAGGTCGGTATTGACCGAGGCGGTGGCCACCTGCAGGTTCGCCGCCGTCCAGAATCCGTCAGGGTCCTTGTATTCCGGCCGGAGGATTTCGGCGGCGCGGGGCCTGAAGCTTGCCACCATGCCGGCGGCATGGGCGGGGACGAAGACCGTGCCGCTATCGAACACGTCCGCCTGCACGCTGCCGTTGCGGTTCTCGTTCAGCAGCCGCGTCACGCCTTCGGCTGGTGGCGCCGGCACGTAGCGCAGCTTGACCTTCGGGTATTTCTTCTCGAAGGCCGCGGCCAGCGGCCGTACGGCAAGGTTGACGATATAGGTGGTGTACCAGACCAGCTCTCCCTCCTGCTCGGCGGCACGAACCAGCGCCGCGTCGGGCTGCGGCGACTGCGCCCGCGCCGGCCAGGCCGGCAGTCCCGCCAAGGCCGCGGCCGTGCCGATGGCCCGGCGGCGGCCGATCTCCCCATGGATGATCATTGTCGTTGTTCCTCCCTTGTTGTTTTCAGCGGCGCTATGGCAGGAAACGGATGATTTCCTGTGCTACCAGCTCCGGCGTCTGGATCGCCATGAAGTGCCCGCTCGCCAGTTCCCGCGTCTCCGCGCCGGGAATGCGCGCGGCGACGGCGCGCACGCCCGCAGGCGGGCGGTCCTGGTCATGCGTTCCGGCCAGCAGCAGCGCCGGGCAGGCGATGCGGCCGAGATCGGTGTCCATGTCCAGGTCCGCCAGCATCCGCATGGTGGCGGCGAAGCCATGCGGGTCGGCGGCGATGCGCTGGGCGCGGGTGGCGCGGAAGCGCGCGGCATCGGCGCGCAGCACGGGCGGGTAGCCGCGGTCCAGCCCGGCATCGACCGTGGCGCGGGCGCCGAGCCGTGCCAGCTCATCCGCCCGGGCGCGCAGAGCCTCCTTGCGTTCCGGCACCACGCCCGTGGCGGGGGAAGTGGCGATCACCGCCCGCACGCGGCCCGGGTAGCGCGCGGCGAGATGCAGCGCGACGGCGCCCCCCACCGCGCAGCCCATCGGCACCACCGGCGCGGTAATGCCCAGCGCATCGAGCAATGCCACCACGTCCCGCCCCAGATCCTCCATGCTGAAGGGAGAGACGACCTTCTCGGACAGTCCCGCGCCGCGCAGGTCGGGCCGCAGCACGCGCAGGCGCGGTGGCAGCAGCGGCACCAGGTAATCCCAGCTCTCCAGCGTGCCGCCCATTTCGTGCAGCAGCACCAGCGGGATGTCGCCGGTGCCGCTGTCCTGGTAACGCAGTGCCACGCCGTTCACGTCGGTCCAGGGCATGTGGTCTCCTGTGCAAATGGGATCATTCGAGGTGGATGCCGGCGGCGCGGATCACCGCGCCCCATTTTGTGGTCTCCTCCGCCAGCAATTGGCGAAGTTCCCTGATGCCGCCGGGTACGATCTGCACGCCATGCTCGCGCAGGCGGGACGGCAGTGCCTCGCCTCTTGTCACGCGCAGCAGGGCGGCTTCCAGCACCGCCAGCACCTCGGGCGGCGTCGCGGCGGGGGCGAAGATGCCCTGCCAACTGGTGACGTCGAAGCCCGGCAGGGTGGCGGCGACCGTGGGCACGCCGGGCAATTGCGGCATCGGCTCCAGCGACGTGACGGCGAGCGGCCGCAGCACGCCCTCCCGCACCAGTGCGCCGATTTCAGTGGCGCCGGCGAACATGCCCTGCAACCGGCCGGAGCGCAGCTCCAGCAGCGCGGGCGCGGCGCCGCGATAGGGGATGTGGGCGATGTCCACCCCCGCCATGCTGCGGAACAGCTCCAGCGCCAGATGGTTGGTGGCGCCAATACCGCTGCTGGCGAAATTCATCGCGCCCGGCTGCGCCTTCGCCGCCGCGATCAGTTCCGCCAGGCTGTGGATCGGCAGCGCGCTGCCCACCACGACGACATAGGCGCTTTTGTAGGTGGTGCCGACCGGCGCCAGTTCCCGCTGCGGGTCGCGCGGTGTCAGCGTGGGTTGCAATGCCGGGTTGATCGCCAGGCTGGGGGAGCCGGCGAGCAGCGTGTAGCCATCGGGTTTCGCCAGCGCCACCATGGTGCCCGCGATACTGGTGCCGCCGCCGGGCCGGTTCTCCACCACCACCGGCACGCCCAGTTCCTGCCCGAGCAGCTCGGCCACCGCGCGCGCCGTCAGGTCGGTCGAGCCGCCGGGCGCGAAGGGGTTGACCAGGGTGATCGGCCGGTCCGGCCAGCGGCCGGCCGCGCGCGCGGCCGGCGCGGCCAGCAGCGCCGGCAACAAGGCCAGGACCGTGCGCCGGCGCCATGGCGGCGGGGGCCATGGCTCCTCATGTGATCGCGGCAAGGCGTCCTCCTGTCGTTCCAGGCCGGCGTCTCGTGTGCGCCAGCGCAACCCAGTTTCAACAGGCTCGGCCATGCTGCGCTGCAAAGACAAGCGAATCCGCTTCCGCATCGTTGAGTAAAAATCAACTGAAGCTGCGGCTATTTGGTTTGACCCCGGAGAGCCTGAGATGTCTGATCCTTCGCAAAGGGCGGCGCCGCAGGGCCGCCGAAAAAAGCGAAGGGAATGTCATGGTGCTTGCATTGACCCGCCGGAGCCTCGGTGGCATCGCGGTGGCCGCGCTCGGCAGCCGCTTTCCGGCCCTGGCCGCGGAGGACGAGTTGCTGGCCGGCGCGCGCAGGGAAGGCCAGTTGGTCTGGTACACCACGCTCGTCGTCGGCCAGATCGTGCGCCCGTTGATCGAGCGGTTCGAGCAGAAATATCCGGGTGTGAAGGTCAGTTTCGTCGCGGCGCCGTGGCAGGAGACGGCGCTGCGCATCGCCAACGAAGGACGCGCCAGCCAGCCGCGTGGCGACCTGTTCGACGGCGGCATCACCTTCTACCCGCTGCATGCGGCGGGGCTGGTCGAGCCTTACGTGGTCCGTGCCGCCGCCGGCTACCCGGCCGATTTCAAGGATCCGGGCGGACTTTGGACGGCCAATATCATCCAGCCCAGTTCACCGGCGGTGAACACCGATGCCGTGCGCCGCGCCGATATCCCGAAGACCTACGAGGACCTGCTGCACCCGCGCTGGAAGGGCCGCATGGCCTGGCCGGACACGCCCAGCGCCGGCGGCCCGCCCGGCTTCATCGGCAATATCCTGATGTCGATGGGGCAGGAGCCCGGCATGGCCTTCCTGGAGAAGCTGGCGAAGCAGCAGATCGCCAATGTGCCCAGCAACCAGCGCGTGGTGCTGGACCAGAACATCTCCGGCCAGTACCCGCTGGTGCTGCAGATCTACAACTACCATGCGGCCATCAGCGCGGCGCAGGGCGCGCCGGTGGAATGGCTGAAGCTGGACCCCACCATCGTCAGCTTCGGCTCGCTGTCCCTGGTGAAGAACAGTCCGCATCCGAATGCCGCCAGGCTGTTCGTGGAATTTTCACTCTCCGAGGAGGGGCAGGGGATCTACGCCAATGCCGGCTACGTGCCGGTGCACCCCAATGTGCCCTCCAAAATCCCGGGCCTGCGCCCGGATGACGGGAAATACGCGGCGACCATCCTCTCGCCCGGCCTGTTCAATGAGCGGCAGGCGGAATGGACGGCGATCTATCGCCGCCTGTTTACCTGACGCCACCCAAGCGACCGACCTGAAACCGGGGCGCCGTGCCGCCAGCGGCCCCAGCCGGGAGTGAACAGACTTGTCGTCACCTGCTCGGAACATCTCAGAAGAACCTCTGGGCGCCGCCATCCCGCCGCTCCGCTGGCATGTGCCGGTGCTCGCCTGGCTGCGCCGTGGCTGGCTGGGGTTGACGGTCGCCGCGATCATGGCGGCGCTGGTGCTGCCGCCGGTCTGGACGCTGCTGCATGCCAGCTTCTCCGCCACGCAGCAGGACCTCTCCTACGGCGGCTTCACGCTGGAGCACTACCGCAGCCTGGTGCAGGGCCGTAACCTTGGCAACGCGGCGCTGAACTCGGTGATCTTCGCGCTGCTGGCCACCATCGTTTCACTGGTCTTTGGCGGCGTTCTGGCCTGGCTGGTGGAGCGGACGGACGTACCGCTGAAGGGGCTCGCCTATGTCACAACCATCATCTCCCTTGGCACACCCTACATTCTTTATGTAACCGCCTGGCTATACCTGCTCGGGCGGGCAGGGCCGTTCAACGATCTTTACCGCAACTGGATCGACGCGGATGCCGTGCCGTTCAATGTCAACAGCCTGGCCGGCATGGTGCTGATCGAGGGCTTCCTGTGGTCGCCCCTGGTCTTCCTGATGCTGTCCGCCACCTTCCGCGCCGCCAATGCGGAGATGGAGGAAGCCGCGCGGATGTCCGGCGCCTCGATCGCGCAGACGGTCTGGCGCATCTCCATACGGCTGGCCTGGCCGGCGATCCTGGCACTGGCGCTGTTCGTCTTCATCCGCAACCTGGAATCCTTCGAGGTGCCGGCGCTGGTCGGCATGCCCGGCCGTGTGGACGTGCTGACCACCGAGATCTACCGCAGCATCAAGGAAATGCCGCCGCGCCTCGGCTATGCCAGCGCCTATTCCGTCGTCATGCTGCTGATGGTCGCCGTGCTGCTGTTTGCCTATGGCCGCATCTCCCGCCATGCGGAACGCTATGCCAGCATCACCGGCAAGGGCTATCGCCCCCGCCCCTTCCGGCTGGGGCGCGCACGCTGGCTGGCCAGCGGCGTCATCCTGTTCAATTTCCTGATTGTGCTGGTGCTGCCGCTCTGCGCGCTGCTCTGGGTCGCGTTCATGCCTTTCATGCGGCCGATGCGCTGGTCGGCGGTCAAGTTCCTGACCACCAAGCAGTTCGACGCTGTGCTGTCCTCGCCGCATTACCTCGGCCTTGGCGTCAACACGCTGATCATCGCGGTCTGCACGGCAACGGCCGCGATGGTGCTGACCGTGCTCGCAGGCTGGCTGGCGGCCCGGCGGCAGGTGGCGGGCTCGGTGATCGACCAGTTGGTGACGGTGCCGCTGGTCTTTCCTGGCCTGGTGCTGGGCGTGGCGCTGCTGGAGCTTTCGTTGCAATCACCGGTGCCGCTGTATGGCACCATCTGGCTGATCATGCTGGCCTTCGTCATCCGCTACATGCCCTACGGCATGCGCTACGCCTATTCCGGCGTGCTGCAGATCCACCCGGAGCTGGAGCAGGCGGCGGCGGTCTCCGGCGCCACCACCGGCACCACGCTGCGCCGCGTCGTGGTGCCGCTGCTCTGGCCCGCCATCGCCTCCGGCTGGCTCTTTATTTTTTTGATCTGCGCCAAGGAAATGTCCTTGCCGCTGCTGCTGGCAGGTCCGGATTCGCAGACCATCTCGGTCGCGATGTTCGACCTGTGGTCCAATGGCCAGGGCGGCGAGGTCGCGGCGCTCGGGCTGATCTGGGCAGCGCTGATGACGCTCTTCGCCAGCGTCTTCTACGCCATCATGCGGCGCCATGCCGCCAAGACCTTCGGGCACTGAGGACAACACGATGCTGAATGTGCGAGGACTGACGAAAGTCTATGCCAATCGCGGCGACGGCCCCGCCGGCGGCGTGCAGGGGGCGAGCTTCGATTTGCAGCCAGCCACCTTCTTCACCCTGCTCGGCCCCAGCGGTTGCGGCAAGACCACCACGCTGCGCTGCATCGCCGGGCTGGAGACGCCGGATAGCGGCAGCATCCGCGTGGCCGACAGCATGTTCTTCGATGGTGATCGCGGCATCTCGGTGCCGATGAACCTGCGGCGCATCGGCATGGTGTTCCAGTCCTATGCCATCTGGCCGCACATGACGGTCTTTGAGAATGTCGCTTTCCCGCTGCGCGTCACCAAAGGCGAGCGGCTGAGCGGCGCCGAGATCACACAACGGGTGGATGAGGCGCTGGACCGCGTCAGCCTCTCCGGCTTCGGCGGGCGGTCTGCCACCCGTCTCTCGGGCGGGCAGCAGCAGCGGGTGGCGCTGGCGCGCGCCATCGTCCGCCAGCCAAAGCTTCTGCTGCTGGATGAGCCCTTGAGCAACCTCGACGCCGCGCTGCGCGACGAGATGCGCAACGAGCTGCGGCGGCTGCAGCAGCAGATCGGCATCACCACCGTCTATGTCACGCATGACCAGACCGAGGCGCTGGAGATGTCGGACCAGATCGCGGTGATGGAGCGCGGCCGCATCGTGCAGATCGGCACGCCGCGCGACATCTACTTCCGCCCGGCCAACGCCTTCGTAGCCGGCTTCGTCGGCACCACAAACTGGCTGGAGGGCGCGGTGGGCGAGGTCAGCGGGCCGGGCACCCGCAGCTTCCGGCTGG
The DNA here is from genome assembly GCA_028288745.1 of Roseomonas sp. GTDB lineage: Bacteria > Pseudomonadota > Alphaproteobacteria > Acetobacterales > Acetobacteraceae > Pseudoroseomonas. Next base: position 4,826 of record JAQGHX010000222.1, on the reverse strand, counting down.
ACGATGGCCGCATGGTGCAATGCACCCTGGGTGGCGGCCAGACGGCCGAGCGCGGCACCCGCGTCTCGGTGCGGCCGGAGAAGGTGGTGCTGCGGCGGGGCGGCGCACCCGCGACGGCGGCGAGCAACCGGCTGGACGGCACCGTGGTCTTCGCGGGCTTCCTCGGCACCATGAACCGCTACCAGGTCGATGTCGGTGGCACTGTGATGCAGGCCTATGACACTGCGGACGCCGCCTATGCGGTGGGCGAGAAGGTCGCGCTCGACTTCCCGGTTGCCGACACGGTGGCGCTCGATGCGTGAGGGGCAGATGACGCTGCTGTGGTCCTCCCGCTCGCCCTTCGTGCGCAAGGTGATGGTCGTGGCGCATGAGGCGGGCGTGGCCCAGGCGCTGCGCCTGGAGCGAATGGTGGTGAGTGGCGCCACGATGACGCCCGAGGTCATGGCGCTGAATCCGTTGAACAAAATTCCCACCCTGGTCCTGGTGGATGGATCGGCGCTGTTCGACTCCCCTGTCATCGCCGAGTATCTTTCCACCACCCATGCCGGCGGCGCGCTGCTGCCGGCTGAAGGCGAGGCGCACTGGCAGGCGCTGCGGTTGCAGGCGCTGGGCGATGGATTGATGGAGCTTTCCATCGCCCGCATCGCGGAGGCCGGGCGCGGCGAGGCCCGTTCCGCCGAACGTGAGGCCGCCTTCCAGGCCAAGACGGTGGCGACACTGGACCTGCTGGAACGGGAGGCCGCCAGCCTGGCGCCGGTGACGCTCGGCAGCATCGCGGTCGCCTGCGCGCTGGCGCATCTCGACTTTCGCTTCCCCGGCGATGACTGGCCGGGGGCGCGGCCGTCCCTCGCGGCATGGCACGCGGATTTCGGCACCCGCACCTCGATGCGCGAGACGGCATTCCAGGACATCTACTGACCGCTTCGGAGACGCGCCCATGGCACCGCCCCTTCCTCCGCTGAACGCGCTGCGGGCCTTCGAGGCCGCCGGGCGGCTTTGCAGCTTCACCCTGGCGGCGGAGGAGTTGCACGTCACTCCTGGCGCCATCAGCCGGCAGATCAAGTCACTGGAAGCCACTCTCGGCATGCAGCTCTTCGCGCGCGGCCACCGGGAGGTGCGGCTGACGGCGGAAAGCGCGTTGTACCTCGCGGCCCTCAGCGATGCCTTCAAGCGGATGGAGGCGGCGACCGCGCGGCTCTACGACTCGCGGCGGGAACGGCCGCTGCGCATCATGTGCTCGGGCAATGTCGCCAGCCGCTGGTTGTTCCCGCAACTGCGGATGTTTCATACGTGCCATCCGCAGCGGCACGTGATGCTGACCACCTCCCTGACCTCAACGACGGATGCCTTCGATTCCGATATCACTGATCTGGTCATCCGCCTTGGTAACGAGCCCTGGCCGTCCAACATGGTGGCGCACCGGCTGTTCGACAGCGCGCTGATCCCGATCTGCAGCCCGAAGCTGCTGCAGGAGGAGCCGCCGCTGGCCAGGCCCGCTGACCTCGCCCATCACACGCTGCTGTATTCGCAGATCCGCCCACATGCCTGGAGCCGCTGGATGGAGGCGGCCGGATGTTCAGGAATCGACCTGAGCCAGGCACAGAAGTTTGAAAGCTCCGCACTGGCCTATGAGGCGGCGGTGGAAGGCCTCGGCGTGGCGCTGGGGGAGCGGGAGCTGATCGTCGATGACCTGCGGCGCGGCCGCCTGGTGACGCCGATCGCCTTCAGCCAATTGCAGCCCGAGGCCTATTACCTGATCTACCAGCGCCAGCCGCAGGCGACGCCGCGGTTGAAGGAATTCCGCGACTGGATCCTGCGCCAGCACGCGCCGGCCCGCCCGGCGCCGCGCGGATTGAGGAATGCTCAAGCCGCCGCGTCATAAACTCGTTTGACTTCATGCGCTGTGGGATCACGCTTAACGCCATACTGTTGCAAGAAAAGAAGGAGACGTCCGTTGGCAAAATCCAAAAATGTCATAATCACCTGTGCCGTCACCGGCTCGACCCTGACGCCGTCGATGTCGCCCTACCTGCCCGTCACGGCGGAGCAGATGATCACCCAGTCAGTCGAGGCCGCCGAGGCTGGCGCCTCCATCCTGCACTTCCATGCACGCGACCCCAAGGATGGCCGCCCGACCAATGATGTCGCGGTCTGGAACAGCTTCCTGCCGCAGATCCGCGCGCGCTGCGACGCGGTGATCAACATGTCCTGCTCCATGGGCGCGACGGCGGAGGAGCGGCTCTCGGCGGCGATGGTGCTGCGGCCGGAGATCGCCACCGTGATCGTCGGCTCAATGAACTATGGCCGCTTCAAGAAGGCGCAGGACCAGGGCGTCAGCGAATTCCAGCATGAATGGGAACGTGAGTTCTACGGGCCGAACTCCTATGGGCTGGTGACGCAGAACACCTTCGCCAAGATCGACCGCATGATGGATATCCTGATCGAGCAGGATATCCTGATGGAGTTCGAGTGCTACGATGTCGGCCACCTCTACATCCTGGACTACCACCTGAGCCGCAAGCCGGGCGTCAAGCGGCCGATCATCCTGCAGTTCCTCACTGGAATCCTGGGCGGTATCCCCTCCAGCATCGAGCACCTGCTGCACATGAAGCAGACCGCCGAGCGGCTGTTCGGCGATGGCATGGAGCTGTTCATCCATGGCACCGGCACGCAGAACATGCGCGCCGCCGCCTATGGCGGCATGATGGGCACCAGCATCCGCGTGGGGCAGGAGGACAACGTGACCGAGCGCCCGGGCAAGCTCTTTGAATCCAATGCCGATCAGGTGCGCAAGATCCGCCGCATCTTCGAGGAGTTCGACATCGGCGTTGCGACGGCCGGGGAAGCGCGGCAACGTCTGGGCCTGCCAAGCCCGGCTGCGGCCAAGGCGGCCTGAGGAGCAAGGAACGGCATGCGCGATCTCCCCAGGCGGCAGGTTCCCGGCGTCTATCACCGCCGGGTTGGGGAGATCGTCCTCACGGTGCTGAGCGACGGCTTCCAGGATGTTTCAATGGCGACCGTGCTGAACATCGTGCCGGAGGAGGCGGCGGCCATGATGCACGCCGCCTTCCGGCCGGTGCCGCGCCGCACGGCGGTCAATGCCTTCCTGATCCATTCGGCCGGGCGCATCGCGCTGGTCGATACCGGATGTGGCACCGGCGGCCAGGCGACCTCCGGCAAGCTGGCCGGCAATCTGGCGGCGGCGGGCGTCGGCCTCGCCGGGATCGACACGGTGCTGATGACGCATCTGCACCCCGACCATTTCGGTGGGCTGGCTGGTCCTGGTGGCGGCGCGGCGTTTCCACATGCGACGCTGTGGCTCAGCGATGCTGAGTATCGCTACTGGCATGATGACGAGGCGGCCAATGCCGTGGCGGACCTTGCCCGGCGCGCGCTGTTCTTTGGCGGCGCGCGGAACAGCCTGCTCCCCTATGCCGGTCGGATCGAGCGGTTCGAGGGGGAGCGGGAGGTTTTCCCCGGCGTCACGGCCCTGCCGCTGCCTGGGCATACGCCAGGGCATACCGGCTACCACATCCGCTCCGCTGGGCAGGAATTGTTGATCTGGGGTGACATCGTGCATGTCCAGGAACTGCAGGTCGCCCGCCCGGAGGTCAGCATGGCGGTGGACGTGGCGCGCGAGCCTTGCATCGCCACCCGGCGCGGCATCCTGCAACGTGCGGCGCGGGAGCGGCTGACGGTTGCCGGGATGCACCTGCATTTTCCGGCGATCGCCAATATCGCCGAGGGCGGGCAGGGCTTCACGTTGTTGCCGGAGGCCTGGCTCCTCGAACTCTGAGGCCCCGGGCGGCATGACTGCCGCCAGATCGGCGTGGAGGAGGGGGCCGGGCGAAGGATGAATTCCGCTTTCTCCCGACACATATTATTTCCTTTTAGCGGCCTTCAGTCATCTCTCGCGGATTTTGCCCCGGGGCGCGGGTCGCCCAGGCTGGATGCCGGCCGCATGTTGCATTTAGCGTCGGTGCCTCCACCGGACGCAACCGAGGCGCGGCCAATCCGTCATCTGTCACAGAGGACATAGGGCCTTGGAAATACGCAATGTCGGCCGTTCAGGCCTGCGTGTCTCGGCGATCGGCCTCGGTTGCAACAATTTCGGGGCGGATTGACCTCGAGGCCAGCCGCGCCGTGGTGCATGTGGCCTGGATGCCGGCATCACCATGTTCGACACCGCGGATGTCTACGGGGAAATGGAGACCGCTCTGGGTGAGATTCTCGGGCCCCGGCGGAAGGATATCGTGCTGGCCACCAAGTTCGCCATGCCGATGAACGCGTAGGGAACGCTCAAGGGGGCCAGCCGGCGCTACATCATGACGGCCGTCGAGGCCAGCCTGAAGCGGCTGCGGACCGATTGGATCGACCTCTATCAGCAACACACCCCGGACCCGCTGACCCCTGTCGATGAGACGTTGCGCGCTGGAGGACCTGACCCGCGCCGGCAAGATCCGCTATGCCGGATGCAGTAACCTGCCGTCCTGGCAGGTCGTGGAAGCGGCCTGGACGGCACGCAGCGCGGGCTTCCCGGGTTCATCTCGTGCCAGGATGAAGTCTCGCTGCTGGTCCGCAGACATGAGGCAAAGCTGATGTCGGCCATGCGCGCCTATTGACTGGGGCTGCTGCCCTATTTCCCGCTCGCCAGCAGGTTGCTGACCGGCAAATACAAGCGCAACGCGCCCCTGCCGGCGGATGCCCGGCTCACGAAGACGCAGCGCTTGGCGGGCCGCTACTTCACCGACCGGAACTGGGTGGCCGCCGAGCGGCTGGGCGCCTTTGCCGAGGCCCGGGGCCATTCCATGCTGGAACTGGCGTTC
>JAQGHX010000212.1 GCA_028288745.1 Roseomonas sp. | reverse complement strand
CCCCCCGGCCCCCATCTTCTGGTTTTGAATTTCAGTATGTGGGGGCCCGGCGTTTTCCGGGCCTTCGGTGGTTATGCCAGCAGGGCTGTCCGTGCGGCGTGGAAGCGGCCGCGGCCCGCAGTTCTCCCGGCGTTGCGGCAGGGCAGCGGCGCCCAGGATGCCCTTGCGCGCCACGAGAACCTCCAGCGCCGCCAGCCGGTGTTCGCAGTGGGGCTGCCCTGGAACAGCCAGGCAGCGCGACCGGGGAGGCCAAGCAACGACGAGTGTGGCGTGATCGGCCTCGATCATGCAGCCGATCCATCATTTTCGAAGAAATTTTCAATTTCAACAATGATAGCTCTGTCTGTACAGTTCCTCGGGCACTGCCCAGGAGAACGTCCATGTCAGACAATAGCGCGCGCCCCATCCTGACCAGCACGGCGGGCGCCCCCGTGCACGACAACCAGAACAGCATCACCGCGGGGGCTCGCGGGCCCGTGCTCCTGCAGGACTACCAACTGGTCGAGAAGCTGGCGCATCAGAACCGTGAGCGAATTCCGGAGCGGGTGGTGCATGCCAAGGGCTCCGGCGCCTACGGCACGCTGACCATCACCGGTGACCTCACGAAATACACCCGCGCCAAGGTCTTCACCCTCGGTGCCCGCACCGAGACGCTGCTGCGCTTCTCCACCGTGGCCGGCGAGCGCGGCGCGGCGGATGCCGAGCGTGACGTGCGCGGCTTCGCCATGAAGTTCTACACCGAGGAAGGCAACTGGGATCTGGTGGGCAATAACACGCCCGTCTTCTTCATCCGCGACCCGATGAAGTTCCCGGATTTCATCCGCACCCAGAAGCGCCACCCGCGCACCAACATGCGCAGCCCAACGGCGATGTGGGACTTCTGGTCGCTCTCGCCCGAGAGCCTGCACCAGGTGACCATCCTGTTCAGCGACCGTGGCCTGCCGCAGGGCTACCGGGCGATGAACGGCTATGGCAGCCACACCTATTCCTTCTGGAACGATGCCGGCGAGCGCTACTGGGTGAAGTTCCACTTCAAGTCGATGCAGGGCATCAGGACCTGGACCAATACCGAGGCCAATGCCGTTATCGCCGAGGACCGCGAGAGTGCACAGCGCGACCTGCATGAGGCGATCGAGCACGGCGAGTTTCCGAAATGGCGTGTTTGCGTGCAGATCATGCCGGAGATGGACGCGGACAAGCACTGGTACAATCCGTTCGACCTGACCAAGGTCTGGCCGCACGCGGACTACCCGCTGATCGAGGCCGGCGTGCTGGAGCTGAACCGGAACCCGGAGCATTACTTCGCGGAGATCGAGCAGGCATCCTTCTCACCCTCCAACGTCGTGCCGGGCATCGCGTATTCGCCCGACAAGGTGCTGCAGAGCCGCCTTTTCGCCTATGCCGATGCGCACCGCTACCGCGTCGGCACGCATTACGAGGCCCTGCCGGTGAACAAGCCGAAGAACGCGGTGCATACCTACCACGCCGATGGCGCGATGCGCTTCGACGCGCCGAAGGGGACCGACGCCTATTACGAGCCGAATTCCTTCAATGGCCCGGCCGAGGCGCCCGGTACGCGGGAGCCGCCGCTGCGCATCGACGGCGACGCGGACCGTTACAACCACCGCGACGGCAATGACGACTACCGCCAGCCCGGCGACCTGTTCCGCCTGCTGGGCGCCGAGCAGCAGAACCGGCTGTTCGAGAATATCGCGGGGGCCATGCAAGGCGTGCCCCGTTTCATCATCGACCGGCAACTGGAGCATTTCCGCCGCGCCGACCCAGCCTATGCGGCCGGTGTCGCGGCGGCGATCCAGCGCGTCCACACCGCCCCGGCCTCGGCGCCGACGACGGCTGCCGATGTGGGTGCCTCGCAGGCGGCGGATTGACCCTGGCGGCACACGGGGCCGGGCCCCGCGTGCCGCCGGTCACCCGTTGAAGTCAGCGCGCGCCGCGCTTCGCGGCGGCCGCGCGCGGCAGGGGGGGCAGGTCTTCTTCCAGGATGGTAAGGTGCACCGAGTAGGAGGTCTCGCCCTCGTCATTGTCCTGGTGCACGGTGCCGATCACCTCGTCCTCCACCGCCACCTCGACGGACAATCCCTTGCGCGCTGGCGGAACGATGCGGATCTTTTCGGAACCGAGCAGGCGGCGCAGATAGGTCTGGACGCGGTCGATATCGGACGGGGTCATTCCAGGCGGCTCTCCCATTGAGGATACGGTAAGGCCCTTCCATGCCCCCGATGCTCTGGCCGGTCCAGTCGTTGCGTGTAAAAACTCCTCCTGGCGTAATCGGGCTGGAACGATCTTTCCCCCGCGCGGTTTACCGGGCGCGCGTACAATTTTAAGCGAGCATGCGTTGCCCAGGCCTTGAGAGCGCACGATGATGCGCCTTACCGATACCGCGAGCCTTGCCAGGCGCCTTTGCCACCACCCCAGGGTATAAGAGATGCCATGACCCCGACAGCTCCGACCGACGCCACCCAGCCTTCCACCGTGCTGGTGGTGGAGGACGAGCCCATCGTCCGCATGGTGACCGTGGCGATGCTGGAGGATATGGGCTTCCGGGCGACCGAGGCGGCCAATGCCGCCGCTGTCCTGGCCCGGGTCGAGCCGGCCGAGGGTGCGCTGCGGGCGGTGCTGCTGGACGTGAACATCCCCGGCGCCCGTGGCCGCGACATGGTGGGGGAGATCCGTGCCATTCGCCCGGACCTGCCGGTGCTCATCGCGAGCGGGGCCGATACCGAGGAACTGCGCCAGCGCTTCGACCGGCATGGGCAGATCGAGTTCCTGCCGAAACCCTATGCCATCGCTGAGCTGCGCCAGGCGCTGGCCCGGCTGGGCCTCTAGCCCGCCGGCCGGCCGCCTGCAACGGCGAGGCAGGCACCTTCGGGCCGGGCTGCTACTCCTCTCCGCCATGCCCGCTCCAGGCCAGCCCCCGTTGGGCGCGCTCGGGGGCCTGTACAGGGCGAACTCCCAGGCCCCGATCCCACGCCCGGCAGCAACGCGGCGTGACGTGCGGTCGCCCCGGCTGCGCGTCGGCCGCCGACCCTCTATGCTGCGGTGCCCACCCTGAGACCCGCCTGGATCACCATGCCCAACCCCTCCCGACAGGATGACGAACTGTCCCGCGTCAAGTCGCGTATCCGCGCGCTGGCCGAACGCACCGTGTCCAATGGCTGCACCGAGGCCGAGGCGATGGCGGCGGCTGAAATGGTAGGCCGCCTGCTGGAACGCTACGCGCTGAACATGGAGGAGATCGACCTGCGCGAGGCGCGCTGCGTGCAGGTCGAGATCCCCCTGACCGGCCGGCAGCGGCGGCCGATCGATGGCTGCGTGCCCGCGATCGCGCGGTTCTGCGACTGCAAGGTCTGGCTGGCGCGCGATGGTGCCGGGCCGCGCTACGTCTTCTTCGGGTTCGAGACCGACACGTCGCTGGCGGGCTATCTCTATAAGGTCATCGGGCGGGCGATGGCGGTGGAACTGGAAGCCTTCCGCGCACGCCGGGCGGAACTGCGCGGGGTGGCGCTGCGGCGGGCCTCCACCAGCTTCCAGCAGGGCATGGCCGCCCGGCTGGCGGAACGGCTGGAGGCGATGCATGCCGAGCGCGAGGCCGGGGTGGCGGCGCAGCGGCAGGCCGGCACCGCGCTGATGCTGGTCAAGCACCGGGTGGTGGAGGATGCCTTCCGCGAAACCGGCACGCGTCTTGTCTCCGGCGGGCAGCGCAACCTGCGGCAGGACCACGCCTTCCGCCAGGGCGAGGCGGCGGGGGAGCGGGTCAACCTGAACCGCCCCGTGACGGGTGGCGCCGGCGGCGTGCTGGAGTGACGCCGCCAGCCCCGAGGCGGGCCGACCGGCAGCGCGGCCGTGTTTATGCGTGGGAGGATGTCCATGTCGCCCCGCATGGGCCGGACCTGTTGCCCTTCGCCAGCCTGCAGCCGATGGTCAACGCGATCTGGGCCGAGATGGGCCTGCTCTACCCCCCCGCTGTCGAGCCCCTGCCCCGCCAGTCCCGCCGCCTGCACGCGGATGCCACCCGCCTGCGGCTGCGCCTGCCCGACCCGGTGCCGAGCTGGCTGGTGCTGCACGAACTGGCCCATGCCATGACCAGCAGCCATGACGGGGCCTCGGACGGCCATGGGCCGTGCTTCATGGGGCTCTACCTGCAGATGCTGGAACGCTACCTGCGGTTGCCGGGGCCGGTCCTGGCAGCGTCGCTGCGGCAGGCCGGCATCGCCTTCGATCCCCGGGCGCGCCCGGTCTTCCTGGGCGCGGATTAGAGCGTGATCGCTTCAGGTGGGATCACCGCAAAGCGCGAATCACGCTAAAAACAACAGGTTGGAGCAGGTGTAGTGAGCCCCTGCGAACGGAACCTGCTCTAGCCGCCCGGCAACCGCAGGCCGGAGAGGCCGGCGGGAAGCTGGATCTGCGGCAGGCCGCTGGGCAGGCGGAAGCGCGCCGGGTCCTGTGGGCCATAGGCTACCCGGGTGGCTTCCAGCACCTCCTGCTTGCCGGCCTGCTGGGCGCGCAGCAGCACGCCATCGGCGGTCAGGCAGGCGGTGCCGCCCTTCCCGTCCGGCCGCTCGATCTTCCAGTCGGTGCAGTTCGCCCCGGCGATGCTGCGCCGGCCAAGCCGGGTGATGCGCCCCTGCGATTCCGGCGCATCCAGCAGCAGCGCGATCTCGGGCGCGGCGGGCAGGCGCATGACCACGCCCTGGCGCATGACCATGTAGGCCCGCTTCGTCGCCTGCTCGACCATCAGCCAGCCGGGGGCGGAGGCGTTATCCACGCGCAGCACCCGCTGGCTGGCGAGCCAGGCGGCGTTGATATCGCCCGGCATCCGGTCGGTGCCGGTCAGGCGGAAGGTGACCGCAACATCGCGGCTGGGCAGCAGCGTGGGCCTGTCCTGCGCCGCCGCCCCGGTCGCGGCGAGCAGCGGCACGGCGAGGCAAAGGGTGGCAAGACGTCTGGTCATGTGGGTCGTTCCCCGGTTGGCCCGCAGGCCGGCATGTTTCGTGCGGCCCCTGGATCGTCGGCCGGCAGCGTCAGGATAAGCCGCCCCTGCCGGGGCTGGCCGGGACGCGCGGCTGCTGGAGGCCAAGCGATAGCCGCCCCCCACGGGCAGATCAACCGCCGGAGCGGGCGAACCCCCTGCCTCCGGGGGGTCACCAATCCGCGATGGCCTGCCGGCCGCCTTCCCGCCCCACCCTCCGGCTCAAAGTCCGTGGAAGAGGTCGGTGGAGAGGTATCGTTCGGCGAAGGATGCGGCGATGCCGATGATGAGTTTGCCGTGGTGCTCGGGTTGGGTGGCGAGGTCGAGCATGGTGTGGAGGACGGCGCCG
>JAQGHX010000177.1 GCA_028288745.1 Roseomonas sp. | reverse complement strand
CGGTCCCCAGCCATGAGGGCCGCATAGGCTGCGGGCTTGACCACCGCCGTAATGGCCACGTCCCGGCCTTGCCCGGCCGCATGGGCCCGCAGCAGCGCGCTGCTCGGCTCGACGGTGCTGGAGGCGGTGCAGAGCAGGCCGATCCGCGAGCCGGTCCTCACCGCTTCACCCGCCATAGGGTCGTCGATCTTCAGCACGGGCTGCGGGACCAGCCGGCGGGCGATATCGACGGCTGGCGAGGTGGAGGAGCATGTTACCACGATCAGGTCCGCCCCGGACTCCGCCGCCAGGACGATCTGCGCAACCACCCGGCGGTAGACCAGCGCCTGCGGCGCGCCGCGCAGCAGGTCCTGCAGCAGGCTTTCATTGAGAATATGGAAGCTGTCCGCCTCTGGATGCGCTGCGCGCATGCTGTCGCGGAAGGTGTCGACCAGGAAGCCAACCGTGTGGATGAAGCCGATCCGCGTCGTCATGGAACCCTCCGGATGTGCGTGAACCATATATTCTATTCTTTCAGATCTAGAAAATATGCGCCATAACCAATCCCGCCGGAATGGGGGGAACGATGCAGATTACCGCGGGTAAGCTTTGGTCGCTGCGGCGGCTGTCCGATGCGCGTGGCTTTTTCACGATGATCGCCGTGGATCAGCGGCCGGGCGTCGAGCAATTAGTGGCCGAGCGCTACGGCAGTGCCGACTGGGAAGAGATCGGCAAGATCAAGCGCCTGCTGATCGAGGAGCTGTCGCCTCACGCCTCGGCCATGCTGCTCGATCCGCAATATGCCTATCCCTACGCCAGCCAGGCGGTCGATCCCGCTCGTGGCCTGCTGCTCACCCTGGAGCAGTTCGCCTGCGAGGAAGGCCCCGGCGGGCGCAAGACCCTGATCTATCCAGGCTGGTCCGTGGCCAAAATCAAGCGGCTGGGCGCCGATGGCGTGAAGCTGATGCTCTGGTACCGTCCCGATGCCTCGCCGGAGGTGCTGGCCCACCAGCATGCGCTCGTCGAGCAGGTCGGGCGCGAATGCCGCGAACACGACATCGCCTTCCTGCTGGAGCCGCTGGTCTATCCGCTGGGCGGCAGCGCCGCCGGCGATTCCTACCACGAGGATGCCGGCAAGCGGCCGGAGATGGTGCTGGCCACGGTCGATGAATTCCGCAAGGAACGCTACGGCATCGACATCTTCAAGCTGGAGACCCCGGTCGCCGCCAGCGTGATCGTCGATCCCGACGATGGCAGCGCCGAGGCCGCGCGCACCCAGGAATGGTTTGACCGGATCGACGCCCGCCTGGATCGCCCCTGGGTGATGCTGTCCGCGGGCGCGGCGATGGAGCCCTTCCGCCGCATCCTGACCTATGCCTTCCGGGCCGGCGCCAGCGGCTATCTGGCGGGGCGCGCGATCTGGTGGCCGGCGGCGCTGGAATATCCGGACTGGGACGCCTTCCGCACTCGCGTGCGCGAACACGGCTTGCCTTACATCACGCTGGTGCAGTCGCTCCTGACGCAGCACGGCCGGCCCTGGATGTCCAAGCCGGCCTTCGCTGAAGGCGTTGTCCTGGCTGATGGCGGGCCGGACTTCCTGCGTTCCTACCAGGGCTGAGCCAGCAGGGCGGCTACTTCCGGCCGGGACGGGATGCCAGCGCGCCCGCCCGGCCGGGTGCATTTCAGCGTCGCGGCGGCAACCGCGAAGCGCGCCGCCGTCGCGATGGCCGCACCTTCGGCCAGGGCCAGGGCATAGGCGCCATGGAACACGTCACCCGCGCCCAGCGTATCCACCACGTTGGCCCGCGGGGCCGGGAGGCGGTGCAGCGCATCCCCCTCCAGCCACAGATACCCGTGCGGCCCGGTGGTGACGCCAAGCACCGCCTCGGGCACCCGCCGCCGCAGCGCCCGTAATCCATCCTCCGGCGCCTGCTGGCCGGAATGGTGGCGCAGCGCCGCTTCCGAAAAAATGACGTGCCCGGCTTGGTCGATCAGCATGGCGGCCTCTGGCATCGGGCCGAGATCGGCGTCTAGAACGCTGGGTATGCCCCGCGCGGCGGCTATGGCCAGGGCGCGTTCCGCCCCCTTCGGCCACCCCATATCCGCCAGTACGGCACCGCAGCCCGCGATCCGTGCCGGGTCGAACCAGGAGGGCTCCACCTGGAGCCCACGGCCCGGGAAGTTGAGGATCAGCCGCTCCCCGGCCGTATCGACGGCCACGGCGGACCAGGCGGATTGCGCGCCTTCCAGCTCGGCCACGCCCTCCACATCCACGCCATAGCGCGCCAGCTCGGCGCGAATGACGCGGCCGGTGTCATCCGCGCCGACCCGGCCGAACAGCACCGCCGCCCCGCCCAGCCCCGCGATGGCGACGGCGCCGGTCGCGGCGGGGCCGCCACCGGCTTCCGCCATCGCGGTCGCATAGAGCTTCGTCGCCTGATCCGGCAGGTTCGGCACCGACAGGATACGGTCATGGACTGTCATGCCGACACAGGCGACGGAGGCCATGGGATCAGGCATCCGCCAGCGGCAGCAGGTCGACACCGGCATAGCGGCGGAAGATCTCGGCCAGGCGCCCATCCGCCTTCGCCTTGTCGATGAAGCCGTTCACCGTCTTCAGCAGGTCGTCGCTGCCATGGCGCATGCCGATGCCGATCATCTGCGTGCCGAGCGACAGCTTCTTCTCGTAGTTCCGGCCCGGCTGCAGGCGGTTGGTCTGGGCAGGGATCAGGAAGCCCGTCGCGGTGGCTTCCACCTGCCGCGACATCAGCGCCTGGATGGTGCTGGCATCGTTGTCGTAGCGCATGACGGTGGCGCCGGGCGCGAGTTGCACCACCATAGGGTCCTGGATCGCGCCGCGCACGACGGAGACGCGCTTGCCACGCAGGTCCTCAAAGCTGCTGATCTGCGTCTCGCGCGGCGCCATGATGATGCTCTCCTGCGCGCAGTATGGCTTGGAGAACAGGATCTGCTCGGCGCGCTGCGGCGTGACCGTCAGGGTCGCCATCACCAGGTCGGCCTTGCCGGTCAAGATGAAGGGAATACGGTTCTGGCTGGTCACCGGCACCAGTTCCAGCGGTACCCCGAGTTCCTGCGCCAGCAGGCGGCCCACGGCGATATCGTAGCCATCCGGCTGCATCGCTGTGTCCAGCATGCCCCAGGGCGGGTTGTTGGTGTCCATCGCGATCTGGATCTTGCCGCGCTTGCGGATGTCGCCGGTTGTCACGATGCCCGATTGCGCCCGCGCGCTGCCGGCCCCGACGAAGGGCAGGAGCGGCGCCAGCAGGAGCGGGGTCAGCAGGTTACGCCGGTTCATTGTCTTGTTCTCCCTGAAATTGTTCAGTCGCGGATGCTGATGGCTCTGACGAACTGCACCAGCTCCGGCGTTCGCGGCCGCTCAAAGATATCCGCCGGCGAGCCTTCTTCATGGACACGGCCCGCATGCATGAAGATCACGCGGCTGGCCGCCCGCCGCGCGAAACTCATCTCGTGGGTCACGAGCAGCATGGTCATGCTGCGCGCGGCCAAATCCTGCACGACCTCTAGCACCTCTCCCACCATTTCCGGGTCGAGGGCCGAGGTGATCTCGTCGCAGAGCAGCACCTTGGGCTCCAGCCCGAGCGCGCGGGCGATGGCCACGCGCTGCTGCTGGCCGCCGGACAGGGCGGAGGGGTAGGCATCCGCCCGCGGCGCCAGCCCGACCCGGTCCAGCAATGTCTGCGCCTGGGCCTGGGCTTCCGCCCGCCCGCGTCCAAGCACCACCATCTGCGGCAGGGCCACGTTCTCCCGCGCCGTCAGGTGCGGGAACAGGTTGAAGCTCTGGAACACCATGCCGACATCCTGGCGCAGCGCCCGGAGTGCCTGCGGCGCGCGGCTGACGGTATGGCCGGCGACCGTGATGGTGCCGCCATCGATCGTCTCGAGGCCGTTGATGCAGCGAAGCAGCGTGCTCTTGCCGGAGCCGCTGCGCCCGATGATGGCCACGACCTCGCCGGCCGCCACTTCGAGCGACACGCCGTCGAGCACGGCCTGGGGGCCGTAGCACTTACGCAGAGACTGGACTTGGACGATCGACATGCAGCTTCTTCTCCAACCTGCGGCTCAGCAGGGTCAGGGGAAAGCACAGGATGAAATAGATGGCCGCCGCTACAAGATAGACGCTGATCGGCTGGAACGTGAGGTTGTTCACGAACTGGGAAGCCTGCGTCAGCTCCTGGAACCCGATGATCGAGGCCAGCGAGGTGTTCTTGATCACCTGCACCATGAAGCCCACCGTCGGCGGGGTGGCGATCCGAACGGATTGCGGCACGATGACGTAGCGGAACTGCTCGAAGGTGGTGAAGCCGAGCGCGGCCGAGGCCTGCCATTGCCCGCGCGGCACCGCCTGGATCGCGCCGCGCCAGATGTCGCCGAAATAGGCGCCGGCATAACAGGACATCGCCACCGTGACGGCGAAATAGGCGTTCTGACCATAGCCCACCAGGGCCAACCCGAAGAACACCAGGAACAGCAGCATCAGCAGCGGCGTGCACTGGAACAGCAGGATCCAGACGCGCGCGGCTTCCCGCGCCAGCCGGTTCTGCGACACCCGCATGAAGGCCAGCACCAGTCCCAGCGCGCCACCCCCGACATAGGCGATCAGGGACAGGATGACGGTCCAGCGCGCCGCCTGGAGCATGAACAGGAATTCGGGGGTTCCGAAGCTGCGCATCACAGCCGCCCCCGCCGGCTGAACCATGCCACGTCGAGCCACGCGAACAGCAGCTTCAGCGTGAAGGCGATGGCCAGATAGATCAGCGTGACGACGATATAGACCTCGAAGGGCCGGAAGGTCTGCGTCTCCAGGATATGGCCTGTCGCCGTCAGTTCGTCGGCGGAGACGGTGGACACGACGCTCGACCCCAGCATCACCAGGATGAACTGGCTGCCCAGCGCCGGTGCCGCCACGCGCAGGGCCGGGAACAGCACGATATGGCGAATGATATCCGTGGTGGAGAAGGCGAGGGCGCGCGCCGCCTCGATCTGCCCGCTCGGGATCGCCATGATTCCGGACCGGATGATCTCGGTGGTATAGGCCGCGCAGTTGACGGACATGCCGATCAGTGCCGCCGTGACGGGGTCCAGCGATATCCCGAGCGACGGAAGCCCGAAATAGATGAGGAAGAGCTGGATCAGGAAGGGCGTGTTACGGATCGCCTCGACATAGGTGCCGATGGCCATGCTGACCCAGCGCCCGCCGAAGGTGCGCAGGACCGCGAAGGTCGCGCCGAATAGCAGCCCGGCCACCATGGCGGCGGCGGAGAGCTGAATGGTCAGCAGCGCGCCCTTCGCGAGCAGGTCAAGGCTCTCGAAGACCGCCGCGAATTGGAACGTGTAAGCCATTCTTTGCTGAACTTCCTCCCCCGGCAAAGCTACCGACATGAAGAATATATTTCAACTTTCTATTTTTGGAAAATTGGTTCCATATCCTTCTACCATGCGGATGATGACATGACGCCACACGCGAAGCGCAGCAGCCTTCTTCAGGAACTGCAGCGGCGGCACGCCAGCCTGAGCCCGCGCCTCCGGCAGGCGGCCCGCCATATCATCGACCACCCGAACCAGGCGGCCCTCAGCACGGTGACCGAGCTGAGCGTTTCCGCCGGCGTGCAGCCATCGGCGCTGATCCGCCTGGCGCAGGCCCTCGGCTTCTCCGGCTTCTCCGAGATGCAGAAGGTGTTGCAGGAGGCGCTGGCCGTGGCCTCGCCCAGCTATGGGGAGCGGGTGCACCAGTTGCGGACGGCCGGGGCCACGTCGGGTGTCATGGGCGTGCTCCGGCAGGCGGGCGAGCTCAACCAGGTGTCGCTGCAGAACCTGGTGGACACCACCGACCCGGCCGCGCTGGAGCAGGCCGTGGCGCTGCTGTCGGCGGCGCCGCTGGTGCATGTGATAGGGCAGCGGCGTTCCCACCCGGTCGCGGGGTACATCGCCTATGGCCTGACCCGTTCCGGCCGCATCGCGCGGCTGATAGCGGGAGCCGCCGGGATGCTGAGAGATGAAGCCGCGACGATGCGCCCGGGCGATGCCCTGGTCGTCATCAGCCTGCATCCGTATTCCGCCGATGCGGTGGAGACCGCGGCCTGGGCGGCGTCCCACGGGGTTTCGGTCGTGGCCCTGTCCGATGGCCCGCTCAGTCCGCTCGCCATCCACGCGACGGTGATGCTGAGCGTGCGGGATGCCGAGCTGTTCGGCTTCCGCGCCCTGGTGGCGCAGATGTGCCTGGCGCAGGTCCTGGTGCTGGGCGTTCTGCAGGCAGACCTGACGAATTCCGCCCCGGGCGCCCAGGGCCTGGTAGCGGACTGACCCGCCTCAGCCGCCGAGGCGTCGCCGCAGGGACATCACGGCGGATTCCGGCGTCGTCAGCACGGGAACCTGAATGCGGTGCCTGACCGCCCGGGCGGCCCGCGCCATGGAGAACTGCCCGATCACGAGGGAGTCGAGGGGTGGAAGCGCGGCGGCGGCATCGGCGATCAGGGCA
>JAQGHX010000168.1 GCA_028288745.1 Roseomonas sp. | reverse complement strand
GCGCTCAATCACCTGCACTTCGGCATCCGTCATGCTGGTGTCAGCGGCGGCGACCATGGCGTCGATCAGGTCGATGCTGCGCTTCACGCCGCGATGCACCACCTTGCCGGCCTCCATCGGCCCGCCGGAGACAAAGATGACGGGGACATTCAGCCGCATCGCGGCCATCAGCATGCCTGGCGTGATCTTGTCGCAATTCGAGATGCAGACCATGGCGTCGGCGCAATGGGCGTTGACCATGTACTCGACGCTGTCGGCGATCAGTTCCCGCGAAGGCAGGCTGTAGAGCATGCCGTCATGGCCCATGGCGATGCCGTCATCAACCGCGATGGTGTTGAATTCCTTGGCCACGCCGCCGGCCGCCTCGATCTGCCGCGCCACCAGTTGGCCGAGGTCCTTCAGGTGGACATGGCCAGGGACGAATTGGGTGAAGCTGTTCACCACCGCGATGATCGGCTTGCCGAAATCGCCGTCCTTCATGCCGGTGGCGCGCCAGAGGCCGCGGGCGCCGGCCATGTTGCGGCCATGGGTGGTGGTGCGGGAGCGATAGGCGGGCATGGGGTTTCCTCAAAACGTGGCAAGGTGCTCGGGCGCCTTGGCTCGCGGGGATTTTAGACCGATCGTACCGCACCGGCCAGCCCGGGCAGGGTTGAGCCCAACGCAGGGCTCCCGGCCCGGTGAAGGGCCGCCAGGGGGCCGTCAGGGCAGCGGCGGGGCCAGCCCGGAGCATCCCCGCGCGGCGGGACAGCCAGAGGCCTGTCCTTGTCGCCCCGGGGCTCAGCGCGGCGGGAAAGAAGGCCTTGCCTTCCGGCGGCATCGGAAACAGCCTGGGCGGTCCAGCTTCGCCACATGCGCGCGGCCCTCATCATCGTCGTGCCGCGCCATCCCGATGCGCTGGCGCGGCGTGATCTTGGGGATGCGGAAGGACCCGGTGCCGGCCGGCTGGCGCGCATAGGCTGTCCAGCCGCCGTCCTGGCACCGGTTGCACGATACAGCGGCCGCCGCACTCCGGCCGTCGCACCCCGGCCGTCGCACCAATGTGAGCCAGCCACGCGGTTGCGGCGTGGGGGCTTTGGGCGGAGACTTGGCCCATAACAACACAATCTGGGGAAATCGGGCATGCAGCGCAGGGCGATCTATCCGGATCTCGCGGGCCGGAGTGTCTTCGTGACCGGCGGCGGCAGCGGCATCGGTGCCGCCCTGACCCGCGCCTTCGCGCACCAGGGCAGCCGCGTCGCTTTCGTCGACATTGCCGAGACGGCCAGCCGGGAACTGGTGGAGCAGGTAGCGGCCGAGGCGGAGGTTTCCCACCGGCCGCTCTTCCTGCCCTGCGACCTGCGCGACATCGAGGCCCTGCGCGCCGCCGTGGCCCAGGCAGCCAAGGCGCATGGCGACATCACGGTCCTGCTGAACAATGCCGCGCATGACGAACGGCATAAGCTGGAGAATGTCACCGTCGAATACTGGGACGACCGCGTGGCGGTGAACCAGCGGCACGTCCTGTTCGCGGCGCAGGCGGTGCTGCCGCAGATGCAACGGGCCGGTGGCGGCTCGGTCGTCAACTTCGGCTCAGTCAGCTGGAAACTGCGGCAGGGCGGCATGCCCGCCTACACCATGGCCAAGGCGGCCATGCACGGGCTGACGCGTGGGCTGGCGCGCGACTATGGCAAGCAGCACATCCGGGTCAACACGCTGGTGCCGGGCTGGGTCATGACGGAGCGGCAGCTCACGCTCTGGGTCACGCCGGAAGCCGAGCGCGAGATCGAGGCCGGGCAGACGCTGGCGGGCCGGGTGATGCCGGAGAATATCGCGGACATGGCGCTGTTCCTGGCGTCGGATGCCTCTGCCATGTGCTCGGCGCAGGAATTTGTCGTGGACGGTGGGTGGACATAAATCCACCTACTATCACAGCTTCGTGCGGCGACGGCCCGGGTTGCCCCCTGCCCTCCTGGCTCTGCTAGCGTCCCTTTCAACAGCCCGGTCAACGGGGCTGGGAGCCCGCCAGGGTTCGTAGGGATGTACAGGAGAGACCATGAAACGGCGTATACTTTTGGCCGCGCCCTTTGTGCTGGCCGCCCTCCCGCGCGGCCTCGCCGCACAGGAAAAGAAAACCCTCGCCTTCGTCGTCAACGTCTCCGCCGATTTCTGGACCATCGCCCGGCGGGGAATCGAGAAGGCAAACCGCGAACATCCCGAATACAACATGGAGATGATCGTCCCCGGCCAGGCCAGCGCCGCCGAGCAGCGCCGCATCGTGGACGAGCTGCTGGCGCGCAAGGTGGCGGGCATCGCCATCTCGGCCATCAATCCCGGCAATTCCACGGATATGCTGAACCGCGCCGCCAGCCAGGCGGTGCTCTTCACCACGGATAGCGACGCGCCGGCCAGTAACCGCGCCGTCTATATCGGCACCGACAACGTGGCGGCGGGGCGGGAAGCCGGGGCGCAGATCAAGCGCGCGCTGCCGGATGGCGGCAAGGCCATGCTGTTCGTCGGTACCATGGATGCCGACAACGCGCGCGAGCGCGTGCAGGGCATCCGGGAGACGCTCGCCGGCACCAAGGTCGAGATCGTCGACATCCGCACCGATGAATCCGACATCGCCCGCGCCAAGCGCAATGTCGAGGACGTGCTGGCCCGCTATGCCGACATCAACCTGCTGGTCGGTCTTTGGGCCTATAACACGCCGCAGATCTACCAGGCGGTGAAGGGCGCGGGTAAGGAGGGCAAGGTGAAGATCGTTGGCTTCGACGAGGACGCGCTGACGCTGCGCGGCGTCGCCGACGGCACCATCCAGTCCACCGTCGTGCAGCAGCCTTTCGAATTCGGCTACCAGAGCATGGTCGGCATGGTGAAGTACCTGAACAACGACCGCGGCTTCATCCCGGCCAGCAAGCAGATCATCATCCCCACCCGGATCATCGAAAAATCCAACGTGGCCGAGTTCCAGGGCCAGATGCGAGAACTGCTGCGGGGGCGGTGAGCACGGATGGAGGTCCTGCTGGAACTGGAGGGCATCGGGAAAAGCTATCCCGGTGTCCGCGCGCTGGACGGGGTCAGCCTGCGTCTGCATCGCGGCGAGGTGCTGGGGCTGATCGGCGAGAACGGCGCCGGCAAGTCCACCCTGATGAAGGTTCTGGGCGGCGTCGTGGCGCCCAGCGAGGGCCGGATCCGTATCGCCGGCCACGACCGCCCGTCGCTGACAGTGCCGGAGGCGACGCAGGCCGGCATCGCCTTCGTGCACCAGGAACTCAACCTGTTCGACAATCTCGATGTCGCGGGCAACGTGTTATTCGGGCGGGAACCGGTGCGGGGCGGGCCGCTGCGGCTGCTGGACCGGCGCGCGGCACGGGAGAAGGTGGAGCCGCTGCTGCGCCGCCTGGGCGCCGATTTCGGGCCGGACGCACCGCTCGCCGAACTGTCCATCGCCCAGCGGCAATTGGTGGAGATCGCCCGCGCGCTGGCGGCCGAGGCGCGCATCATCATCCTGGACGAGCCGACCTCCTCGCTCACGCTGTCGGAAACCGCGCGGCTGCTGGCGGTGGTGAAGGAGCTGCGCGCCAGCGGCACCGGGCTGATCTACATCACGCATCGCCTGGGTGAGATCATGGACTGCGCCGACCGGGTGGCCTGCCTGCGCGATGGCCGGATGGCGGGCGAGCTGCGGCGGGACGAGATCGACCACGCCGCCATGATCCGGCTGATGATCGGGCGGGACCTGCGTGCCCTCTATACCGCGCCCGCGCGCGCGCCGGCGCAGGGGGGGCTGGAGATTTTGGGGCTGGTGACCAGCGCCTTTCCGGCACGGCAGCTCGACCTGCATATCCACCCGGGCGAGATCCTGGGGCTGGCGGGGCTGGTGGGCGCTGGCCGCACCACGCTGGCGCGCACCCTGTTCGGCATCGATCCGCCCCTGGCGGGCAGCCTGCGGCTGGACGGGAAGCCGTTGCGAATTCGCTCGGCACGGGATGCGGTGGCCGCCGGTCTCTACCTGATCCCGGAGGACCGGAAGCAGGCCGGGCTGGTGCTGGAAATGCCCATCGTCGAGAACGTCACCCTGGCCAGCGCGCCGCTCTATGCCCGGTTCGGGCTGATGCGGCGCGGGGCGGAATGGCAGGCCAGCGAGGAGCAGCGCCTTTCCCTGCGCATCAAGGCGCCCTCCAGCGGCACCCGTGCCGGCGCGCTCTCGGGGGGCAACCAGCAGAAGGTGGTGCTGGGCAAGTGGCTGAGCATGGCGCCCCGCGTGATGCTGTTCGACGAACCGACGCGCGGCATCGATGTCGGCGCCAAGGGAGAGATCTACCGGCTGATGCGGGCGCTGGCCGATCGTGGCGTCGCCATCCTGATGATCTCCAGCGACATGGAGGAAGTGCTGGGCGTCAGCGACCGCATCGCGGTGATGCATGAGGGCCGCATCAGCGGCACGCTGGAGCGCGACGCCTTCAGCGAACAGGCGGTGCTGCGCCTGGCCATCGGTTCGGAAGGTGCCGGCACGGCGCGGAAGCAGGCGGAGGGCGTGCCGGCATGAGCAAGAAGGAACTGGGCCTGGCCCTGCTGCTGATCGTCATCGGCGGCATCACCGCGGCGCTCAACCCGCTTTTCCTCTCGGGCGTCAACGTGCTGAACATGGCCAACCTGATCGGGCTGTTCGGGGTGTTCAGCATCGGGCAGGGCATCATCATCATCACCGGCGGCATCGACCTTTCCGTCGGCTCGATGTTCGCGCTGCTGGGCGTCATCCTGGTGGACCTGCTGGTGAATTACGAACTGCCCTGGCCACTGGCGGTGCTGGTCGTGCTGGCGGCCGGCCTGGTGCTGGGGCTGCTGCACGGGCTGCTGGTGACGCGGCTGAAGCTGCAGCCCTTCGTGGTGACGCTCTGCGGCCTGCTGATCTATCGCGGCATCGCCCGCTATTACACGCAGGATTCCACCACCGGCTTCGGTTATGCCGGCGACAGCCTGGACACGCTCACCTGGCTGGCGTCAGGCCGGAGCTTCGGCATCATCCCCAATCCCTTCCTGATCCTGCTCGTGGTGGCACTGGTCATGGCGGTGGTGCTGCACCGGACGGTCTTCGGCCGCTATCTCTACGCCGTCGGCCGGAACGAGGAAGAGGCGCGGCACTCAGGCATCAACACCGATGCGGTGATCATCGGCGCCTACCTGCTCGGCGGCAGCCTGGCGGGCCTGTCCACGGTGCTGCTGGTTTTCTACACCAGCTCCGTCTCACCATCCTCCTTCGGCAATTTCTACGAGCTTTACGCCATCGCCGCCGCCGTGCTGGGCGGCTGCTCGCTGCGGGGGGGCGAGGGTAGCATCCTCGGCATCGTGCTGGGCACGGTGCTGCTGCAGATCCTGCAGAACCTGGTCAATATCCTGGGCATTCCATCATCGTTGAACTTCGCGGTGATGGGCGGGGTCATCCTGCTGGGCGTGGTGGCGGACCAGCAACTGGGGCGGCGGCGGGAGCGTATCCAACTGCACCGCAGCCAGGCCACCGCGGCGGCGGAGTAGCAGGCAGGGAGCAGAAGCCGTGGCGGCGGGCCGGCGCTGAAACCGCGATCCGGAGCGATACGTTAACTAGCCACCACCATCAGCAGTGAGGACGACACCATGCGCGCGGCACCGCTTCCTGTGGGCACGGTCCTGACGTTCCTCCTGCTCTCCGCCTGCGCGGATACCACGTCCCGCGACTTCGACAGCCGGATGGCGACCTATGTGTCGGGCCCGGAGGTTCAGCTCGTCAGTACGCTCGGCGTGCCCCAGCAGGTTTATGAGACCGGGGGGCGCCGGTTCCTGGAATATACCTTCACGGGGCAGGGCA
>JAQGHX010000135.1 GCA_028288745.1 Roseomonas sp. | reverse complement strand
TTGCTCATCTGCCTGACCGGTTCCTGCGCGATGACCCTCGCCGTCCCTCGGGCGTGCCGCTGCTGAAGCGGGCCATCATCGGGGTTTCGATGATGCCGGAGCACACGGCGTTGATGCGGATGTTCGGCGTCGCGTAGTCGAGGGCCGCCGTCTTGGTGAGGCCGATGACGCCGTATTTCCCGTTGCCGGAATTGGTATCCACCGTGATCTTCAGGCCCAGCTCGCGCTCGGCCGGGTCCAGGATGGCGACGCGCATGGCGCGGGCGAAGGCGCCGCCATCGATAGCGATGGTGACCGGCTCCTGCGCGGCGGCCCCGCGCGGAGAGTCCAAGCAGCAGGGCCGTGGCCAGCAGCAAGAACCACTTCCCTGCTTTGACCCAGTGCCACTTCTTCTCGGTCCACTTCGTCACGGTAGTTGACCGCGTCCGCACACGGCGTAGCCTTTCCGCCGCGCATATCTCATCTGGAGCCAGGGCCAGTTCCGGACTGCCGATCGGGACCGGCCTGTCGGAGCGGCGGCAGACCTCCTCCTTCGCCGCGTTTGTGGCGCGGCTGGAGCAGGGGGATGGACGGCCGCTGCACCTGCAGATCTACGCAGCACCTGCGGGCCGACATCATCTCCCGCGTGCTGCGGCTTGGCACGCGTCTGCCCTCCACCCGCGCCCTGGCGAGCGTGCTCGGCACCTCCCGCAACACCGTGCTGCACGCCTTCGAGGAACTGATGACGGAGGGCTATCTGCTCTCCCAGCGCGGCTCCGGCACCTTCGTCGCCACCGACCTGCCGGCGGCGCCGCACCGGCCACCGCAGCACCCCGGGCTGACGCTCGCGGCCGAGGCACCCTGCGGCCCCGGGTATTTCCGCAACATCTCCCCGGCGCTGGGCATCTCGCCCATCGGCATTCCCTTCCGGCCGGACCTGCCGGCGCTGGACCAGTTCCCGGTGAAGCTGTGGATGCGCCTGGCCAAGCGCGCCATCGACCGCATCGCGCGATCCCGGCCCGATGCTGCTGGGCTGGTGTGAATCCAGCGGCTATCCGCCGCTGCGCAAAGCGATCATGTGCCACCTGCGCGCCTTCTGCGGCATCAGTGCGGGGAGGAGGACGTGTTCATCTTCGCCGGGCCGCAGCAGGCACGGGACGTGACGCTGCGCGTGCTGCTTTCCCCCGGCGATGCCGTCTGGCTGGAGGAGCCGGCGCATCCCCGCACCCGGGCGTCGCTGGAGGCCGCCTCGGCCCGCATCCATCCCGTCGGCACCGGCGGCGGTGCCTTCGACGCGCGGCAGGCGGAGATGGAATGCCCGGAGGCGCGGCTGGCCTATGTCTTCGCCGCCAAGCAGGTCCCGATCGTCCCGATCGCGCAGCCCATGGCGATGGGTGCCGCCGGCGCGCTGCTGGACTTCGCGCGCCGTCGCGATGCCTGGATCATCGAGGATGCGCAGGGCGAGGACTACATCCTGCCGCGCCAGGGCGTGACGCTGCATTCCGCCGCGGCGCGGGACCGGGTGGTCTATCTCGGCGCCTTCGGCAGGGCGCTGTTCCCGGCGCTGCGCATCGGCTTCGCCATCGTGCCGCCCAGCCTGGCGGAGGCTTTCGCCGGCGCGCGAGCCATCGCGGGTGGCTACGCCTCGCTGATCGGCCAGATGATCGTCACCGACTTCATGGCGGATGGGCATCTGGAACAGCATGTGCACCGAATGCGCAAGATCTACGCGGCGCGGCGCGATTGCCTGCTGGAAGCGGCGCAGCGCCATGCCGCCGGCCGGCTGGTACTGGGCGGCGCCGGCGCCAGCATGCAGATGGTGAGGCTGCTGCCCCAAGGGCAGGAAGCGGAAGCCGCCCGCCGCGCCGAAGAGGCCACCGATCTCCTCCCGCGCGAAGGCGGCCATGGCGTCCGGACCGTCGCGCTCCAGCTGAATGGCGAGGTCGGCGCCCAGGAACATCTCCAGCAGCGGCCGGCCATGGGCTGCACCTGGTAGGAGCCGGTGGACGCGGTGGTCAGGGAGCCCACCACATGCGTGTCCTGCGGCAGCCCGGCCAGCCCGTCCGGCAGGTCCAGATAGATCTTGTCGTTGACGCCTGAGGGCAGGTCGTCCAGCGCCGCCAGCTTGCTCTGCGGCAGGGCAGGGGTGAAGCGGACCGCCTCCGCCGCCAGCACGCTGGCCGGCACGGTGATCACCACCGCCCCCGCGCGCAGCGTGGCGCGGCCGGCCCGCACCGTCACCGCTGACCCGGACCAGTCGATCTCCTCGACCGGGTGCAGGCCGGACGGGAAGCCAGTCCTTCTGCTGGGGTTCTGGACAGCCGGACGGTGAAGGCCGCCGCGAAAGAGAGCCGGGCATCGGCAAATTCCTCATCGCGCCGCTCCGCTGCCCGGCCGGGCTCGGTTCCGGGGGGGGGCGATCTGCTCTAGGTTGCCGCCGTGATGCACCGCGCCGCCCCAGCCCCCCCGCCCCCCGCCCCCCGCTCCGCCGAGGGCGCGACCCCCGCCATGGCGCAATGGTTCGCCGCCCGCGCGCAGCACCCGGATGCGCTGGTCTTCTTCCGCATGGGCGATTTCTTCGAGCTGTTCTTCGAGGACGCGCATAAGGCGGCCGACCTGCTGGGTCTGGCCGTCGCCCATCGCGGCGAGCACCGGGGCGAACCGATCCCGATGGCCGGCGTGCCGGCGCATGCGCTGGAAGGCTACCTCGCGCGGCTCATCCGGCTCGGCCTGCGCGTCGCCATCTGCGACCAGCGGGAGACGCCGGAACAGGCCAAGGCCCGCAAGGCGCCGACCATCCGGCGCGAGGTGGTGCGGCTCGTCACCCCCGGCACCGTGACGGAGGACGCGCTGCTGGACGGCGCCCGCCCCGCCTGGCTGCTGGCGCTCTGCCCCCAGGGCGGCGAGGGCCTGCTGGGGGCCGCCTGGGTGGACCTTTCCACCGGCGCCTTCCGCACCGAATCCCTGCCGCAGGCCGAACTCCCCGCCCTGCTGGCGCGGCTGGAACCGGCCGAGCTGCTGACGCCGGCATCGCTGGAAGGCGCCCCCGCGCTCGCCGCCTGGGCCGGGCGCACCGCCGCCCTGGAACCGCCGCGCGACCCGGCGCGGGCCCTGGCCGATTTCTACGGCGTCGCCGGCATGGACGGGTTCGGTGCCTTCACCGGCGCGGAACTCTCCGCTGGCGCCATGGCGCTGGCCTATCTGCGCGCGACCCAGGGCGAGGCCGCCCCGCGCCTGCGCCCCCCCGAGCCGCAGGGCGGCGGCAGCACGCTGCGGATGGATGCCGCCACCCGCCGCAGCCTGGAGATCCTGCGCAGCGAGAGGGGCGATACCCGCAACTGCCTGCTCTCGGCGGTGGACCGCACGCTGACGGCCGCCGGGGCGCGGGAACTGGCGGCCCGCCTGTCCTGCCCGCTGGCGGAGGCGGCGCCCATCGCCGCGCGGCACGAGGCGGTGGCCTGCCTGCTGGCCGATACCCCCGCCCGCGCCGGCCTGCGCGGCCACTTGAAAGGCGCGCCGGACATGGCGCGCGCGCTCGGCCGCCTTTCGCTGGACCGCTTCGCGCCGCGCGACCTGGCCTCCCTGCGCGACGGGCTGGCGCGGGCCGAGGCCATGGCGGCGCTGCTGGAGGGGCACGATCTGCCGCCCCTGCTCGCCACCGCCGCCAGGGCC
>JAQGHX010000132.1 GCA_028288745.1 Roseomonas sp. | reverse complement strand
AGGCAACAGCGCACACCATCAGATCACATTCAATCAAAATGCCCAGGTAGTGCTAGGCCCTTTTTCCTTTGGTGTCGCAAAGTGCATAATCGCCACTGAAAGCGTCCTGCGTCTCGCATCGGCCACGGCGGTGCAGTTCGATGCGGTTGAAGTCGGCTGCATCAGTGCGGCCCAGCTACCTCATTCCATCCGTGCTCGTTGCCCGGGTGCTGGGCGGGATGCGGTAGACGGGGTTGTCGGTCGCGAAGACCGTGCGGTCCACGTCGCCCGACGCGATCTCGCCCCTGAGTCCGGCCGCCTGCAGCATCTCAGGGATGCAGGGGATCAAGCACGGTCACAACGGAAGGGATCAGTCAGGTGTGATCCCGGCACTCTGGACGACCCTGACCCACTTGTCGATTTCCTGGCGCTGGTACTCCGCGAAGGGTCCGGGTCCTGCGAGGAAGGGCTGCATTCCTAGCTCGGCTAAGCGGTTCGCCGTCTCTGGACTCGAGAGGACCTGACGCGTGGCCGCGTCGATCCGCTCGACGATCGCCGCCGGCGTGCCGACCGGGGCGAAGAGGCCGACCCAGGTGCCGGTCTCGAAGCCTGGCAGCGTATCCGCGACCGGCGGCACCTCGGGCAACTCCGGTACGCGGGCTAGGGAGCTCACGCCGAGCGCGCGCAGGCGGCCCGGACGGATTTGGGGCAAGGCGGTCGGCACCGTGTCGAACATGACATCCACCTGCCCGCCGAGCAGCGCCGAGGCTGCGGGAGCAGGGCTACGGAAGGGCACGTGCAGCAGGTTGACGCCTGCCATTGACTTGAAGAGCTCACCGGCAAGGTGGCTCGTGGTGCCATTGCCGCCCGACCCATAGGTGAGCGCGCCCGGCCTGGCGCGCGCCAAGGCGATCAGCTCGGCGACGCTCGTTGCACTGACGGAGGGATGCACGGCCAGGACGAGTTGGCCGCTGGCCACGCCCGAGACCGGAACGAAGCTCTTCAACGCATCGTAAGGCAGATGTTTGTACAGGCCGACATTGATGGCGTGCGTGCTGATCGTTCCCAGCAGCAGCGTGTAGCCATCCGGCGCCGCTTGGGCCGCGGCCTCGGTGCCGATCAGGCCAGCAGCGCCCGGCCGGTTCTCCACCACCACGGGCTGGCCCAGCACCGTGGAGAGCGACTGCGTCAGCACCCGCCCCGCGATATCGGTGAAGCCGCCCGGCGCGAAGGCAATGATCAGGCGCACCGGCCGGGCCGGCCAATGTGCCGCTTCCTGGGCGCGTGAGCCATCGGCGGCCAGCGCTCCAGCCGCGGTCAGGGCCCAGCCAAGGTAGGTTCGGCGGTCTACACGCTTCATCCTGTTGCCCCTCCCGAGGCATGCTTTTTTCTGTCGTTACCGGTGGAGCAAGGGCGCTCCATTCCGGGAGCACCGGAACAGGATGTACCTTAATCGGGCTTGATATTCGCCGCGCGCACCACGCGGCCCCACTTCTCGATTTCCACCTTCTGGAAGGCGGCGAATGCGGCTGGTCCGGCCGGGTAGGGCTGCAGGCCGATGCTGTTCAGCCGCGACACCAGCGCGGGATCCGCCAGGGCCTTCTGCACCGCCACGTCCACGCGTTCCACAACCTGGGATGGGAGACCGGCAGGGCCGAAAACGCCATCCCAGGTGTCCGCCTCGAAGCCCGGGAGGGTCTCCGCCATGGTGGGCATCTCCGGCGCCGCGGATTGCCGCTGCGCGGAGGTGACGGCTAGGCCGGTCGCGCGGCCCTGCCGCGCATGGGGAAGCGCAGAGGAGAAGGTGTCGAACATGATCTGGATTTGCCCGGCGATGAGCGCGGTGGAGGCAGGCGCCGTGCTGCGGAAGGGAACGTGCAGCAGGTCGACCCCGCCCAGCTGCCGGAGCATCTCGCCGCAGATATGGGTGCTCGTCCCGTTGCCGCCGGAACCATAGGCGAGCTCGCCGGGACGGCTGCGCGCATAGGCGATCAGCTCGGGCACGGTCTTCGCCGGGATGGAGGGATGGATGATGAGCATGTGCGTGCCCACTGTCGTGCGGGAGACTGGTGTGAAGTCGGCAACCGGGTTGTAGGGCAGACGACCTTCGTAGAGGCTCACATGGATCGATTGGGTGCTGAGTGAACCCAGAAAGAGCGTGTAGCCATCCGGCGTGCTGCGGGCGACGGCTTCTGCGCCGATCATGCCGCCTGCGCCGATCCGGTTCTCAACCACCACGGGCTGCCCCAGGTCGGCGGTGAGGCGCTCGGCGATGATGCGGGCCACGAAGTCGGTGTTCCCGCCCGCGGCGAAGGCGCAGACCAGGCGCAGGGCGCGCGTGGGCCATTGCGCCGGGCCCTGTGCCCGGGCGCTCAGCAGCGGTGCGGCGGCAAGCGCCGTGGCCGCAGCCAGTCCGCGGCGTGTGATTTTGAACATATTATCGCCCTCCCTCAATGGATTTCTGCGCGCCCTGCAATGCCCACCCGGTCACCACGAGAGCGCCTTCGAGCGACGGCAGCCTTCCGGCCAGGACGTCGATGATGTTCGAAGCGGCGGCTGTCGCCATGGAGACAGCGCCACGAGGCGTTGTCGCCGCGAGGTGTGGTGTTGCGAGTACGCGCGGATGCGTCCGCAGCCCGCTTCCCGCCTCCAGCGGCTCCTTGTTGAAAACGTCGAGCCCTGCCCAGGCGATGTGCCCGGCATCAAGCGCCGCCAGCAGGGCCGCCTCGTCCACGATGCCACCGCGGGCGGTGCAGACCAGGATGGCGTCCTTCGGCAGCCGGGCAAGCTCCGCCGCGCCGATCATGCCACGCGTGGTCTCTTCCAGCGGGCAGTGGAGGGTCAGCAACTGCGAGCGCTCCAGCAGCACCCCCAGTTCTTCCACGCGCTCACCGGGGCCGGAGAGGCTGCCCGACGGAAGCAGCGGATCATAAACGAGGACCCGCATGCCGAAAGCATCGGCGAGGCGCGCCACCTTGGTGCCGATGGCCCCATAGCCCACGATGCCAATGGCCGTGCCTGCGACGTCGCGCGTTGCGCGCGCGTTTTTCTCCCAGGCCCCCTCCCGCATGGCCCTCGTGAGGGACGGCAGATCCTTTAGAAGCGAGAGGATCATCGCCATAGTGTGCTCGGCGACCTGGCGCGAGTTGGCGCCGGCTGCGCGTGCCACCGTCACGCCCCGTTCCTCGGCCGCAGCCACATCGATGCCGTCAAAGCCCGCACCGTGGCGCGAGACGATATGGAGCTGCGGACCCGCCGCATCCATCACCGCGCCGCTGATGAAGCCCTGCCGGTGCATGATGGCCACCGGGCGCAGCCGCGCGGCCGCCTCCAGCAGCGCCTCCTGCGAGGGATAGGCCTCGGTATAGACGAAGTTCAGTCCTGCTTCTTCCAGCAGCGCCTCGGCTTCAGAGGCGACGACAGCTGCAGAAATCAGGACGGTGGGGCGGTCCTCGCCCTGGGTCTGGCTCATGCTTATGCGATCCCCTCACAACCCAGGCGCCGCAGCGTCGCGTCCACCCAGGCGTTGTCGTAGCTGCCGTCCTCGATGGCAGCGGCCTGCACCCGCTCTGCCGCCTGCTTCTTCTCCGTGGCGGCGAGGATCGTCTCCATCGCGTCGAACGGCACGGCCACGATGCCGTCCTCGTCGCCCAGCACGAGGTCGCCGGGCTCTATCATCATCCCTCCGAGGGAAATGGGAACGTTGATCTCACCAGGGCCGTCCTTATAGGGGCCGCGATGGGTGACGCCGGCCGCGTAGACTGGGAAATCCTGGGCCGCGATGGCGGCGCTGTCGCGGATGGCGCCGTCAAGCACGATGCCTCCCAGACGCCGCCGCACCATCTGGGCCAGCATCAGCTCGCCGATCAGCGCGTTGGTGATGTCGCCACCCGCATCCACCACAATGACGTCGCCCGGCTGCGCAAGGGCGATGGCCTTGTGGATCATCAGATTATCACCCGGCCGGGTCTTCACCGTCAGTGCGGGGCCGGCGAGTACGCCGGCGCGGTGCATCGGCCGCAGGCGCGGACCACCGGCGAAGAGGCGCGACATGACGTCGCTAACATTGGCGGTGGGCAGCGTGCGAAAGCGCTCTACCATCGCAGCCGCTACGGCGCGGCGCCGCGGCAGGATCCTGAATCCCAAAGACATATCTCGTTCCATGGTTAAAATGACTATGACCGTGGCGCGCCGTCGGCCCATGCGGCCAACCTGGCGAGCCGGCTCGCCGCCCCTGGGTTCACGGCACCCTCCGGCATCTGCCCGGCTGAGAGGGCGGCCACCTGCCGCACCGTGTCCATGGTCTGTTGCATCCGCGCCTCAGGCGTCACACCGCCGATATGCGGCGTCGCGACCACGTCCGGGCGCGCGGTGAAGCGGGACGAGGGCATCTGGTCGGGCGCAAGCCCCACATCGAATCCGGCGCCGCGAAGACGGCCGGAATCGAGCGCTGCCTCCAACGCGTCCTCGTCCACCAGCTCCCCGCGGGAGAGATTGATGAAGCAGGCGCCCGGTCGCATGGCCGCGAAGGCCGCCGCGTCGAACAGCCCGGCTGTATCCGGTGTGGAGGCCGCCAAGCTGACGACGAAGTCCGAAGCCGCGAGCAGCGCCTCGAAGCCGACGGCCTCCACGGGCGGCGCCGGTTGGATGGAGGGGTCGGACACGAGAACGCGCATGCCCCAGCCCAGCGCCATCTCCGTGAGGCGGCGACCAATCCGCCCGTAGCCGACGATCCCGAGTGTGGCAGTGGAGATCTGGATGCCGCGCGGCGGCGCGGGCGCGCGGCCTGCCAGATAATCCCCACGCATCCGCGAGATCCCGCGGGCAAGGTCGATCATCATCCCGAAGGCCAGTTCCGCCACGGGATGCTCGAAGGCCGCGCCGGTGCGCGCGACGAGGACGCCCTTAGCCGAGGCGGCCTCCACGTCGACAGTGCTGATATCCACGGCGGCGCGCAGGAAGGCGACGAGGTCTGGGGCCGCCGCGAAGGTCTGGGCAAGGCCGGGCGTCGCGCGGTGGGCGACGATCACCTCGCATCCCGCAGCGGCGGCGGACAGTTCGGCTCCTGAGAGCACCCGACCCGTCGGATTGAGGACGACGTCGGCGACGCGGCGCAGTTCCGCCAGCCCGCCTTCAAGGTACTGGGACGCCAGCGCCTCCCTGGTATGGGTGAGGAAAACCCGCAGGCGGGGATGGTCGCTCATGTGCGCGCCTCCGTCTCGAAGCGGTAAAGCAGGGCTGGGTTGTCCACGAGAATGCGATGGCGCAGCGCCTCGGACGGCACCCATTCCCCAAGGAGGTCGAGCAGCCGCGCATCATCAGGCACGGGCTTCTCGCCCGCCGTCGCGGAGGGGTGCGGCCAGTCCGTTCCCCAGACCACGCGCTCTGGCGCGGCCTCCACCCAGGCCTTCACCACTGCGCCCGTATCGGCGTAGTCCGGCGCGCCGGTGCGGGTATCGTGATAGGCGCCGGAGATCTTCACCCAGGCGCGACCCTCGTCCACGAGGCGCCGCAGCACCGGCCAGGCGGGGTGCAATAGCCCGGCGGGCTGCGGCAGGCGGCCAAGATGGTCGATGACCAGCGGCACGGGCAGGCGCCGCATCGTGGCCTCCAGCCCAGTCCAGAGATCGGCGAGGGTGTGGAGTTGCAGGTGCCAGCCGAGTGGCGCCACGCGCCGGGCGACCGTCTCCAGCGCCTCCATCATCGTCCCGCCCGGGCGCGCGAGGTTGAAGCGTGCGCCGCGCACGCCCGCTGCGTCCAGCGCCCGCAGTTGCTCATCCGACACCGATGCGTCGACCACCGCCACGCCACGCGCGTCCGCGCCGAACTGGCTAAGCGCATCGACGAGGCAGGCATTGTCCGTGCCGTAGGAGGAGGGTTGCACCGCGACGCAGCGCTCGGTGCCCAGCCGGGCCTGAAGCAGCCGGTAGTCGCTGACCGTGGCCGCGCCAGGCTGGAGCTGGGCCCCCGGGTCGTAGGGGAAGCGCGCGTCGTAGATGTGGATGTGGCAGTCCGTCGCCAGGGATGGGACCGGAAGGAGGGCTGGCTGGCTGCCGGCCGTCCATGGCGCGGCTCGCGTACCGTCTAGGGCAGGCCTCGCACCCGCTCCGTCATTACCATTAACGTTCCTCATAATTCGATCACTAGGCTTTTTGTCGTTTGTCGACAATATGGAATTTTGACATTCCTCGTTTCGTATGGGAGTTGCTGGCCAGCAGTGCGAGAGACCCCGTGGAGGCCCAAGACTGCCGACGGACACACCAATGACCCGCCAAGACCAGCCCGGCGCACCCAAGCCCATCCCCTATTATCTGATGGAGCAGATCCGACGGCAGATCATACTCGGCCATCACCCGGCGGGCAGCCCGCTGCGGGAGCAAGCTCTCCAGGCCGAGTTCTGCTGCTCGCGCGCGCCGATCCGGGATGCACTGCATCTGCTAGAGCGGCGCGGCCTCGTCACGCACGAACCACGGCACGGCTTCCGTGTCCGACGCGTGACCGCGGCCGAGGTGCGCCAGATCTACGAGGTCCGCGCCCTGCTCGAGCGCCACGCCGTGGAAGGGCTAGAGGGCCGGGTTACGCCAGCGCTGCTGGAGGAACTACGCGCCCACAACGCAGAGATGCGGCGTCACCGGGAGGCGGAGAATGTCGAAAACTACATTGCCGCCAACCTGGCTTTCCACGGTACGCTGCGTCGGCATCTAGGGAACGGACCGCTCGAGCGCGCCATCGACGCCGTGCACGAACTGGCGGAGCCGCTACGGCACGCTCTACTGGTGCGCTCCCTCAGCCGTAGCCGGGCTGCGGAGGAGCATGACTGCATTGTGCAACTCCTGGAACAGAACCGCATCGCCGAGGCTGCGGCGGCCATGCACCGGCATGTCTTCACTGGCATGCCGGCAGCGCTGGAAACGGTGAGCGAGGCTGCGGTCGGCGGGCCTCCGTAGCGTCACGTCTGACGGCGGGGCCCGATCCGATCCGGCTATCGAGCCCATCCACAACCGGAGGGGTTCTTGTCGGACCTTCCGCCGCCGTCCGCGTCTCCGCAGCTCACCTCCTGCGGCTGACCTCGTAGCGGGCATTGTGTCGATGTTCGGAGGATAGAGGCCGGGCAGAGCGGCGGCGCCCTCCACTTCTTGCAGGCGCCGCTTGCAGAACCTGTTGCGGGTTACAAGAACAGTCAGGATGGCCGAGCGCCGCCTTAATAGCGATCTCCCACAAGCTGGCAGCGCTGAACAGCACTTCGTTCTCCGGATACTCCAGCGCGGCGCGCGTCGTGGCGTCCAGCCGGTCCGGTTGTGCCAGGGCCCACACCCGCAGAGGCGTGTCGAGCAGCAGGCGCATCAGCCCTGCTCGAAGCCCGCCAGCCCGGCGTTGGGCAGCGGCGCGTCGCAATCCTCCGGCAGGCGGAGCTGGCCGGCGAGCTGTCCCAGCTGGCGGCGTGGATGACCAGAAAGATCCTGCAGCGGCATCAGGCGGGCGACCGGGCGGCCTGCGCGGGCGATGAGGATGTCTTCTCCCGCCGCGGCGTCGACCAGGCGGGAGAGGTGGGGCTTGGCAGCGCGAAGGTTGACGATCCGCATGAGCCTCCGGAGGAACCCAGGTTGGCGCGCCACCCGGGCTTGGTTCAGTTCAACCACATCTACGGCTTCTGCGTTTATACGTACGCATCTGGTGACGGCCGCCTTCTTGGGCGTGAGGTAGCGTCTGATCTTAGCGGCGTTCTTGAGTGTGTCGTCTCTGTTGAAACCTTCTGATCGGGGCGGCGCTGGGAGGATATCCGAACTCTGAACGCGAGGGTTTCGATGCGCAGCATGACCAAGTCAGCGGCCGGGGTAGCACGCGAGGCTTTGGCCGTCGGGCCGCGGACCTTTCCGGCCTACGGCAGCCGGACCTCGCGGCACGATCTCACCCAGGCCCAGCTCTTCGCGTTGCTGGCACTGCGCCAGTTTCTGCGGACCGATGACCGCGGTCTCGTCACCCTGGCAGCCGAAGGGCAGGAGCTCCGGAAAGCCCTGGGGCTGCGGAAGGTGCCGCGTTCCTCCACTCTGGCCTGCGCAGCACGCCG
>JAQGHX010000099.1 GCA_028288745.1 Roseomonas sp. | reverse complement strand
ACGAGGCGGCGGCGGCCCCACTGCCCGAACTGGCGTCGGAGGCCCTGAGGGCCTCCGTGCGGGCGCTGGGGCGGCTGACCGGGCGCGTGGGGGTCGAGGATGTGCTGGACGTGGTATTCGGGGATTTCTGCATCGGAAAATGACGCGGGGCGCGGTATAGCCGCACCATGCGCGACATGAATTTCGACGTGGTGGTGGTGGGCGGTGGCCATGCCGGCACCGAGGCCGCCGCCGCCGCGGCCCGCTGCGGTGCCCGCACCCTGCTGCTGACCCACAAGCGGGAGACGCTGGGCGAGATGTCCTGCAACCCGGCCATCGGCGGGGTGGGCAAGGGGCATCTGGTGCGTGAGATCGACGCGCTGGACGGGCTGATGGGGCGGGCCGCCGACGCGGCGGGCATCCATTTCAAGCTGCTGAACCGCAGCAAAGGGCCGGCGGTGCGCGGCCCCCGGGCGCAGGCGGACCGCAAGCTGTACCGCCAGGCGGTGCAGGCGCTGCTGACGGCGCAGGACAACCTCACCATCCATGCCATGGCGGCGGAGGGGATCGAGCGGGATGCATCGGGCCGCGTCACCGCGGTGCTGACCGCCGATGGCGCGCGCATCGGCTGCGGCGCGCTGGTCATCACCACCGGCACCTTCCTGCGTGGCGAGATCCATATCGGCGAGACGCGGCGGCCGGCGGGGCGGGTGGGCGATGCTCCCTCCATCGGGCTGGCGCTGGCCATTGAGGCGATGGGGCTGCCGATGCGCCGCCTCAAGACCGGCACGCCGCCGCGCCTTGATGGCCGCACCATCGACTGGGCGGCGCTGGAGATGCAGCCGGGCGACGCGGTACCGGAGCCGCTGTCCTGGATGACGGAGCGCATCACCAACCGCCAGGTGGAATGCGGCATCACCGCCACCACGCCGGAAGGTCACGCGCTGATCCGCGCCAACCTGCACCGGGCGCCCATCCATTCCGGGCAGATCCAGGGGGTGGGGCCGCGCTACTGCCCCTCGATCGAGGACAAGGTGGTGCGCTTCGCCGAGCGCGAGCGGCACCAGATCTTCCTGGAGCCCGAGGGGCTGGACGACCCCACCATCTATCCCAACGGCATCTCCACGAGCCTGCCGGAGGATGTGCAGCGGGCCTTCATCGCCACCATTCCGGGGCTGGAGCACGCGGTCATCCAGCGGCCGGGTTATGCCATCGAGTACGACCACGTGGACCCGCGCGCGCTGCTGGCCTCGCTGGAGGCGCGGGACGTGCCGGGGCTGTTCCTGGCCGGGCAGATTAACGGCACCACCGGGTATGAGGAGGCGGGCGCCCAGGGCCTGCTGGCCGGGCTGAACGCGGCGGCGCTGGCCGGGGGCAATGCCGCCCGCACTCTGTCCCGCACCGAATCCTACCTGGGCGTGATGGTGGACGACCTGACCCTGCAGGGCGTCAGCGAGCCCTACCGGATGCTGACGGCCCGCGCCGAGCACCGCCTGGCGCTGCGGGCCGACAATGCCGGGTTGCGCCTGACCGAGACCGGCATCGCCTGGGGCTGCGTGGGACCGGAGCGGGCGGCGCGGCACCGCACCTTCGCGGCCCAGGTGACCGGCGCCCTGGCCCGTGCCCGTGCCGAGGGCGGCACGCCCGCCGCTCTCCAATCCGCCGGCATTCCCATCAACCAGGATGGCCGCTGGCGGAACCTGCTGGAGGTGCTCGCCCTGCCCGGGTTGGACGAAATCGCCCTGGCCGCCGCCTTTCCCTGGCTCGCTGCTCTGCCCACCGGCGTGCGCCTGCAGGTGGAGGCAGAGGCCCTCTATGCCCCTTACCTGCACCGGCAGGCGGCCGAGCTGCGGTTGATCGAACGCGAGGAGCGCACCCAGATTCCCAAGACCACTGACTTTGCCGCCATCCCCGGCCTGTCCAACGAGATGCGGCAGAGGCTGGCCATGGCGCGCCCCGCCACGCTCGGCGGGGCCGGCCGGGTGGCGGGCGTCACCCCGGCGGCGCTCGCCGCCCTCGCGGTGCATTTGCGCAAGGGGGAGCGTTTCACGTGAAACACACCCCTGCCCTGCCGCTGCCGCCCGCCGTTGTTTCACGTGAAACAACGGCGCGGATCGAGGCCTTCGTGCCGCTGCTGCTGCGATGGAACGCGCGCATCAACCTGATCGGCCAAACAACCGAAGCCGGTCTGCGGGAGCGGCATATCGCGGATTCGCTGCAATTGCTGCCGCTGGTCCCGCCGGGCGATGGGCCGCTGGGCGATATCGGCACGGGCGGCGGCTTCCCCGGGCTGCTGCTGGCCATGGCCTTTACGCGCCCCGTGCATCTTGTGGAATCCGACCGCCGCAAGGCCGCTTTCCTGCAGACGGTGGTGGGCGAACTGGGCTTGGCGCATGTCGCCGTCCATGCCGCCCGGGTGGAGGATGTCGCCCTCCCGCCGCTGGCCGTATTGACCGCGCGTGCCCTGGCGCCGCTGGAAAAGATGCTGCCCTGGGCCGAACGCCTGCTGGCGCCCGAGGGTGTCGCCATCTTTCCCAAGGGCCGCGCCGCATTGGAGGAATGGGAGGCCACGCTCCCGGGCTGGACAATGTCGGCCGAGCGGTTCAAGAGCAGCACCGAACCCGACGCTTCCATCTTTCGATTGTCCAGGATCAACCGTGCCGGGGCCTGACGCCAAGCAACCACGCCGTATCGCGCTCGCCAACCAGAAGGGCGGCGTGGGCAAAACGACCACCGCCATCAACCTGGCCACCGCGCTGGCCACCAAGAAGCGCGTGCTGGTCATCGATCTCGACCCGCAGGGCAATGCCTCCACGGGCCTGGGCCTGCCACGTACCGGGCGTGGCGCGGGCAGCTATGCCCTGCTGGTAGGCGAGCGCCCGCTGGCCGAATTGATGCTGCCGACCAAGGTGCCCAACCTGTTCCTTCTGGCCGCCGATAACGACCTCGCGGGCGCCGAGATCGAGCTGGTGGGGATGGAGAACCGCGAGCACCGCCTGAAGCGCGCGCTGGACAATGCGGCCGAAACCCTGGCGGGCTTCGACTTCATCCTGATCGACTGCCCCCCTTCCCTCGGCCTGCTGACGCTGAATGCGCTGGTGGCGGTGGAAGCGGTGATGATCCCGCTGCAGACGGAGTTTTTCGCGCTCGAAGGCGTCTCGCAGATCACCCGCACGATCGAGCGGGTGAAGCGCGTGCTGAACCCGTCCCTCACCCTGGACGGCATCGTGCTGACCATGTTCGACCGCCGCAACAACCTCTCCGAACTGGTGGCGGCCGATGTGCGGGCCTTCTTCAAGGAGAAGGTCTTCACCACGGTTATCCCGCGCAATATCCGCGTCAGCGAAGCGCCGTCGCATGGCCTGCCGGTGCTGCTCTACGACGTGCGCTCGACCGGCGCCCAGGCCTATATCCAACTGGCGGCCGAATTGCTGCGCCGCGAGCGGGCCCGGACCACCAAACCCGCCGGAGCGAAGCAGGCATGAGCGCACGCAAACCCTCCCGCCTCGGCATGGGGCTGTCCGCCCTGCTGGGCGACCAGCCCGCCCAGGCAGCCAATGCCACCCCCCGCGCCCTGCCGGTCGAGGCGCTGGAGCCCGGCCCCTTCCAGCCTCGCGGGCCGATCGACCAGTCAGGCCTGGCGGAACTCGCGGCCTCCATCCGTGAGCATGGCGTGCTGCAACCCATCCTGGTGCGGCCCAAGCCCGGCGCCCCGGGCCACTACCAGATCATCGGTGGCGAACGCCGCTGGCGTGCGGCGCAACTGGCGCAGCGGCACGAGGTGCCGGTCGTCATCCATGAGATGGATGACCGCGCGGCCATGGCGGCGTCGCTGGTGGAGAACCTGCAGCGCGAGGACCTGAACGCGCTGGAGGAAGCCCAGGGCTACCGCCGGCTGACCGATGAATTCGGCCTGACGCAGGAGCATCTGGGCCGCGCCGTGGGCAAGAGCCGCAGCCACGTGGCCAATACCCTGCGCCTGCTAGGCCTGCCGCAGAAGGTGCGGGACATGCTGGGGCGCGGCAGCCTCTCCGCCGGCCATGCCCGCGCCCTGCTGACCGCCCCCGAGCCGGCGAAGCTGGCCGAGATGGTGGTGACGCGCGGTCTGAACGTGCGCCAGACCGAAGCCCTGGCCGCGGCCGCCGAGCGCCCCCGCCCCGCCGGCCGCGCGGAAGACCCGGACACTCGCGCCCTGGAGCGTGAGTTGACTGCCAAGCTGGGGCTGAAGGTGGCTATCCGCCATGGCGGGCGCAGCGGGCAGATCAGCATCGGGTACAAGGACCTGGACCAACTCGACGGGTTGATCCGGCTCCTGACCCCAGGCTGATGGCGGGCGGTGCCAGAGGGCACCGCAGCTTGTCTGGAACGGAGGAGAGCCCGCGTTGGCGCGCGCCTTGCCCCTGGCGGAACTTGCGGGCGCTTTTTCCGCAATTTGGCCGTCCACCGCCACCGCAATATGCCCAACACACTGAATTTAAATAGAATTCCCGTCCGTCCCGGAGCCAGAATCGCCCGGCCGCAGGATGCCTGGAATTGATTAAAATATGGCCTGCCAGGAGTGCTGCCGGCCAGAGTGGGCGGGCAGGGAAAGCGGGACCAGGGACCAGTCCCCCGCTCCCGCGCCGGCACCCGTCCTGCCCCGGTCAGTTCCGCCGGCGCGCCGCCAGCGCCTGCCGCCCCAGTGCCAGGATGGCTTCCCGGGCGATGACCTGATCCGGGATCGGCCGTGCCGCTGAGCTGGATTTGGTGCGCTTCTCGGCCTCCAGCAGCGCATCGCCCGCGGCGGCCAGCGCGGCGGGCGACCAGCAGCGCAAGGCCCGTTCGAAGCCGGGCTTGTTGCGGAAGAACACCGGCGGCCGCAACCCGTCCAGCGCCTGGCCAGGGGATGTGCCGCCAGCGACCGCCAGGGCCGCCAGATGCAGCCGCTGCACATGCCGCAGGGCGGCACGGACGATCATCACCGGGTGGGCGCCCTCCGCCAGGGCGGCATCCAACGCCCGGTCGGCCACCCCGATCTCGCCGGCCGTGGCGGCGATCAGCGCTTCGTCCAGGTCCAGGGTCGAGCCGTCGCCGATGCAGGCGAGCACGTCCTCCTCTCCCAGCCGTCCGCCCTCGCCGGCATAGAG
Organism: Roseomonas sp.; assembly: GCA_028288745.1. Classification (GTDB taxonomy): domain Bacteria; phylum Pseudomonadota; class Alphaproteobacteria; order Acetobacterales; family Acetobacteraceae; genus Pseudoroseomonas. The sequence continues at coordinate 29,144 of JAQGHX010000099.1, read as the reverse complement.
GGCGAGTTTCTCCACCTCCCGGCGCAGCATCATGCGGTCCTCGCCCAGCCGCCCGGCGAGCCATTCCAGCGCCGCCGGCCCGGCCGTGACGCCCTGTTCGCGCAGCAGGGTGGCGATGGTGCCGGCCAGTTCCGCCCCACGCTCGCGGTAGCAGGCGATAACAGCGGCCTGGGGGTGCGGCTCCAGCAGGGCGCGCAGCTTGGCGCGGGCGGGCATCTCGCCGGCCTCCAGCACCAGCAGGGTGTCACCGGGGGCGTTCAGCGCCTCCTTCACGCCGCCGGCCACGGCATCGGTGGCATCGCGCACCCGCACCATGCGGCGGCCCCCGGTCATGGCCAGGGCCGACATCTCGGCGGAGAGGGCGCCGGGCTTGCCAGCGGCCTCGCGCGGCAACTCGGCGTAGCGGAAAGGGTCGTCGCCGCCGGTCACGGCCTGCTGCAGGGCATCCGCGCGCTCGCGCACCAGCCCGGCATCCTCGCCATGCAGCAGCACCACGCGGGTGGCGCCGGGGTCCTTCAGGAAGCCGGGCAGGCGGCGGGCATCGAGCTTCGCCACGCTCAGCCCGTTTCCCGCTCCTGGAAGCGCACGGCCAGGCGGGTAACGATGTCGTCGGCCATCTGGCCCAGCAGCCGCCGCAGCGCCGCGTCGCGGGCCGCATCACCGGCGAAGAACTGGTTGTCCGGGATGTTATAGGCATCCAGGCTGCGCTCGGCGCCGCTGGCGACAGGCTTGGGCGGCACTTCCTTGGTCGCCAGCCACCAGTTCGCGGTGCCTGTATAGCGGACGCGGGTCGGCAGGCCGGTGGTGCGGATGCCTTCCAGTTCCACGTCGAACAGCGGGAAGGCGGTCAGGGTGTAGCGGGGCGAGGATTGCCCGCTTGTCCAGAGCCGCTCCTGCAGCGCGCGGCGCAGCAACTGGCCGTTGCGCTCCGGGATCCGCGCCACTTCCACCGCCGCCAGCTCGGCCGCCACCGGGCCGGAGACGGCATTGGCGGCCCCGGAGGACCCGTAGAGGGGGCGGAAGCCGCAGCCACCCAGCCCCAGCAGCCCCAGCGTGCCGAGCCCGAGCAGGCCCCGCCGCGGCAGCGCCGGCGTGGCCAGCGGGGCCTGGGCCAGATTGGTTTCAGACAACGAAGTTGACGATGCGTCCCGGGACATGAATGCGCTTCCTGATCGGGCGGCCGGCAATGGCGCGCTGTACGTTCTCGTCCGCTTCGGCCAGGGCGAAGACCGTGGCCTCATCGGTGCCGATGGGAATGGCGAGCGTGGTGCGCAGCTTGCCAAGCACCTGCACCGCCAGCGTAACGCTGTCGGCGGCGGCGAGCGAGGCATTGGAATCCAGCCAGGCCAACTGCGCCACCAGCATCTTCTCGTCCGGCCGCAGCAGCGACCACAATTCCTCGGCCAGATGCGGCATCATCGGGCTGATCAGCCGGGCGATGGCCTCCAGCGCCTCCCGCCGCGCGGCAGCGTCCTGGGCGCCGGCGGCCTCGATCGCATTGGCGAATTCATGGATGCGGGCGACGGCGACGTTGAAGGAAAAGGTCTCCAGCGCCTCCGTCACCGCGGCGATAGTGCGGTGGGTGACGCGGCGCAGGTCGCGCCCGGCGCCCTCGGCCGGCGCCGTGCCCGGCAAGGGCAGGCCACCGACGCTGGCGGAGACCAGCCGGAACAGGCGCTGCGTGAAGCGCGAGGCACCGGAGACGCCGCTTTCGGTCCATTCCATGTCCCGCTCCGGCGGGTTGTCGGCCAGGATGAACCAGCGGGCGGTATCGGCGCCGTAGCGGTCGATGATGGCGCCGGGGTCGATGGTGTTGCGCTTCGACTTCGACATCTTGTCGTTGCGCGAGACGGTCACGGCGAGGCCCGTGGCGCGCTCCGTGGCGCCGCCCTCGGCGGTGGGCTCCACTTCGTCGGGGGCCAGCCAGCGGCCGTCGGGGGCGCGGAAGGAGGCATGCTGGACCATGCCCTGGGTGAACAGGCCGGCGAAAGGCTCGGCCGTGCCCAGCTTGCCCAGCCCGTTCAGCGCGCGGGTGAAGAAGCGTGAGTAGAGCAGGTGCAGGATCGCGTGCTCGATGCCGCCGATATACTGGTCGACCGGCAGCCATCCATTAGCGGCCTCGGCCACCAGCGGCGTTTCCGCGCGCGGCGCGGTGACGCGGGCGAAATACCAGGACGAATCGACGAAGGTGTCGAACGTGTCGGTCTCGCGCCGCGCGGCCGACCCGCATTGCGGGCAAGCGACGTGCTTCCAGGTCGGGTGGTTGTCCAGCGGGTTGCCGGGCTTCTTGAAGTCCACGTCGTCGGGCAGGATGACGGGCAGTTGCCCGGCGGGCACCGGCTGGGTCCCGCAGGCCTCGCAATGGATGACCGGGATGGGGCAGCCCCAGTAGCGCTGGCGCGAGACGCCCCAGTCGCGCAGGCGCCAGTTCACCACGCCGTTGCCGGCGCCTTTGGCCTCCAGCGCGGCGATGGCGGCGCGCTTGCCGGCGGCCATGTCCAGCCCGTCCAGGAAGCCTGAGTTATAGAGCTGCCCGTCATCGGTATAGGCCGTATCGCCGATGGCGAAGGTGGCGGGGTCCCCGCCCGGCGGCAGGATGACCGGGGGCACGGGCAGGCCGTATTTGCGGGCGAAATCCAGGTCACGCTGGTCGCCGCTGGGGCAGCCGAAGATCGCGCCCGTGCCGTATTCCATCAGCACGAAATTGGCGATCCAGACCGGGAAGGTCACGCCCTCGATGAACGGGTGCGCGACGCGCAGCCCGGTATCGATGCCGCGCTTCTCCGCTTGCTCGATCGTGGCTTCCGACGTGCCCAGGCTGCGGACCTCGGTGATGAAGGCGGCGATCGCGGGGTTGGCCGCGGCGGCGGCGGCGGCCAGCGGGTGCTCGGCGGCGACGGCCAGGAAGGACATGCCGAACAGCGTGTCGGGGCGGGTGGTGAAGACTTCCACCTCGTCCATCCCGGCGGCGGGGGTGGCGAGGGCGAAGCGCACGCGCGCGCCTTCGCTGCGGCCGATCCAGTTGGCCTGCATCAGCCGCACGCGCTCGGGCCAGCGGTCCAGCCCGTCAAGCGCCGAGAGCAGCTCCGGCGCGAATTTCGTGATGCTCAGGAACCACTGGGAGAGCTTCTTTTTCTCCACCAGCGCGCCGGAGCGCCAGCCGCGGCCGTCGATCACCTGCTCGTTGGCCAGCACGGTATTGTCCACCGGGTCCCAGTTGACCCAGCTTTCCTTCCGCTCGGCCAGTCCGGCCTTCATGAATTCAAGAAAGATTTTCTGCTGCTGGCCGTAATAAGACGGGTCGCAGGTGGCGAATTCGCGCGCCCACTCGATCGACAGGCCCATGCGCTGCAGCTCGGCGCGCATGGTGGCAATGTTCTGGTAGGTCCAGGCGGCGGGATGCACGCCACGCTCGCGCGCCGCGTTCTCGGCGGGCAGGCCGAAGGCGTCCCAGCCCATCGGGTGCATCACCTGGTGGCCGCGGGCGCGCTTGTAGCGCGCGACCACGTCGCCCAGCGTGTAGTTGCGCACGTGCCCCATATGGATCTTGCCGCTGGGATACGGGAACATTTCCAGCACATAGTATTTCGGCTTGCTGCCATCCGGCACGTCCGGGGCGTCGAAGCAGCCACGGCCGGTCCATGCCGCCTGCCAGCGTGGCTCGGCCCCGGCGAAGTCGTAGCGGACCGGTTCGGCGCGGGGGCTCTCGGGGTGGTTCGGCTGGACGGCGTCGTTCATGGAGGCGGGCGATCGATCTGTTCTGGCGTGGTGCGGGAAGGCATAGGATCTCGGCGAGACAATGGGAAGGGCCGCTGGCCGCAGCCCTGCCCACACCACCGGATTGTTGCCCCCCTGCCCGCGCGATGCCCTGCCCCAGGGGCAGGGCGGACGCCTTAGCGGGCGGCGGACTGGCTGCGCAGCTCGCGGGCGCGGGAGAGCACCTGGTTCTCCAGGTCCGTGGCGGTGGTGGGGGCGACGGCGGTGTCCACCCAGTTGCTGCCCTGCCGCTCCTGCCGGAACACCGTCACGCGCACGCCGTCGGAGCGCAACTGGCGGCCGAGGATGTAGGCGGTGGCGCGGAAGCGCTCGTTCGGGGCGGCGGGGGGCGAATACCAGTCGGTGATGATGACGCCGCCGAAGGGGTCGGCCGAGGTGAGCGGCAGGAAGGACAGGGTGTCCAGCGTCGCGCGCCAGAGGTAGGCGTTGACGCCCAGCCCCCCTTCCTGCGACCCGCCACCCTGTGGCTGGGAGCGGTCGGTGCCGACGATCAGGATGCCGTCGTTGCCGCCCAGGCGGCCCGACACGCGGGCACGGCGGCTATCGTCATAATATTCGTCGTTCTGCACGGGGCGGCCGTAGCCGCAGCCGGCGAGGACAGGGAGGAGCAGCCCGAAGGCGAGGATCTTGCGCATCGGGACCGCACGATAGGGGGCCCACCACGCCAATCAAGCTGAAAAAACGAAGGGGCGGCAGGTTGCCCTGCCGCCCCTCCGCGCAATCCGGTCCCGAAGGATCAGAAAGCGATGCGCACGCCCGTCAGGAAGACGTCGGTGCCGACCTTGTTGTTGGCGGCGCCGGCGCTGCCAGCCAGGAAGTCGAAGCCGTTTTCCTTGCGCTGGATGTTCAGGTACTCGGCCACCAGCTGCAGGCCCGGGGCCAGCGTGTAGTTGGCGCCGACGGACCAGGCGCGGTCCTTGCGCTCGGCGCCGACGGTCTGGCTGCCCGCGTTGCGGACGTAGTAGGCGTTGGCGCCGACGGTCAGGGCCTGGATCGTGTAGGACGCGCCCACGGTGATCTGGCTGGCCTCACGATCGTCGACGATGGTGCCGGCGCCGACGCCGCTGCCGCGGCGGGCCATCGGGGCGATGCCGCCGTTGTAGTCGCCCCAGATGTAGTTACCGCCCACCAGGAAGCCGTAGGCGGCCAGCTGCGCGCCCACCGTGTAGGCGGACATCTGCTTGCCGGAGATCTGGCCGGACAGCGGACCGGTGACGGTGCTGTTGTTCACGACGTCAGAGCCGATATAGCCGGCCATCGCCTGCAAACCGACGCCGCCGAAGGAACCGCGGTAGCGGATGGCGGCCTGGCGCTCGTTACGCTGGCGCAGGATGCCACCGGGCGAGGAGCCGAGACGGTCGCACAGCGAGCTCACGGCCTCACAGCCCGAGTCTTCGCCTTCGCCGTTGTTGAAGGCGAAGCTGGCGCCGAAGTCGAAGCCGAAGAAGTCGGGCGACGAGTAGATGACCTTGGAGCTGTCGGCCAGCGCGCCACCGGCGTAGTAGCTGGGGCGCTGGTTGGCGCCAATGATGTTGTCGTAGCCGTCGCCGTCGATGCCGCCGGTGCCGAAGTTGGTGACGATGCCGGTCAGGAACGCGCCGGTCACCGGGCCATCCTCGTCACCAACGCGCAGCTGGCCGAAGGTCGGGGAAGCGACCCACACGTATTGCTCGTCGATGTCCAGGCTGGTCTTGGTCGCCGTCGTCGCCGTCGACTGGCGGTTCTGGTCTTCCTGGATTTCGATCGTCGCGCCGTAGCTGATGCCGTTGGCGGCCTTGCCGCTGACGATCACATGCACTTCGGCATCCGACGCGAAGTCGTTCTTGCCGGTGTTGTTGCCGTTCAGCGAGCTGCCGTCCTGATCAGTGAAGGCATAGTTGAAGCGGAAATAGCCGCCGACGCGAACCGTCGGGGCTTCCTGAGCGGCGGCTTCAGCCGGACCGAACAGAGCAGCAGCGGCGACCGCAGTGGTCGCCAGCAAAATCTTGCGCATCCCAATAACCTCCTCACGCGCCGGGGCGTACCGGCTGTTCCCGCAGCCCAATCTGTCCCCCTCGACAGACGGTCCCGTCGCCAACCGGCGCCGGGTAGGGCTCGGTGGGAACTATGGTTCAGTGATGAGAATTTGAGCAATGGCTGCTGCGATCCTGACGCGACTTCAGTGAGACACTGTGTCCTGGAAGCAACAAATGGCCGCCGCCACCGGCCCCCTGCCCTGCCGGGGGCACGCCTGGCCGCCCGCCACGGGCTTGGCCACCCCGCCTGACACGCGCGCCCGGAGCGGCGGGGAGAGGCAAGCGGCCCGGCGCCCCGGCTTGAGCCGGCGCGGCGCCGCCTTTACCGTCCTGGGCGACATGACCAGCATCCCCGCCTCCCTCAAGCGTATCCAGGACCGGATCGCCTGCGCCTGCGCCAGCGCCGGCCGGCCCGCTTCCGATGTCACGCTCGTCGCCGTCTCCAAAACCCACCCGGCCGAGTCGGTGGCCGCCGCCCTGGCCGCCGGGCAGGCCGTGTTCGGCGAGAACCGGGTGCAGGAGGCCGCCACCAAGTTCCCTGGCCTGCGCCCCGCCCATCCCGGCCTGCGGCTGCACCTGATCGGTGCCTTGCAGACCAACAAGGCGCGCGACGCCGTGCGGCTGGCCGATACGATCGAAAGTCTGGACCGCCCCCGGCTGGCCGCCGCCCTGGCGGATGCCATGGCCCGCGAGGGCCGGCGCCCGGACCTGCTGATCCAGGTGAATATCGGGCGGGAGCCGCAGAAGGCCGGCATCGACCCGGACGGGGTGGAGGACTTCCTGGCGCTCTGCCGCGAGGCGCATGGCCTGCCCGTCAGCGGGCTGATGTGCATTCCCCCGGCGGAGGGAGACCCCCGCCCGTATTTCGCCGCCCTGGCCGCGATGGGGTCGCGACTCGGGCTGAAGACCCTGTCCATGGGCATGAGCGGCGATTTCGAGGCCGCGATCGCCGAGGGCGCGACCCATGTGCGGGTGGGGACGGCCATCTTCGGCCACCGGGACCAGCCGGCGGCCTGACGCGGCGCCAGCGCGGCCATGGGAGAGCGACATTCCGCCCCTGATCCACGGGTGAAATCCGCGGCACTGCGGGCTTCCGCCGGCCTGATGGCCCGCTCACGGTCTCGCCGGTGTTACGCCGCCCCGGAACGCATCGTGAGGCCCGGCGCCGGGCCAGATGCGGCGGGGCCGCCCGGCACCGCCGTTGGTCAGGGCAGCTTTTGCAGCTCGGTGGCCAGCAAGGCGCGCCAGGGGGCATCCGCGGGCGTGTCGGCCAGCAGGGCTTCCCAGCGGGCGCGGGCGCTGGCCGGGCGGCCGGCGCGGGCTTCCACCAGGCCGGAGAGGAAGCGCAGGCGCGGGTCCGCCGGGCTTTGCGCCAGGGCGCGGGCAAGCAGCGGGGTGGCCTGGCCGGTATCGCCGCGCTCGATATGCAATTCGGCCAGCTCGGCGGCGATGCCGGCATCGAAGCGGATGGCCAGGGCGCGGGTCCAGGCATCGGCGGCGGCGTCCAGGTGGCCCCGGCCGCGCTCGGCATTGGCCAGCAGCAGCCAGCCCTGGCGGGCGCCCTCGCTGCCGGGCGGCACCATGCCGATGCGGGCGCGGAGCTGGGCCAGCAGCGCGTCGTCCCGCACAGCGGCGGCGGCGCGTTCGGTATAGGGCGCGGCCGGCACGTCCGGCGCGCCGTGCCAAAGATAGAGTGCGACGCCCCCGGCCGGGATCATGAACAGGGAAGCGGCCAGCAACGCGGCGCTGCGGCCGTCGGCGGGCGGGCCGGCATCGGCGGGGGCGGCCAGCAGGCGGCGCTGCACCTCGGTGCGCGCGGCGGCGAAGCCGGCTTCGTCCAGCCGGCCGGCGGCGCGCTCGCGCTCCAGTTCCGCCAACTGGGCGCGATAGAGGGCGAGGTCGGCCTGCCGCCGCCCCTGGGGCCGGGGCGGGCGCAGCAGCGAAACCCCGAGCGGCGCCAGCGCCAGCGCGGCGAGGGCCAGAAACAGCAGCCAGATCATGACGAGGGCTCGTTCTCCAGCGCGGCGAGCCGGGCCTGCTCCTCGGCGGTCAGAGGCGCGGGCGCGGTGGCGCCACCCTGGCGGCGGCGCAGCAGCAGCACTGCCACCAGCCCACCGCCCAGCGCGATGAAGGGCGCGCCCCAAAGCAGCGCCGTGGCGGCGGTGAAGGGTGGGCGGAGCAGCACGAAATCGCCGTAGCGGTCATGGATATAGGAGACGGCCTGGGCATCGCTGTCGCCCGCCGCCACGCGTTCGCGCACGATGCGGCGCAGGTCGCGGGCGAGGTCGGCCTCGCTCTCCTCGATCGACTGGTTCTGGCAGACCAGGCAGCGCAGCTCATGCCCGATATCGCGGGCGCGCTGTTCCAGTGCCGGGTCGCGCAGCATCTCGGACGGCAGGCCGACGGCACCCAGCGGAAGCAGGCTGGACCCGGCGAGCAGGCCAGCGGCGAGCAGGCCGATGGACAACAGGCGGGTGGTGGACAGGAGGGTGGTGGACAGGTGGGCGGGCGGCAGGCGGGTGGGCGGCAGGCGGGGCGCCAGCCGGCCAGCGCCGCGCAGGCGGGTTGCCAGCACGCGGGCCTGGATCATCGGGCGCCGCATCAGGCGTGGCGCTTCAGCAGGGGGCGGATGTCCTGGTCCAGCACCTCCGGCGTCACCGGGCCGGGCCAGCGCCAGCGGACGATGCCGCGGCGGTCCAGCAGGTAGGTCTCCGGCACGCCATAGACGCCCCAGTCGATCGCCACGCGCCCGGGCTCGTCCCGGCCCAGGCGGGCGAAGGGGTTGCCGTGGCGGGCCAGGAAGGTGGCGGCGTCGGCGGGCTTGTCCTTGTAGTTCACGCCGAAGACCGGCACGCCGTCACGCGCGAGGCGCATCAGTTGCGGGTGCTCGACGATGCAGGGCACGCACCAACTCGCCCAGAAATTGACCAGGACGGGGGCCGGCAGGTCGCGCAGCGTGGCGTCGGAAAAGCCTTCCAGGTTGCTGGCCGCGAGCGGCGGCAGGGTGAAGGGCGGCGCGTTCCGGCCGACGAGCACGGAGGGCACGCCATGCGGGTCGTAGCTGCCGGTGCCCATGCCGCGCAGCATGGCGTAGAAGCCGCCGCCCGCCGCCAGGGCCAGGCCCAGCGGCGCCAGCATCAGCGCGCGGCGGCGGTTGAAGCCGGGCATGGCGCCGGCCAGGTGCGTGCCGCCAGGGCCGGTGGCGGTGGCGGTGGCGGTGGCATCGGGGCCCAGGCGGATGGTCTCGCCCTGCCGTGCCGCCATGTCGTCGGGCTCGCCGCCACTGGGATGGCTGCCGGTGGGATGGTTCATGCCGGCGCTCCCGCGGTATTGGCCGTGCGCTTGGCCCCGGGGGCCGAGACGCGGATGCGGCGGTCGCTGAGCGACAGGCCGCCGCCCAGCGCCATGATGGCGGCGCCCAGCCAGATCCAGGGCGCCATCGGGTTGTGGTGGATGCGCAGCACGGCGCGGCCGCCTTCCTCCTCGCCCAGCACCAGGTACAGGTCAGACAGCCAGGTGGTGTGAATGGCGGCCTCGGTCGTGTTCATGCGGGCCAGGGGGAAGAAGCGGCGCTCCGGGTGCATGATGGCCACGGTGGCGCCATGGCGGGTGACGGTGACGGTGGCGCGGCGGGATGTCCAGTTGGGGCCGGTGGCGTCGGCCACGCTGTCCAGCCGCCACTCGTAGCCGCCGAGGCTGGTGGAACCGCCGGGGGGCAGGGCCACCAGCTTGTCGGTCGCCAGCCCCATTCCCGCCATGCCGGCGATGGAAACGCCCAGCCCCGCATGGGCGATGGCCGCGCCCCAGGCCGCGCGCGGCAGCCCGCGGGCGCGGGAGAATGCCGCGGAAGGCCGGCGGAACAGCGCGATGCGGTCCAGGATATCGGCCGCCGCCCCCGCGATCAGCCAGGTGGCGGCGGCGAAGCCGACGGCCGGCCCGACGCGCGCGCCCATGAAGGCGAAGCAGAGCGCGAGCGCGCAGGCGGAAAGCAGTGCCGCCCACCACAGCCGTTGCAGCACCGGCCAGAGCGCCGCGCGCTTCCAGGGCAGCAGCGGCCCGGCGGCCATGGCGAGGACCAGCGGCACCGCCAGCGGCAGGATGGCGGTGTTGAAGAAGGGCGGGCCGACCGAGATCTTCTGCTGGAACAGCAGGTCGGCGAACATCGGCCAGAGCGTGCCGACCAGCACCACCGCCGCCATGGAGCAGAGCAGCAGGTTGTTCAGCACCAGCCCGCCCTCGCGCGAGAGCGGCGCGAAGATACCTGTCGGCGCCATCGATGGTGCGCGCCAGGCGAACAGCGCGAAGGCGCCGCCGACATAGACCAGCAGCAGGCCAAGAATAAAGACGCCCCGCTCGGGGTCGTTGGCGAAGGCATGGACGGAGTTCAGCACCCCGGAGCGGACCAGGAAGGTGCCCAGCAGCGACATGGCGAAAGCCAGCAGCGCCAGCAGCACGGTCCAGATTTTCAGCGCCTCGCGCTTCTCGACCACGGTGGCGGAATGCAGCAGGGCGGTGCCGGCCAGCCACGGGAGCAGGGAAGCGTTCTCGACCGGGTCCCAGAACCAGTAGCCGCCCCAGCCCAGCTCATAATAGGCCCACCAGGACCCCAGCGCGATGCCGAGGGTGAGAAAGGACCAGGCGGCCAGGGCCCAGGGGCGCACCCAGCGGCCCCAGGCGGCATCCACCCGGCCTTCCAGCAGGGCGGCGACGGCGAAGGCGAAGGTGACGGCGTAGCCGACATAGCCCAGGTAGAGCAGTGGCGGATGGAAGGCGAGGCCGGGGTCCTGCAGCACCGGGTTCAGCCCCTGGCCATCGGCGGCCGGTGGCCAGACCCGGGTGAACGGGTTGGAGGTGGCAAGGATAAAAGCCAGGAAGCCCAGTGCGATCAGCCCCAGCACCGCCAGCACGCGGGCCTGCAGAGCGGTCGGCAGCCGCCGGCCGAACCCCGCCACCGCGCCGCCGCACAGCGCCAGGATCAGCACCCAGAGGACCATCGAGCCCTCGTGGTTGCCCCAGGCGCCGGCCAGCTTGTACAGCATGGGCTTGGCGGAATGGCTGTTCTGCACCACCCCCGCCACGCTGGTGTCGTTGACCGCGAAGACATACAGCAGCGCGCCGAAGGCGGTGGCGCAGGCCAGCAGCGACCCGAAGGCCAGCGGGGCGCCCGCCGCCATCAGCCGTGTATGGCCGCGCGTCGCGCCCCAGAGCGGCAGCACCGCCTGCCCCAATGCCAGCGCCATGGCCAGCGCCAGCGCGAAATGGCCCAGTTCCGCGATCATCCGCCCTGCCTCGCCGTCTCGGGGTTCGCCCTGCCTTGGCTGGCACTGGCGGGGTTCAACGTGTTCCAGGACGATGCCGGTGGGGCGGCGCCCTTTTCCGGTTCCCAGTGGCCGGTGCGCTTCAGGGCGGCGGCGACTTCGGGGGGCATATAGGTCTCGTCATGGCGGGCCAGCACCTCGCTGGCGCGGAACAGCCCGTCGGGGCCCAGCTTGCCCAGCGTCACCACCCCCTGCCCCTCGCGGAACAGGTCCGGCAGCACGCCGGTATAGGTCACGGTGACCGTGCCAGGGCCGTCGGTGACGCGGAAGCGCGCCTCGGGGCGGCCATCGGCCGAGACGGCGCGGGTCACGCTGCCGGCCTCGACCAGCCCGCCCAGGCGGAAGGCGCGGCCGGGGTCAGGGTGCTTCTGCGCGATCTCGCTGGGGGCCAGGAAAAATACCAGGTTGTCCTGGAAGGCGGTCAGGGTCAGGGCGGTGGCGCTGCCAAGGCCGAGCAGCCCCAGCGCCAGCATCCACATCCGCCGCTTCTTGCGCGACAGGCTCATGCGGTGCTCCCCGCCCCATCCTGTGGGCCGTTGTCCATGGCGCGGCCGGCTGGCCTGCCCGCCGCGCCGCGCGTGTCCAGCGCCGCCAGCCGGCGCCGCGCGGCCGCGTGGCGGCGCAGGGTCGCCAGCAGCATGGCGCCGAAACCCAGCCCCGCCAGGGCCCAGGCGGCTGTCACGTACCACCAGTGCGTGCTCATGCCGCGGCCCCCCCCTGCCCGCCATCGCGCCGCCGGGCCTGGGCCAGTTGCAATTGCCGAATGCGCTTTTCCATCACCGCCGCGCGGGTGCGGGCCAGCACCAGCGCGGCGAACAGCAGCGTGAACCCCAGGGCGCAGGCCAGCAGCGGGTAGAGCAGATCCACATGCAGCCCCGGCGCGCCCAACCGCGCCACCGAGGCCGGCTGGTGCAGCGTATTGAAGAAATCGACCGAGAACTTCACCACCGGCAGGTTGATGGCGCCGATCACGGCCAGGATGGCGCCGGCCCGCGCGCCGCGCTCGTCATCGTCGAAGGCGCGCACCAGGGCGGCATGGCCGACCCACAGGAAGAACAGCACCAGCACGCTGGTCAGCCGCGCGTCCCACACCCACCAGGTGCCCCACATCGGGCGGCCCCAGAGGCTGCCGGTGGCCAGGCACAAGGCCGTGACGGCCGCGCCCACCGGCGAGATCTCGCGCGCGAAAAGGTCGGCCAGCGGGTGGCGCCAGATCAGCGCGCTGGCCGAGGCGAGGGCCAGCGCCGCGTAGCCCGCCATCGAGAGCCAGGCCATCGGCACATGCACATACATGATGCGCACCGTCTCGCCCTGCTGCCAGTCGGGCGGCGAGAAGGCCAGGGCCCAGGGGATGCCCAGCGCCAGCACCAGCGCCGCCAGCGCCCTGAGCCAGGGCAGCAGCCGGCCCGACAGGCGCAGGAAGCGCCCGGGATTGGCGAGGCGGTGCAGCCCGCCGGCCTGGCGCGGCCGGCCTGGCCCGGCCTGGTCTGGCCCGGCCTGATCTGGCCCAGCCTGGTCTGGCGCGGCGCGGCCGGAAGCGGGCCCGGCGGATGCGGGGCGGGCCGGCGCGGCGCGTGCGGGGGCGGGCGGTGCGGAAGGGGCTGGGGGCGCTGTCACGCGCGCAAACTAGTCCAGATCGGGGGGGCGCGGAAACGCCCTGGCGCGTAACCCCGTGTTGCGGCCCGGTGATGCCGCCATGGTGATGCCGCCATATTGAAGGCGGCGCCGCCCGGCGGTAGGTCATGGGCACCAATCAGGGAAGGACCATGCCCATGCTGTTCGCCATCGTCTGCCAGGACAAGCCGGCCTCGCTGGAGCTGCGGCTGGCGACCCGCCCCGCGCATATCGAATACCTGGACACCCAGGTGGAGGCGATCACGCAGGGCGGCCCGGTGCTCGATGCCGATGGCAAGCCCTGCGGCAGCGTGCTGCTGGTCGAGGCCGCCGACCAGGCCGCCGCCGAGGCCTTCGCCGCCGCCGACCCCTATGCCAGGGCCGGGCTCTTCGCCAGCGTGACGGTCCGGCCCTTCCGGACCGTCTTCAAGGACGGCGCGCGTGTCGGCTGAGGCGGCCCGCTGAACGGACTGGCCTGGCAGGCATGGCCCACTGGCTGGTTAAGAGCGAGCCCGACGCCTTCTCCTGGCAGCAGCAGGTGGAGAACGGCGTCGAGCCCTGGACGGGCGTGCGCAACGCCCAGGCGGCGAAGTTCCTGCGCGCCATGGCGGTGGGGGAGCGCGCCTTCTTCTACCACTCCAACGTGGGGAAGGAGATCGTCGGCATCGTGGAGGTGGCCCGGAGCGCCTATCCGGACCCGACGGAGGAGACCGGCCGCTGGACCTGCGTGGACATGCGGGCGGTGGGGCCGATGCCGAAGCCGGTGACGCTGGCCACCATCAAGGCGCGCCCCGGCATGGAGGAGATCGGGCTGGTGCGGCAGTCGCGCCTCTCGGTCATGCCGGTCTCGGACGAGCACTGGTCGCTGATCTGCGAACTGGGCGGCTGGCGGGGCGCGTGACCCGTATCCTCGGCCGCCTGGAGGAGATCCCGGACGGCCGGGCCAAGGGCTACCCGCCGGCCGGCGGCGGCTTCGCGGGGCTGTTCGCGGTGCGGCGGGGGCGGCAGGTCTTTGTCTACGTCAATGCCTGCCCGCATGCCGGCGTGGCGCTGGACATCGTGCCGGACCGCTTCCTGAACCACCGCGGCACCGCCATCCTCTGTGCCGCGCATGCGGCCTTCTTCCAGGTGGAGGACGGCTTCTGCACCGCCGGCCCCTGCGTGGGCGACAGCCTGGAAGCGGTGCCGGCGGAGGTGGACGCGGAGGGTTTCATCCGCGTGCCGGCCGAGGCGGGAGCGTAAGGCCAGGCCCCGGCTTCTGGAAGCACGGAGGAGGCCGGGGAAATGCCCCGGCCTTCACCGTTAACGGACCGGCAGGTCCCAGACCTCGTCGGCATATTCCCGGATGGTCCGGTCCGATGAGAACCACGCGACATTCGCGGTATTGAGCACGGCGCTGCGCCACCATTCCGCGGGCCGGCTCCAGCGCGAGGCCACCTGCCGCTGGGCCGCGACATAGCTGTCGAAATCGGCGGTGACCAGAAAGCTGTCATGCGACAGCAGGCCTTCCACCAGCCTCTGGTAGCGGCCGGGCTCCTCCGGCGAGAAGACGCCGGCGGCGATGGCGTCCAGCACCCCCTGCAGGTCCGGCGAGGCGGCGGCGGCGGCCCGCGCGTCGAACCCGTCGCGCCGCAACTCCCCCGCCTCGTCCGCCCGGAGGCCGAAGATGAAGATGTTCTCCAGGCCGACGCGCTCGCTGATCTCGACATTGGCGCCGTCCAGCGTGCCGATGGTCAGCGCGCCGTTCAGCGCGAACTTCATGTTGCCGGTGCCCGATGCCTCCAGCCCCGCCGTCGAGATCTGCTCGGACAGGTCGGCGGCGGGGATGATGCTCTCGGCGAGGGTCACGTTGTAATTGGGCAGGAAGGCCACCTTCAGCAGCCCACGCACCGTCGGGTCGCTGTTGACCACGCGGGCCACGTCATTGGCGAGGCGGATGATCAGCTTCGCCTGGTGGTAGCCGGGCGCCGCCTTGCCGGCGAAGAGCTTCACGCGCGGCACCCAGGGCTGCGTCGGCTGGGCGCGCATGGCGTTGTAGAGCGCGACTGTCTGCAGGATGTTCAGCAACTGGCGCTTGTATTCGTGGATGCGCTTGATCTGCACGTCGAACAGCGCATCCGGGTCCAGCGCCACGCCGGTCCGCTCCCGCACCACCTTCGCCAGGGCTTCCTTGGCGCTCCGGCGCTGCCGCGCGAAGGCCTGCTGGAAGCTGGGGTCGCGGGCATGGGGGGCGAGGTCGGCCAGCCGCTCGGCATCGTCCAGCACGCGGGGGCCGATCGTGTCCACGATCAGCCGCGTCAGGCCGGGATTGGCGCGCATCAGCCAGCGGCGGAAGGTGATGCCGTTGGTCTTGTTGACGATGCGCCCCGGGCAGGCGCGGTCCAGCTCGGCGAAGACGGTGGTCTTCATCAGGCCGGTATGCAGCGCCGAGACGCCATTGACCTTGTGCGAGCCGACGAAGGCGAGATGCCCCATCCGCACCCGCCGCCCGTGGTGCTCGTCGATCAGCGAGACGGCGGAGAGCTGCGCGTCGCTGGCGCCCTCGGCGCGCGCCGTCTCCAGGTGGCGGGCGTTGATCATGTAGATGATCTGCATGTTGCGCGGCAGCAGCCGCTCCATCAGCGGCACCGGCCAGCTTTCCAGCGCCTCCGGCATCAGCGTGTGGTTGGTATAGGAGAAGGTGGCGCGGGCGATGTCCCAGGCCGCGTCCCATCCCACGCCATGCAGGTCCACCAGCAGCCGCATCAGCTCCGCGACGCCGATCGCGGGGTGGGTGTCGTTGAGCTGGACCGAGGCTTTTTCCGCCAGGGTCGCGATATCGCCATGCAGGCGCAGGTGGCGGCGGATGAGGTCCTGCAGCGAGGCGGAGGCGAAGAAGTATTCCTGCCGCAGCCGCAATTCCTGGCCCGCCGGGCTTTCGTCGCCGGGATAGAGCACGCGGGAAATCGCCTCGGCCCGCACCCGCCCGGCCAGGGCGCCCACATGGTCGCCGCTGTTGAAGGCATCCAGGTGCAGCGGGTCGGTGGCGCGGGCCGACCACAGCCGCAGCGTGTTCACCCACTGCCCGCGCCAGCCCACCACCGGGGTGTCGTAGGCGATGGCGCGCACCACCTCGCCCGGCAGCCAGATCAGCCGGTCGTCCGGCCCGGCGGTGACATGCCCGCCGAAGCCGATGTCGTAGACGATGCCGGAACGCTCGAATTCCCACGGGTTGCCCAGCGAGAGCCAGTCCTCCGGCACCTCCTGCTGCTGCCCGTCGCGGATGACCTGGCGGAACAGCCCGTTCTCGTAGCGGATGCCGTAGCCGATGGCGGGGATGCCGAGGCTGGCCATGCTTTCCATGAAGCAGGCGGCGAGGCGCCCGAGCCCGCCATTGCCCAGTGCCGCGTCGGGCTCCTGCGCGAAGACCTCCTCGAGGTCGACGCCGAGTTCGCCCAGCACCTGCCGCATCTGTTCCGTCAGGCCCAGATTGCCCAGCGCGTCCGACAGCAGCCTGCCGATGAGGAATTCCAGCGAGAGATAGCAGACCTGCTTGTGGCCATGCTCCGCCGTTTCGTTGTTGGAGAGGCGCCAGCGGTCGATGATGCGGTCGCGCGTGGCCAGCGTCGTGGCCAGGAACCAGTCGCGCGGGCTGGCCCGTTCCTCCCGCCCACCGACATCGTAGATGAGCTTGGAAAGGATGGCCCGGCTCAGCTCGGCGGCGTCCGCGGGCGTTCCTGCGGTCACGGTGTCATCGGTCACGCGGCGAAACCCTTTTCTCTGCGCCAGCGATTGCCTGTCATGTGGCGGCCGGCTTGTTCGTCAATCGTCCTGTGGGGCGCGGGCGCCATGTCCGGGTGCCGTGCCCGCGCATGATCGTCCACAGGCACCTGGGCTAAACACTCTTTCGGGCCAAAGCGTGGCGCGGGCGGTGCCTGAATGGCATAACAGGCCGGCCGGATGCCACCGTAAGTTGCGGCATCACCAAGGTTTCCCCATCGCGGGCCGGGCGGTGCGCGTGCCTGGCTTTGCGCTCAGCCGCGCGCCGCCGCCCGGTAGAGCGCCGCGTAATGCCGGGCCGGCCGCGACCAGCCCACGTCGCTGCCCATGGCATTGGCCTGCAGCCGCGCCCAGGCGGCCCGGTCCCGCCACAGCGCCGCCACCCGGCCGAGGGCGGCCTCCAGCGCGTCGCGCGTGGCGGCGGCGAACTGCACCCCGGTCCCCACCCCGGCGGCCAGCGCCATCTCGTTGGCATCGATCACCGTATCCGCCAGCCCGCCGGCCCGCGCCACCACCGGCAGCGCGCCGTAGCGCAGGGCACAGAGCTGGGTCAGCCCGCAGGGCTCGAAGCGCGAGGGCACCAGCAGCGCGTCACAGCCGCCCTGCATCAGGTGCGCCAGTCCCTCGTCATAGCCCAGATGCAACCCGATGCGCCCGGGATGGGCGCGGCCGGCCTCGGCGAAGCCGTCTTCCAGCGCGCGGTCGCCGGTGCCCAGCACCGCCAGCCGCATGCCATGGCCCAGCAGCGCCGGCAGCGCCTCCAGCACCGCGTCCATCCCCTTCTGCCAGGACAGCCGGCTGACGATGCCGACCACCAGGGCGCTGGCATCGTCATCCAGCCCCATGCGCGCGCGCAGAGCCTGGCGGCTGTCCCCGCGCGCGGCCAGCGTGGCGGCGCCGAAGGGGCTGGGCAGGTGCGGGTCGGCGGTGGGGTCCCAGACGCCGGTATCGATGCCGTTCAGGATGCCGTGCAGCACGGCCCGGCGGTCCCGCAGCAGCCCGGCCAGGCCCATGCCGCCGGCCTCGGTCAGGATCTCGGCGGCATAGCTGGGCGAGACGGTGGTGATGCGGTCGGCCAGCCGCAGCCCGGCCTTCAGGAAGCCGATGCTGCCGTAATACTCGACCCCGTCGATGGAATAGGCCTGTGGCGGCAGGCCGAGCGTGGCCAGCAGGCCGGCATCGCACTGGCCCTGGAAGGCCAGGTTGTGCACGGTCATCACCGTGCCGGGACGGCGGCCCTCGGCGTAATGCAGGTAGGCGGGGGCCAGTCCGGCCTGCCAGTCATGCGCGTGCACGACATCCGGCCGGAAGCCGGGCAGGGCCCCCTGCCCCAGCCGCGCCGCCACCTGCCCCAGTGCGGCGAAGCGCTGCGGGTTGTCGGGCCAGTCCTGGCCGTCCGGTCCCGCATAGGGGTTACCCTCGCGCCCATAGAGATGCGGCGCGTCGATGACAAAAAGGTCGAGCCCCTCGGCCCGCGCCGCCAGCAGCCGGGCGCCGCCGCCGAACAGGGGGCCGAGGTCGAGCGCCGTCTCGGCCGGGCCCAGCCGCCGCAGCACGGCGGGATAGCCGGGCAGCAGGCTGCGCATGGCGATGCCCTCGGCCGTCAGCGCCCCGGGCAGGGCACCGGTGACATCGGCGAGGCCGCCGGTCTTGACCAGCGGATAGACCTCGGATGCAACGGAGAGGACAGTCAGACTCATGCGGCGCCTTCATCTTTCGGGGCGGAAAGGCCGGGAAGAAATTTCCCGGTCTTTTTTCGGGCAGCCGTGGCGTGCCGGCGCCGGACGCCAGCGCGGCCAAGGCCTTGCCTCCACGCCGCCATGGCCCGCGTCGCGGGCACAGGCCTGCCCGAAGGCATCAGGCCGGGGGCGGGAACATCCCTTCCCCGCCCTCGCGTCAATCCGCCGTGTTCAGCGCGTCGAGCATCGGCTGGGTGATCAGCGTCACACCTTTCTCGGAACGGCGGAAGCGGCGGGCATCCTGGGCCGCGTCCTCGCCCGCCACCAACCCTTCGGGCAGGCGCACGTCGCTGTCCACGACCACGTTCGTGAGCCGCACGTTGCGGTTGACGACGACGCCGGGCAGCAGCACCGCGCCCTGAAGGTCGCAGAAGGAATGCACCCGCACATTGCTGCAGAGCACTGAGCGCGACACCTGCGAGCCGGAGACGATGCAGCCGCCGGACACCAGCGAATCCACCGCCGAACCCCGCCGGCCATCGTCGTTGAAGACGAATTTGGCGGGGGGCGTGACCTCGCTATAGGTCCAGATCGGCCAATTGCGGTCGTAGAGGTCGAGCGAGGGCACCACGTCGGTCAGGTCGATATTCGCCTGCCAATAGGCATCGACCGTGCCGACATCGCGCCAATAAGCCTCGGCCTCCGCGCCCGAGGTGACGCAGGAGGAGGTGAAGCGGTGCGCCACCGCATGGCCGTTCCGCACGAGGTGAGGCACCAGGTCCTTGCCGAAATCGTGACTGGAGGCAGGGTCCGCCGCGTCGCGTCGCAATTCGGCGGCCAGCAAGGCGGTGCTGAAGACATAGATGCCCATGCTGGCCAGCGCCATGTCGGGCCGGTCCGGCATGCCTGGCGGGTCGGCGGGCTTCTCCAGGAAGGAGACGATGCGATCGTTCCCGTCCACATGCATCACGCCGAAGCCGGTGGCCTCCATGCGCGGCACCTCGATGCAGCCCACGGTGACGTCGGCGCCGGAGGATTCGTGCTGCTGCAGCATCAGCTCGTAATCCATTTTGTAGACGTGGTCGCCGGCCAGCACGACCATGTAGCGGGGGCCATAGGCCTCGATGATGTCGAGGTTCTGGTACACGGCGTCGGCGGTGCCCGAATACCAGCCGCTTTCCGCCACGCGCTGGCTGGCGGGCAGGATGTCGAAGCTCTCATTGCGCTCGGCGCGCATGAAATTCCAGCCGCGCTGCATGTGGCGGATCAGGCTGTGCGCCTTGTACTGCGTCGCGACCCCGATGCGCCGGATGCCGGAATTCAGCGCGTTGGACAGCGCGAAATCGATGATGCGGGACTTGGCGCCAAAGAAAACGGCGGGCTTCACCCGCCGCTCGGTCAGTTCCATCAGCCGGGTGCCGCGGCCACCGGCCAGAACATAGGCCATGGCGTGGCGGGCGAGGGGGGCGTGGCTGTGCTGCTGCGGCCTCAGCGACATGGTTGGCGGTGTCCTGCTGGCATGATGTTTTGTTTCCCCCCGTATGACCGAAGCGCCGCCGCTGGATCAGGCGCATCCAGTCTAGGATGCCCTGACGGCCGCACGTAGTGGGAACAGACGAAACAGCGCGGCTAAAAGTTTCCGTCAGGCTGCAACCCGGAACGAAAATCCAATCTGGGGCCGTGGTGGGCGAAAACAGGCCGGGAAAACGGCCTGGGCGGCGGGCCCGCCCTGCACCCGCCCTGCCCCCGGCCGGCCTTTCACCCCGGCCGATGGCGCGGCGCGGCGACGGCCCTTCCCTTGACGGCGGCCATGGACAACATGGCATCTGGCTCAGAAGCGCTAAAAACAGCCCAGCGGGGGGACACGAGCATGACAGACCACACGCGGATCACGGTGAAGCCGGAGATTGCCCAGGGCAGCGCGATGAGCGCGGCCCGCCATGCGGCGATGACCGAACAGGCGGCCCGCGACCCCGACGGCTTCTGGCGCGAGGAAGCCCGGCGCATCGCCTGGATGACGCCGCCCACCAAAATCAAAAACGCCTCCTTCGAGGGCGACGTGCAGATCAAGTGGTTCGAGGACGGGGTGCTGAATGCCTCCGTCTCCTGCCTCGACCGGCACCTGGAGACCAGGGGCGACCAGACCGCCATCATCTGGGAAGGCGACGACCCGTCCAGCGACGCCCGCGTCACCTATCGCGACCTGCATGCCCGCGTCTGCCGCCTGGCCAATGCCATGAAGGCGCTGGGGGTGAAGAAGGGTGACCGCGTCACGCTCTACCTGCCCATGATCGTCGAATCGGCGGTGGCGATGCTGGCCTGCGCGCGCATCGGCGCGGTGCATTCCATCGTCTTCGGCGGCTTCAGCCCGGACAGCCTCTCCAGCCGGCTGGTGGATTGCGAGAGCGCCCTGCTGATCACCGCCGACGAAGGCCGCCGCGGCGGCCGCCGCGTGGCGCTGAAGACCAATTCCGACGAGGCGCTGAAAGCCGCCCCCGGCGTGAAAAATGTTATCGTGGTGAGGAATACCGGCGGCGACGTGCCCATGCAGGCAGGGCGCGACCACTGGTACCACGAGGTGACGGAAGCGGCCCCCGCCGATTGCGCGCCGGAGCCGATGAACGCCGAGGACCCGCTGTTCATCCTCTACACCAGCGGCTCCACCGGCAAGCCGAAAGGCGTGCTGCACACCACCGGCGGCTATCTGGTCTGGGCCAGCTACACGCATGAACTGGTCTTCGATTACCGCCCCGGCGAGATCTACTGGTGCACCGCCGATGTCGGCTGGGTGACCGGCCACAGCTACATTGTCTATGGCCCGCTGGCGAACGGCGCCACGACCCTGATGTTCGAGGGCGTGCCGAGCTACCCCGACAATTCGCGCTTCTGGCGGGTCATCGACAAGCACAAGGTCAATATCTTCTACACCGCGCCCACCGCCATCCGCGCGCTGATGCGCGATGGCGACGCGCCGGTGAAGAAGACATCGCGCGCGTCCCTGCGGGTGCTGGGCAGCGTGGGCGAGCCGATCAACCCCGAGGCCTGGCTCTGGTACTACCGCGTGGTGGGCGACGGGCGCTGCCCCATCGTGGATACCTGGTGGCAGACCGAGACGGGCGGCATCATGATCTCCCCGCTTCCCGCCGCCGTGGACCTCAAGCCCGGCTCCGCCACCCTGCCGCTGCCCGGCGTGCGGCCGGCGCTGGTGGATGGCGAGGGCAAGATCCTGGAGGGCCCGGTGGAAGGGAACCTCGTGATTCTGGATTCCTGGCCGGGCCAGATGCGCACCCTCTTCCGCGACCACGAGCGTTTTATTCAAACCTACTTCTCGACCTTCCCGGGCAAGTACTTCTCGGGCGACGGCGCGCGGCGGGACGCGGATGGCTATTACTGGATCACCGGCCGCATCGACGACGTGCTGAACGTCTCCGGCCACCGCATGGGCACGGCCGAGATCGAGAGCGCCCTGGTCGCCCACCCCAAGGTGGCGGAAGCCGCCGTTGTCGGCATGCCGCACGACATCAAGGGCCAGGGCATCTATGCCTATGTCACGCTGAAGACCGGCGAGGAGCCGAGCGATGCGCTGAAGAAGGAACTGGTGGCCTGGGTGCGCAAGGAGATCGGGGCGATCGCCAGCCCGGATGCCATCCAGTGGGCACCGGGGCTGCCGAAGACGCGCTCCGGCAAGATCATGCGCCGCATCCTGCGCAAGATCGCGGCGAACGAGACGGGATCGCTGGGGGATACGTCCACCCTGGCGGACCCGACGGTGGTGGAGGACCTGATCGAGAACCGGGTGAAATAGGCCGGCGGGCGCGACAGGGCCGGAGGCGGGGGAAATCCTTCCCCCGGCCTTTATCCTCCCCCGGCCTTCACAGGTAATCCGGCCGGAACAGCCGCTTCAGGTTCAGGTTTTCGCCGGACACCGTGAAGGCACCTTCCCCGCGGTAATGGATGGTGCGCGGCACTTTGGGCGTGCGGGCCACATGGGCCTTCACCACCTCCCAGATGAAGAAATTGTATTTCCGCACCAGGGCCATGTCGAACAGCCGGCATTCCAGGCTGGTATGGCATTCGGCGATCAGCGGAGCCCCGACCTGTTCGGCGGCGACTGCCGTCAGGCCGAAGGCGGTGAACTTGTCCACCGTGGCGCCGGAGCAATTGCCGATGCGCGTCACCGTCTCGGCCATCGCCACCTCGGGGATGTTGATGACGCATTCGCGCGAGCGGCGGACCATCCCGAAACTGTGGTTGCCGCCGGCGATGACGCAGCCGATCAGCGAGGGCGAGAATTCCATCACGCAATGCCAGCCCATCGTCATGATGTTGGCCTTTTCCTTCCAACGGGACGAGACCAGCACGATAGGCCCCGGCTCGATCAGCCGGCGGATCTGCGAGACGGGGAAATCCTGTTTCCTGTAGGCGGCCATGCGGGTGGCTCCTGCTGCGGTCACAGGGTGAAAGGCCACGCCCGCGCGCCGGTTCCGCCAAAGTGCGGTGCTTCCACCTGAAGCGGTCACGCTCTACCGCCGCCCGTTCGGAGAAAAAAGAAAAGCCTGGGAAATTCCTTCCCCAGGCTTTTTCATTTGATCTGAGGCCCAGACAGGGGAGATCTTCCCCCCGCCTGCTCCCTCAGCCCGCGACGGTCTTCTGCGTCTGCTCGCCCAGCCCCGCGATGCCGAGGTGGATGGTCTGGCCCGGCTTCAGGTAGACCGGCGGCTTCTGCCCCATGCCGACGCCCGGCGGCGTGCCGGTGGTGATGACATCGCCCGGATGCAGCGTGATGAACTGCGAGACGTAGGACACCACCTTCGTCACGCCGAAGATCATCGTGCGGGTGGAGCCGTGCTGGTAGCGGTGGCCATCGACCTCGCAGAACATCGCCAGATCCTGCGGGTCCGGCACCTCGTCCTTGGTCACCAGCCAGGGGCCGAGCGGGCCGAAGGTGTCGCAGCCCTTGCCCTTGTCCCAGGTGCCGCCACGCTCGATCTGGAATTCCCGCTCGGACACGTCGTTGCAGACGGCGTAGCCGGCCACGTAGTCCAGCGCATCGGCTTCCGACACGTTCTTGGCGCGGGTGCCGATGATGATGGCCAGTTCGACTTCCCAGTCGGTCTTCTGGCTGCCCTTCGGGATCTCCACGTCGTCATTCGGGCCGCCGAGCGCGCCGAGCGACTTCAGGAAGATGATGGGCTCCTTCGGGATGGCGGAACCCGTCTCGGCCGCGTGGTCGGCGTAGTTCAGGCCGATGCACACGAAGTTCTTCATATGCGCGACCGGCGCGCCGATGCGCGGGTCGCCGGACACCGCCGGCAATGACGCCGCGTCCAGCGCCGCCAGCCTGGCGAGCCCGGCCGGGGAAAGCGCCTCGCCCGAGAAATCGGCCAGCACGCCGGAGAGGTCGCGGATCGTGCCCTGGGCATCGAGCAGGCCCGGCTTTTCCTGGCCCGGGGGGCCGAAACGGAGCAGCTTCATGGTTCAGCGTTCCCTAACGAAATTTAGTGGGTCCAGCCGCCGCCGATGACGGCGGAAGCCGTTCAGTTGGTCCAGCCGCCATCGATGATGACGGCCTGGGCCGTGACGAAGGCGCTTTCCGGCGCCGAGAGATACAGCACCAGTTCCGCGATTTCCGGCGCCGTGGCCAGGCGCCCCATGGCCTGCCGCCCGACGAAGGCGGCGCGCGCCGCGTCCAGGCCGCCGGCGGCATCGGCATTGGCCGCGATGCGCTCGCCCAGCGAGGGGGTATCCACCGTGCCGGGGCAGACGCAGTTGCAGCGGATGCCCTTGGTGACATAATCGGCCGCGACGCTTTTGGTCAGCCCGACCACGGCGGCCTTGGTGGTGGCGTAGACGAAGCGGTTGGCGACGCCCTTCACCGACCCGGCGGCGGAGGCCATGTTGACGATCGCGCCGCCGCCCTGCGCCAACATGCCGGGCAGCGCCGCCTGGATGGTTTTCCACTGCGCCCTGACATTCAGGGCGAAGGCGAAGTTCCATTCGTCGTCGGTGCAGCTTTCCGCGGTGTTCTGGTGCACGAAGCCGGCGCAGTTGAACAGCACGTCGAAGGGGCCGTGCGTGGTGATGGCGGCGGCGACGGCGGCGTCGTCCAGCACGTCCAGCGCCAGCGCGGTGATGCCGGCCTCGGCCAGCCCCGCCAGCTTGCCGGCATCGCGGTCGGTGGCGACGACGCTGGCCCCTTCCCGCGCATAGGCCAGCGCCGTGGCGCGCCCGATCCCCTGCCCCGCCGCGGTGACGAAGCAACGCTTACCCTGCAGCCTTCCGGCCATCGATCTTCCCCTTCATGTCACGACAGCGGGCATGTCACGACGGCGGGCCGGAGCCGGCAAGACCGGGGAGGCATTCCCCCAGGCCCCATCCTTCTTCCCCGGACCGGCGCGTGCCTTGGCGGCGCCCGGACCCGGGGACAGACGATGAGGGTCCGGGGGAAGGGCTTCCCCCGGCCTCGCGACCCGGCCCGACGCAATCCAGCCGCCTTACAGCGCGTTGCCGGACAGGCAATGCGCCCTCAGTGATTGTGCCGGCTCTCGCCCCGGGTTTCCAGGATGTTGAGATACAGCGTCGCCGGCTCCAGGCAGCCGCCGGTGCCGAGTTGCCCGACCATGGAACGGTAGATCTCCTCCCACGGCGTCTTGTGCAGCAGCTTGGGCGGCGTCCAGGCGGCGCGGCGGGCGGCCATCTCCTCCTCCGGGATCAACAGGTCGACCTTGCGGGTCTTCAGGTTGATGCGGATCGGGTCGCCCGATCGCATCAGCGCCAGGCCGCCACCGACCGCCGCCTCGGGCGAGATATTGAGGATGGAGGGGGAGGCGGACGTGCCGCTCTGCCGGCCATCGCCCATGGTCGGCAGGGCGTCGATACCGGCTTTGATCATCGCGGCCGGCGGCTGCATGTTCACCACCTCGGCGCTGCCGGGGTAGCCCACGGGGCCGCAATTGCGGATGACCAGCACGGTATGCTCGTCCACGCCCAGGTCCGGGTCCTCGATGCGGTCGTGGTAATCCTCCGGCCCCTCGAAGACGATGACCTTGCCCTCGAACACGTCCTCTGGGTTGGACAGGAAGCGCCTGCGGAAATCGGGGTCGATGACGCTGACCTTCATGACCGCGCTGTCGAACAGGTTGCCGGAGAGGACGACAAAGCCCGCCTGTTCCTTCATGGGCTTGTCATAGGCGCGGATCACCTCGCGGTCCGGCAGCGGGGCCGAAGCGAGATCCTCGGCCAGCGTCCTGCCGGTGACGGTCTTCACGCCGCCATGCAGCTTGCCGGCGTCCAGCAGTTCTTTCATCACCGCCTGCACGCCGCCGCCACGGTAGAAGGCCTCGCCCAGGAAGCGCCCGGCGGGCTGGCAATCCACCAGCAGCGGGACATCGGAGCCGACGGTCTGCCAGTCCTCGGTGGTGAGCTCCACGCCCATGTGGCGGGCGATGGCAACCAGATGCGGCGGGCAGTTGGAACTGGCGCCGATGGCGCTGGCCAGCACGATGGTATTCTCGAAAGCCTCGCGCGTCATGATGTCGGAGGGGCGCAGGTTCTCGCGCACCATGTCCACGATACGCATGCCGGTGGCATGGGCCATCTGCGCGCGCTCGCGATAAGCGGCGGGGATGGCGGCGCAGCCGGGCAGCGACATGCCTAGCGCCTCGGCCAGCGAGTTCATGGAGAGGGCGGTCCCCATGGTGTTGCAATGGCCGACGGAGGTCGCGGAACTCGCCACCATCTGCATGAAGCCGTCGTAGTTGATCTCGCCGGCGGCGAGCTGCTTGCGCGCCTCCCAGACAATGGTGCCGGAGCCGGAGAGGCGGCCCTTCCAGTGCCCGTCCAGCATCGGGCCGCCAGAGAGCACCAGCGCCGGGATATTGACCGTGGCGGCGCCCATCAGGCAGGCGGGGGTGGTCTTGTCGCAGCCCGTGGTCAGCACCACGCCGTCCAGCGGATATCCGTGCAGGACCTCGACCAGCGAGAGATAGGCCAGATTCCGGTCCAGCGCCGCGGTCGGGCGCTTGCCGGTCTCCTGCACGGGATGGATCGGGAATTCGAGGGGAATGCCGCCGGCATCGCGGATGCCTGCCCTCACACGCTCGGCGAGCGCCAGGTGGTGGCGGTTGCAGGGGGCGATGTCGCTGCCGGTCTGGGCGATGCCGATGATCGGCTTGCCCGACTGCAACTCGCCGCGCGTCATGCCGAAATTCAGGAAACGCTCGATATACAGCGCGGTCATGCCCGGGTCTTCCGGGTCGTCGAACCAACGCTGGCTACGAAGCTTGAAGTGCTTCTTGGTCTGGTCCATTGGGCGTCCGTCCTCTTCTCCCACCAGGAGACTCCGCCCGGGTCCGCCGGCTGTCAACCAGGGGCGAAACCGGGCAGAGTCGAAACCGGGCGAGGGAAGAACGCCGTCAGCGGGTCTTGGATGGCTTGGGCGGCGCCTTGGGGAGGGGCGTGCGCATCAGCGCGGTGATGCCCTGGCGCGGGTTGCCCGACGCCTTGGCGATCTCTTCGTCCTGGCTCTCGATCAGGGTGCGGGCGGGCTCATCGCCATCCAGCCCCCCCAACAGCTCCGCCGGGACCTTGCGGTTGGAGCGGCGGGAGCCATCGGCATAGATCACGTCGAACAGCACATAGGTGCCGGTATTCCGCTGCTTGGCGGCCATAGGAAAACTCCTGCCGCCCCGCGAGGAGGACGGCCGTTACTTCTGCTCGTCGGAGGGAAGGGAGGCAGAGGGCTGGCCGCCGGAACCCTGGCTGTCCAGGTCCTGGTCGCCGGCATCCTGCGCGGTGCCTTCGCCGGACTCACCCTCGCCGGGCTCACCCTCAGTGGGCGAACGCTCGGTCTTGCGCTGGTCGCGTTCCCGCTGCTTCGCTTCGGCCTTGGCCTGCTTGCTGCGGTTCCGCTCGGCCCGTTGCTGGCCGTAATTGGGGATCCGTGCCATGGGACGCTGCTCCCGTCTAAATGGTGTCTGGGATGCTCGCGGGCCGGATGGGGCCGAGGGGCGCGCGACCGGATAAAGCGGATCGGGACGCGTCCAGGGTCATTGGGCCGGCCCACAGGCCGCTCCACCCACCAGCCATGCCCAATGAATCGGGCAGGCCGAATGGGGACGGGCCGCGCACGCCGGAGCGCGCGCAGCCCTGATTCCGCTCAGAGGCGGCGGAGGTTGGAGGCGGAAACCTTGCCTTCCTTGCCGCGCTGCAGCTCGAACTCAACGCGCTCGCCTTCGTTCAGGCCCTGGAGGCCGGCACGCTGCACGTCGGAGATGTGCACGAACACATCCTTCGAGCCGTCTTCCGGCTGAATGAAACCAAAGCCCTTGGTCGAATTGAACCACTTGACGGTACCGACAGACATCGGGGTGCTCCATGAAACTAGTTTTGCCGCCGCACGACATGCACGACGGATCAACCTGTGGGACGAGCACCAAGCACGATGCACGCACGGCCGGGCACGTTTGCACAGCCAAACCAAATCAGTCGACGTCGTCTATCTAGGCTCATGCAGGCGCTGCTGCAACCCGGACACGAACTTTCGATCTCTCAGGTGGTCAGGGCTTCTTCCAGGAAAACCTGAACGGCCTGGAACAACGCCCCGCGATTGCGTTCCAGCATGATGCCATGGGTACCCTCCCCGAGCAATGACAAGCGCTTGGCGGGCGCCGCCGTCATGGACTGGAACAGCGCCAGGGCCTGGGCCGGCGGCGCCTCGCGGTCCCATTCGCCCAGCGTGACCAGCGTCGGCACAGTGATGCGGGCCGATTCGTAGAAGGATCTGCCGGCATCCCAGAAGGCCGCCGCGTCGGCCAGCGGGCCATTCGGCACCCGCAGGACGGACGGCACCTGCCGGGCCCCTTCCGGGTCGGCGGCGAAGGTGGTGTCGGCCCAGTGCTCGTACCAGCCGGCCGGGAACAGCGCGGCGCGGCGGTTGTCCGGCACGCCTTCCACCCAGCGCGCCCGCACCTCGGCCCGGGTCAGGCTGCGGTAGGATGGCAGGGGCGGGGCCGCGCCGGCGCCATTGGTGCCGGCCGTCGAGGCTGTCGCGGCCGTCGAGGCCGGCGCCGCGCCCTGGCGCAGCCATTCCGGCGCGTAGAGCACCAGGCGGTCCACCAGTGAGGCGTTCTCCGTGGCGAAGCGCGCCATCAGCCCGGCGCCCCAGCCCCAGCCCAGATGCACCAGCTTGGGCACGCCCCGCTTCTCGCGGATGAAGGCGGCCGCGGCGGCGATATCGGCGAGCGCGTCCTGGCCACGGGTCAGCGGCGCCCCGGCCGGCGGCTGCGCCATCGCGGCCTCCCGCGTCGAGCGGCCGTAATTGCGCAGGTCCAGGCACCACACATCGAAGCCGCGCCCCGCCATGTAGTCCATCCAGGATACGCCGCCTGCCGGCAGGTCGAAGCTGGTGCTGGCCGGGAAGGTGCCGTTATGGACGCAGAGCACCACGCGGTCCGCCCGCGCCGCCGTCGCCCCCTCCTGCCGCTTGTTGCGCAGGTAGAGCTGGATGCCGGCGCCTGAGGGCACCAGGAATTCCTCCAGCACCACCCCGGCGGGCTGGGCGGAGGCCGGCACCGCCGGCAGCAGCAGGGGCGCGGCGATCAGCGGGGCAGCGAGCAGGACGCGGCGGCGCATGGTATTCTCCCGTAGGGGGCGCTTCTGGCGGCGGCAGTCCGCCCTGACGCCAGCATAGGCCAGAAACGCCCGGCCCGAAATCGGCTGTGGGCGCTTCCGGGCCCGGTCGCGTCACCCTGCAGCGATGAAGGGCCACCGCCGATTCGCTGTGGCCGGGGCCGCGACACACCCCTTGGATGGGTCGATTTGGGCTTGGTCGATTTGGGCTTGGTCGATTCCGGGTCTGGCCGATACCGGGCTTCGTCACCGTCGCGACCGGCCGCCCTACCCCCAGGGGCTGCGGCGCGGGCGGGGCGCGGTGGGGCGCGACCACGGGCCTGCCGCCAGCGGCGTTGCCACCGGGGCCGCCA
>JAQGHX010000088.1 GCA_028288745.1 Roseomonas sp. | reverse complement strand
CTCAGCCGCAGTTGCGCGCCGAACGCCAGCCGGGCACCGCCGCTTTTGCAGCTGTTTCGCCTGCCGGCCACTTCCGGCACGCGTCTGGACAATCCCGCCCGCTGGGGCGAGCCTGCCCGCCACCATCCGCCAAGCTGGAGCCAGACGCCTTGCCCCCGCCGCCCGTTTACCCGCCGCGCCCCCCGGCCACCCGCCATTACCCCAGGTCGCGCCCCGCCTGAACCCCCGCATGGCCGGGCCGGGTACGCCCGCCCGCCCCCCGCCATCCCGCCCCCGCCTCATCAGAATGTCCCGCGCCCCCGGCGCCACCCTTGAAGGATACGCAGCATGACCCCCTGGCAGGACCGCGCCGGCAGCCCTTTCGCCTGTGAGAAGCAGCCGGCGCAGGGCAGCAAGGGCATGGTGGTGACCAACCATCCCGTCGCTTCCTCGGCCGGCGCGGAAATGCTGCTGGCGGGCGGCAACGCGATCGACGCCGCCATCGCCGCCCTGTTCACCCTGACAGTGGTCGAGCCGATGATGGTGGGGCCGCTCGGCGGCGGCGTCGCGCATATCCGGCTGGCGGATGGGCGGCACCTGGTGCTGGACGGCCTCTCCACCGCCCCGGCGGCGGCACGGCCCGACATGTACCGCCCCATCAGCGACACTCTGCCCGACTACCAGGAGACGGTGGGGCGCGAGAATAATATCGGCGTGCTCGCCATGGCCGTGCCCGGCGCCCTGGCCGGCTGGTGCAAGGCCCTGGCCGAGCATGGCACCCTGCCCCTGGCCGAGGTGCTGCGCCCCGCCATCCGCGCTGCCGCCGACGGGTTCCGCGTCACCGCCTACCTCGCCGGCGCCATCGGCGACGCGAAGATGGACCTGGCGCGCGACCCTGACCTCGCCGCCACCTTCCTCCCGGGCGGCGAGATACCGGCCCCCGGCACCCTGCTGACCCAGCCGGCGCTGGCCGAATCGCTGAAGCTGATCGCGCGGGAAGGCCCCAAGGCGCTGTATGGCGGCGAGCTGGGCCGGGCGCTGGCAGCCCATATGGCGGCCAGTGGCGGGCTGATCACCATGGCCGACCTGGACGCCTTCGCGGTGGTCGAGCGGGAGCCGATCCGCGGCACCTATCGTGGCTACGAGGTGCTGGCGCCGCCGCCGCCGGCATCCTCCGGCGTGCACATGACGCAGATGCTGAACGTGCTGGAAGGGTTCGACCTCGGCGCGCTCGGCTCCGGCACCGCCGAGACCATCCACCTGCTGGCCGAGTCGCTGAAGCTGGCCTTCGCCGACCGCGCCGTCGCCACCGCCGACCCCGCCTTCGTGAATGTCCCGGTGGAGCGGCTGACCTCGAAGGCCTACGCCGATGAACGGCGCGCCCTGCTGAGGCGGGATGCGGCGCAGGACTGGGCGCCGGGTGTACCGCCGGCCGAGTCGGCCAATACCACCCATGTCACGGTGGCCGATTCGCTGGGCAACGTGGTCGCCACCACCCAGACCATCAACAGCCTGTTCGGCGCGCGCTTCTCCATCCCCGGCACCGGGCTGATCGCGAACAACTATATGTTCAACTTCGACCCGCACCCGGGCACGGCGCTGTCCGTGGCACCGGGCAAGCGGGTCTTCACCTCCATGGCGCCTTCCATCGTGCTGCGCGACGGCAAGCCGGCCTTCGCGCTGGGCCTGCCGGGGGGGCTGCGCATCTTCGGCTCGGCCATGCAGGCGATCATCAACCTGATCGACCATGGCATGTCGCTGCAGGATGCGGTGGAAGCGCCGCGTATCTGGACCCAGGGCCATACACTGGAACTGGAGCCCAGTATTTCCGCAGCCGCCGAGGCCGGGCTGGTGGCGCTGGGCCACGCGGTGGCGCGCCCCCGGCACATCGGCGGCGGCATGGGCGCCATCCGCTTCCTGCCCGGCGGCGTGCTGGAAGGTGCTGCCTGCTGGCGGGCGGACGGCACGCCGGTCGGCATCGCCGGCGGCCTGGCCCGCCCGGATGTGCGCTTCAACCCGGAGGTCGGGCGGCGCTGAGGCGCCCCCGCACAGGCCCCGCCACGAAAATACCGGCCTCCACCACGAAAAAGGGCCGCCCTGGCAGGGGCGGCCCTTTTTCACATCCCGTGGCGAAGCCCGTTCAGGGGCATTCGCAGCCATCGGTCGGGCCGGTCTCGCCCCGCACCAGATGATGATCGATCCATTCGGAGACCAGCCGCCGCGCTTCGTTCACCGAGGCCTCGGGGTGGTGGATCCGGTACAACGCCGTACAGGCCCGGAACGAGGAAAGGTCGTCATTCCCCGTCTCGCGCAGTTCGCGATACGCCGTCACCACCGCGCGCTCGCAACGGCGCGAGATGTGGCTGAAGTCGGTGCCCATCCATATTCTCCTAAGTTGCGATTCAATTGAGAATTGATCGCAACTGGTCCCACTGGATTTATAGGCTCATCCCGGCGGGCCTTCAAGTTTGGAATGGTTGCGGTGCCGCATCAGTGGCGGGGCGCCAATGCCCCGGCCACCTGTTCATGCACCGCCGCCAAGCGGGTCCAGTCGGGGCTGGCGGCCTCCAGCTCCCCCAGCACGGCTTGGCCGAGCCGCGCCAGACTGGCCCTCGGCCCTGCCGGCAGCGCGCAATCTGGCTTCGCCAGGGCCGCGCCCACCGCCCGCCACAGCCGCGATACCGCCCCAGACACCTCCATCCGGGTAGCCCCACCGCCCGCCACGCGCGCCAGCATCAGACCAAGGGCATGAAAAAGCGCCGCCTCGCAGGCCCTGGCGTCACGCGGCGTCATGCGGCACCGCGACGGGCGGGCCGGGCAGCGCATCCTCCTGCCGCATCACCCGGCGCGTCAGCTTCAGCGCCTGGTAGCTTTCATCGGCCTCGGCCGCCGCCAGGGCCTGCGCCATCAGCGCCTTCGCCGTCTCCGCCGCGGCCGAGTCCCGGTAATCCGCCACCAGCGCGCGGGCCAGCACCAGCCCGCCCTCCCGCTCCGCGTCATGGCCGATATAGGCGGTCTGCAGCGCGAAATAGATGCGGCGGGCGGGGGTCGTCGCTTCCTCCGCCGCCATGATCTGCTTGCCGAACAGGAAGCGCGCGCGGCTGGTCAGCTCGATCCGCGCGCGGTTGCGGAAGCGGATGGGCGCGCCATTGACGATCAGCATGTCGCCATGGCGCAGTTCGAGGACGAGGTTGGTCATGCCGGCCGCGCCTTCCGGCCACGGCGGGGCGATGCCGGCGGGACGGGCGCGGCCGCCAGCGGCGATAGTCCCGCCCGTCCCGCCCGGGCGCCGGGCTGAACCTGTCTCGGCATCGGTGGCTCCTTTTCCGGCGGGCAATGCGGCCCGTGCGCCGCCGCGTCATGCGGTGCCCCAATGTCGGTGATGATCGTTAACGGAAGGTGACGCCCTGGGGCGCATCGCGGCCGCCGAGGTCAGGCCCGGCGGAGCACCCAGAGGCAGCCCGCCACCGGCTGCCCCTTCTCCTGCCGCAGCACCGCCTCGCGCTCCGCCAGCACCGTGAGGCCGGAGGCCGCGACAAGGCCGCGCAGATGCGCCGGCTGGTGGCGGTAGCGCAGGTCGGGGCCGAGGGCGCAGGGCGCCTCCTCCCCCAGCTCCACGCTGAAGGCGGCGATGCCGCTCGGGGCCAGCGCCGCCGCGAGCAACGGCAGCACGGGCGAGAGGTCGCCCAGGTAGTTCAGCACGTCCGCCGCCGCCACCAGCCCCCAGGCGCCCGGCCGGCGGGGCAGGAATTCCATCAGATCGGCCTCGTGCAGCGCGTGGTAGAGGCCGCGCGCCCGCGCGCCGTCCAGCATGCGGGGCGAGAGGTCCAGCCCTTCCAGCCGCCTCGCGAAAGGCGCCAGCACCACGCCCGACAGGCCGGTGCCGCAGCCGAGGTCCAGCACGTCACGGCTGCCATCCGCCGCCACGCCGGCCTCGGCCAGCAGCGCCGCCAGCAGTTCCGGCGTGCGGTAGCCGAGGCGGCCGGTCAGCTCACTGTCGAAGCGGGGCGCGTACTGGTCGAACAGGGCGCGCACATAACCGGCGGGGGCGCGGCTCGGGGCCGCGCCCTGGCCGAGCGC
>JAQGHX010000059.1 GCA_028288745.1 Roseomonas sp. | reverse complement strand
GACCAGATGGCGGGATGGGCCGTCAGCACCAGCTTCGCGCCCGGCCGCGCCGCCGCCTGCCGCAGGCCGCGCCGCAGGGCGGCCAAGCCCCGGGTCAGGGCGGAGGGCGGCTGGCCCAGCACCTCGTGCAGCGGGGCCAGGACGCGGCGCCGCTGCAACTCGATCAGTCCCAACCCGGTCAGGCCCACCACGCGCAGGTGGGGGTCCGCACGGGCCGCGTCCTGCAGGGCGGGCAGCAGCGCCTTGCGGCGGGCAATGGGCATACCGGCCATGTCGACCAGGATGGCGCCGGCCAGGTGGCGCAGGCGGATCTGCCGGGCGGCCTGGGCCAGGGCGGCGCGGTTCAGTGCCAGATGCGCGTCGGCATCGCGCCCGCCCGCCAGGCTGCCCGAATCGATATCAATGGCGACCAGCGCCGGCGTGGGGTGGATGGTCAGCCTTCCCCCACCCGGCAACGGCACCTCTGGCCCCGCCAGTTCGTCGAAAGCGGCTTCCAGCGTGTCGTCGAAGACAGGGGCAGTGGAGAGCGTGACGCGCCTGGCGCCCAGGGCCGCGCGCAGGCGGGCAGCGCTGGCGGGGCTGTCGGTGCGCAGCAGGGCATCGGGGTATTGGCCGGCCAGTCGCAAGGGTGCATCCGGCCCACGGGCCAGCAGGCGTGGCGGGCCTGACAGCGGCTCCGGTGGCGGGCTCAGGGCAAGCCTTGGGCCTTTGCCGCCCTGGGCCGCGCGGGTGACGGCCACGCGCAGCCATTCGCCCTCCGTGCGGCCCTTGGCGCCGGAGGAATCGGGCAGGAAACCGGTGACGCCGCCCACCAGGGCGACAAAAGCACCGGCCATGGCCGGGGCACGGGCGGAGAGGCGGCCCAGATGCAGGTCGCCCAGGCCGTCGGGGCGGGCCGGCCGCTCGATGAAGGCGGCCTCCAGCCGGTCCTCCAGCAGCAGCGCGGTGCGCTGCTCCCCGGGGGAGACGCTGACGAGAATGACCGCCGGAGGAATCAGGGGCGCAGCCAGCCGACACCCCGCAACAACTGCGCGGTCTCATAGAGCGGCAGGCCCACCACGTTGGAATGGCTGCCGGAGAGGAAGCGCACGAAAGCCTCGGCCGACTGGTGAAGGGCATAGCCGCCTGCCTTGCCCCGCCATTCGCCGCCGGCGATGTAGGCGTCGATCTGCTGCTGCGTCAGCCGCTGGAAGGTGACGATGCTCTCCACCAGCCGGGTCAGCACGCGGCCATCGGGCACCGCAAGGGCCACGCCGGTATGCACGCGGTGCCGCCGGCCGGAGAGCATGGCGAGGCAGGCGCGTGCCTCGGCTTCGGTCTCCGCCTTGGGCAGGACGCGGCGGCCGACGCCCACCACCGTATCGGCGGCCAGCACCAGGCAGCCCGGCGCCATGGGCACCACGGCGGCGGCCTTGGCACGCGACAGCCTGGAGGCGAGCAGCCGTGGCAACTCGTCCTTCAACGGTGTCTCGTCGATGTCGGAAGGCAGGATGCGGTCCGGCACGATGCCGATGCGCGCCAGCAGGTCCACCCGGCGCGGGCTGCCGCTGGCCAGCACCAGGGGCGGGCGTTCAGCCAAGGTCACGTTACTTGAAGCGGAAGGTGATACGGCCCTTGGTCAGGTCGTAGGGAGTCATCTCGACATTGACGCGGTCGCCGGCCAGCACGCGGATGCGGTTCTTGCGCATCTTACCGCTGGTATGGGCCAGGACCATGTGCTCGTTGTCGAGCTTGACGCGGAACATCGCGTTGGGCAGCAGTTCAACGACCTGGCCGCTGAACTCAATCATATCTTCTTTTGACATCAGACCTCTTTATTGCCGTGAATGGGCATAGGGTTGTGGCGTGGAGTTCTAGTGCTTGCCAAGCGGGCATGGCGCAGGGACCGCCGCGGGTATGCGCCGGAAATTCGCGGGCAGAACATGATGGCGCCGAGGCCCCCGGTCAAGGACAGGCTCTCAAGGAGCGACTTTCAAGCAGCGGGCTTGGCGGGCAGGCGCATCGCGATGCTGGCGGCATGGGCGGTGAGGCCCTCGGCTTCCGCCAGCCGCACGGCATCGGGGCCGATCGCTTCCAGCCCCCGCTGCTCGGCCTCGATCCAGGTGGTGCGCTTCAGGAAGTCGAAGACCGAGAGGCCCGAGGCGAAGCGCGCGGTGCGGCCGGTGGGCAGGACGTGGTTGGGGCCGGCGATATAATCGCCCAGCGCCTCCGGGCAGTAGCCGCCGAGGAAAGCCGCGCCGGCATGGCGGATGCGGGCGAAGAGGGGGCGGGGTTCCTCCACCAGCAGCTCCAGGTGCTCGGGCGCCAGCCGGTCGGTCAGGGCGGCGGCCTCTTCCAGGCTGCGGGTCAGGATGATGGCGCCGTTGCGGGCCCAGCTCTCACGCGCGATGGCGGCGCGGGGCAGGGTCTTCAACGCCTCTTCCACCGCCCGTTCCACCGCGCCGGCTTGGGTGGCGCTGTCGGTGATCAGGATGGCCTGGGCGCTTTCGTCGTGCTCGGCCTGGGCCAGCAGGTCCATCGCCACGCGGGCCGGGTCCTGGCCCCAGTCGGCGATGACCACGACCTCGGACGGCCCGGCGATGGAATCGATGCCGACCCTGCCGAAGACCTGCCGCTTGGCCTCGGCGACATAGGCATTGCCGGGGCCGGCCACGCGGTCCACCGGCGCGACGCTCGCGGTGCCCCAGGCCAGTGCCGCGATGGCCTGCGCCCCGCCGAGGCGGAAGATTTCCGTGACGCCGGCACGGTGGGCGGCGGCCAGCACCAGCGGGTTCAGCACGCCATCGGGCGTCGGCACGCACATGGCCACCCGCCGCACGCCGGCGACCCGGGCCGGAATGGCGTTCATCAGCACGGAGGAAGGATAGGCGGCCTTGCCGCCCGGCACATAAATGCCCACCGCGTCGATAGCGCCCCAACGCATGCCGAGCACCAGCCCGGCCGGGTCGTTCATCACCAGGTCGGCTGGCATCTGCGCCCGGTGGAAGGCCTCGATCCGCGTGGCGGCGTGGTCCAGGGCGGCGAGCAGCGCCGGGTCGCATTCGGCCAGGGCGGCCTCAATCTCGGCAGCGGTCACGCGCAGCGCCCCGGCGGAGGAAGGCAGCCAGCGGTCGAAGCGCTGGGTCAGGTCCAGCAGGGCCGCGTCGCCGCCCGCGCGGACTTCCGCGATGATGCCGGCCACCACCGCATCCACCCGCGTCGTCGTGTCCCGCGCCATGTCGAGCAGGCGGGCGAAGCCGGCCTCGAACTCGGGCTCGGTGGTATCCAGGCGGATCATGCGGCCTCCAGCGCCGCGCGGAAGCGGGCCAGCCAGGCGCCGATCGCCTCCGGCCGGGTCTTCAGCGCCGTGCGGTTCACGACGAGGCGGGACGTGACCTGGGCGATCACATCCGTCTCCACCAGCCCGTTCGCCTTCAGGGTGGAGCCGGTCTGCACCAGGTCCACGATGAGGTTGGAGAGGCCGAGGGCGGGTGCCAGTTCCATCGCCCCGTTCAGGTGCACCACCTCCGCCTGGATACCCTGGGCGGCGAAGTGGCGGCGGGCGATATTAGGGTACTTGGTGGCGACGGCGACGCGCGAGAGGCGGGATTTCTCGCGGCGCCCGGCGCCGGCCACCGGCTCCGCCACGCTGACGCGGCAGCGGCCGATCCCGAGGTCGAGCGGCGCGTAGATCTCGGGGTAGTCGAATTCCATCAGCACGTCGGCGCCGCAGATGCCGATCTGCGCGGCGCCGAAGGCCACGAAGGTCGCGACGTCGAATGACCGCACCCGCACCACGTCGAGCGTCGGGTTGTTGGTCTCGAACCGCAGGCGGCGGCTGCCTTCGTCATGGAAATCGGCGGCGGGGACGATGCCACTGCGTGCCAGCAGCGGTCCCAGCTCCTTCAGGATGCGGCCCTTGGGCAGGGCGAGGACGAGAGGAGCGTCGGGGGCGTAGGCCTTTTCCAGGCCGGGATTACTGATGGGCTGGTCCATGGCAGGTTCTAGCACCCAGGTCGTGTCGGAGTCATGTCAACCCCGCAACCGTTCGATGTCCGCGCCGACGCCCGCCAGCTTCAGCTCGACCTGCTCGTAGCCGCGGTCCAGGTGGTAGACGCGGTTGACCACCGTCTCCCCCTGCGCCGCCAGCCCGGCGATGATGAGCGAGACGGAAGCGCGCAGGTCCGTCGCCATCACCGGCGCGCCGGAAAGCCTGGGCACGCCGCGCACGATGGCCGAGGTGCCGTGCGCGTTGATGCGCGCACC
Organism: Roseomonas sp.; assembly: GCA_028288745.1. Taxonomy (GTDB): domain Bacteria; phylum Pseudomonadota; class Alphaproteobacteria; order Acetobacterales; family Acetobacteraceae; genus Pseudoroseomonas. The sequence goes on along the minus strand of JAQGHX010000059.1, from coordinate 3,072 downwards.
CATGCGGGAGAGCTCCGGCACATGCATGAAGCGGTTCTCGAAGATCGTCTCGGTGATCATCGAGGCGCCCTCGGCCACCGACATCAGCGCCATGAACTGGGCCTGCATGTCGGTCGCGAAGCCGGGGAAGGGCTCCGTCACCGCATCCACCCCGTGCAGCCCGTTCAGACGGCTGGCGCGGACGCCGCCTTCCTCCTGCACCATGGCCACGCCCGCTTCCCGCAGGTTGGCGATGACGGCGCCGAAAATCTCCAGCCGGGTGCCTTCCAGCAGCACCTCGCCCCCCGTGATGGCTGCGGCGCAGGCGAAGGTGCCGGCCTCGATACGGTCGGGCAGGATGGAATGGGTGGTGCCGTGCAGGCTGTCCACGCCCTCGATGGTCAGGCGGTCGCTGCCGACGCCCTCGATCTTCGCGCCCATCGAGATCAGGCAGTTCGCGAGGTCGCCGATCTCGGGCTCCCGCGCCGCGTTGATCAGCATGGTCGTGCCGCGGGCCAGGGTGGCGGCCATCAGCAGGTTCTCGGTGGCGCCGACCGAGACCTGCGGGAACAGGATTTTCGCGCCGACCAACCCGTTGGGGGCGCTGGCGTCGATATAGCCGGCCTCCAGGTCGATCTTTGCGCCCATGGCCTCCAGCCCCTTCAGGTGGAGGTCCACCGGGCGGGTGCCGATGGCGCAGCCGCCGGGCAGGGAAACGCGGGCCTGCCGGTAGCGCGCCAGCAGCGGCCCCAGCACCAGGATAGAGGCGCGCATCTTGCGCACCAGGTCGTAGGAGGCCTCGAAGTTATTGGCGCCGCCGTCCAGATGGATCTCGCGCGCGGCCTTGTCGTGTTCCACCCGCAGGCCGTGCTGGCCCAGCAGGTTGAGCATCGTCACAACATCGGCCAGGGCGGGCGCGTTGGTCAGGGTCACGCGACCGTCGGTCAGCAGGCCGGTGGCCATCAGCGGCAGGGCGGCGTTCTTGGCGCCCCCAATGGCGATGCTGCCCTTCAGGGTCCGGCCGCCACGGATAAGAATACGGTCCATCGTTCTGACCCCTACAGCCGCGGCAGGGCGACGCCGCGCTGCCCCATGTATTTGCCCTTCCGGTCGGCATAGGAGACGTCCGGCGGCGCCGAGCCCTGCAGGAACAGGAATTGGCAGATGCCCTCATTGGCGTAGATGCGGGCGGGCAGCGGGGTGGTGTTGCTGATCTCGATCGTCACTTGCCCCTCCCATTCCGGCTCCAGCGGCGTGACGTTCACGATCAGGCCGCAGCGGGCATAGGTCGATTTACCGAGGCAGATGACCAGCACGTCGCGCGGCACACGGAAATACTCGACCGTATGCGCCAGCACGAAGGAATTGGGCGGTATGATGCAGGTCGGCCCCTGGCGGCTGACAAAGCTGCCATCGTCGAAATGCTTCGGGTCGACCAGGGCGTTGTCGACATTCGTGAAGATCTTGAACTCGTCGGCGACCCGGGCGTCGTAGCCGTAGGAGGAGAGACCGTAGGAGATGACCCCCTCGCGGCGCTGGTTCTCCACGAAAGGCTCGATCATGCCATGCTCCGTCGCCATCCGACGGATCCAGTGGTCGGGCATGATGGACATGGGCAGAAACTTCCGGATGCGGGCGCGCCGGCCTGCCGGCGCGCGAAGAGAGGCGCCGGGGGTCTACCGCAGCGGCCCCGGCCCCGCAACCGAAGGCGCCGGGTGAGCTGTCTTTCGAGGAAGGGGGGCCTCTCCCATGGTCAGGGAGAGGTCAGCCATGCGGCGCGGGGAGACCCTTCAGGCCTGGGAATCGTCCTTCGGCGGCGGCGGCGCTTCGCGGCCACGGGTCTGCGCCTTGCGGCGGCGCAGGTTCTCGCGCAACGCGGCGGCCAGGCGCTCGGCGGCCTTGGCGGCGCGGATCTCGGCGGCTGTGCGGGGCGGGGCGGGCGGGGGGGTGTTCGTCATCGGGGCAATGGGTCCGGCCGATGAGGGAAGGCTTCCGACTGGTGCTGCTGCAGGGAAGCGAACCCTGGCCCTCTCCCTTGCCAAGGACGATGCCCCGGGGCAGAAAAGTCTTTCGGTTCAACGTGGTGGCACAGTCAGGGACTCGGCTTGTGTCAGCTATGTGCCACTTCCTGTCCGGCCCGGCAAGCCTTGGCTTCAGTGGCGGGCGGCGGCCGGACGCCGGCCTTGCCCATCCCCCAGGCCGCCTTGATCTCCTTCAGCATCGTGTCCGGCGCCAGCTTGGCATAACGGTCGACCTGCTGCGTGCTGGCCCAGCCGCCCTCAATCCTGGCCCGGAAGGCATTGCCGTTCAGGTAAAGCATCAGCCACGACGCCCAGGTGTGCCGCAGCGTGTGGGGGCTTGCCCCCTTGATGCCCGCTCGCCTGCAGGCGCCGGAGAAGGCCGTCTTGATCTGGCCCCCGGCAATGCGGTGATTGTCCCGGTACGGCCGGCCATCGTCGGTGCGGAAGATCTGCCCTTCCCGCCCCGGCAGGCCCGTCAGCGCGGCTACGACCGAGGGCGGGAGCTCAAGAGCCCGCTCATTGCCCTGCTTCTGCTAGACCACCGCCCTGGCATGGGGCAGGTCCACGGCGGCCCACTCCAGTTCCAATGCCTCCGACAGACGGGTGCCGGTTCCAACCAGGAACGTCAGCAGGGGGTGCAGGTGGGGCGCTGCCGCAGCATACAGTAGGCCCCATTCCGCCGGGGGTCAGCCAGTGCGTGCGCTTCACGCCGCCCGCCCCCTTTGGCGTTTCGAAGGCCGGCGGCTGGCACCACCCTCACCACCGGCCTTGCCGCGGCGATCCCAGTCGGCACAAAGCTGCGGACATCGGACGGGCAAGTGGCCTTCACGGTGGCCGCCGACGCTACCTACGCGGGATGGGACGCCTCTCTGCCGGGCTACCGCCTGGCCGCCGGGGCCTCATCCATCACGATGCCGATCGTGGCGCAGACAACCGGCACGGCGGGCAATGTTGACGCCGGCACGGTGAGCCTGCCCCCCCACACCAATCAGCGGCATCGATAGCGTGGTGAACGCCGCGCCGGCCTCGGGCGGCGCCGATGCTGAAACGGACGCGGCGCTCCGCATCCGCT
>JAQGHX010000034.1 GCA_028288745.1 Roseomonas sp. | reverse complement strand
CGATGCCAGAACTGCGCGCCGAGATGGCGGCGCGCGGCTTCGACACGGTGGCCAGCGGATCGGCGCATCACCGTCGAATAGCCCATGCGCCTCGCCCTTTGCGTCGAGACGATCCGCCATCTGAATTTCCGCAGGCAATGCGCTTTCGCCCGGGGCAGTGGGCTATGACGGGCTGGAAGTCGCGCCCTTCCGCCTGGGCCTGGGGCCTGGGGCCGGAGCCGGAGCCGGAGCCGCAGCAGATCCCTCTGGCCCTGCGCCAGGAATGGCGGCGCATCGCCTATGGCGAGGGCGTGGCCATCACCGGCCTCTACCTGGCGCTGATCTCGCCTGAGGAGCTGTCGATCACCAGCGGCGATGCCGCCGTGCCGCGCCGCACAATTGATGTCATGAGGGCGCTGTGCGAGCTCTGCGCCGATCTAGGGGGCACCTATATCGTGCATGGGTCCCCCGACCAGCGCCCGCTGGCCCCGGGCGGCGAGACGGGCTGCCGACATCGTGGCGCCGAAGCCTATGCTCAGGCCGGGCGCCATACCGCCGATTGCGGCGCCACCTATCTGATCGAGCCGGTGCGGGCCGCTCGCACCCCCTACATCAACACGGTCGCCGAGGCCGCCGTGATCGTGGCTGCGCCGAATTGCCCGGGGCTGCGCACCATGCTCGATTGCTGCTCCGGATCGATAAGCGAGTCGATGCCGCTCGATTCCGTTCTCGACCAATGGCAGCCCGGCGGCATGATCGCACATCGGCATGCCAGTGACCGCAATCTACGCGGGCCCGGCGGGTCCATCCGCTTCGCCGCCATCATTGCCGCGCTCAAGCGGCACGGCTATAATGGGACGATCGGCGTCGAGCCCTTCATCTTCGAGCCCAGTGCCAAGCCTGCGCCTCCCGCGCCGCCGGCTATCCGCGTGGGCTGATGGAGGCGATTGATGTCTGGGCTCTGTGGACTCTAGGGCTCTCGAGCCGAGCATCCTGTGATTCAAAGCTCCCTTTCGGGAGGTGACCTTGGGCGTATTGGACCGGCTGGTGCTGAGCGACGCGGCATGGGAGCGGATGGCGCCGCTGATCATCGGGCGGCCCGACCAGAAGGGCTCGACCGGCCGCGAAAACCGGATGTTCGTCGAAGGCGTGTTGTGGATCATGCGCACAGGCTCACCCTGGCACGACTTTCCGGAGGTCTTTGGCAACTGGAACAGCGTATTCCGCCGCTTCAGCCGCTGGAGCCAGAAGGGGTTCTGGCGGATCTTCGAGGCGATGTCAGACGACCCGGACTTCGAATATCTGATCGTCGACGGCACCAACATCCACGCCCACCACAAGGCGGCAGGCGCGGAAAAAGGGGGCCAGTGGAAAGGAGCGAGATCTGCGCAAAGCGCTTGGCCGATCTCGCGGCGGTTATGGCACCAAGGCTTGCGTGATTGCGGATGGTCGTGGAAGGGCCATCGCCCTTGCACCCGGACAGGCCCATGAACTGCCTCTGGCAACGCGTCTGCTGCACTGCCTGCCTGATGTGCCAGTCTGGGTTGTCGGTGATCGAGGATATGCGTCCGATGCGTTCCGCGAGCGGATCTGGAACATGGGCGCGCGCCCTGCCATTCCACCGAAGCGAACGGACGCTTCCGTCCGACAGGCAACAGGAACCACCGTGATCCGCACCTTCCGGCATCCGGCACGGCTGTTGCCGCTGGCCTTCCTGCTGGCGATTAGCCTGGGCACTGCACTGCTGATGCTGCCGGCAGCCCGGCCTGGCCCAGAGGGTGCGACCCTGCTGACGGCGGCCTTTACCGCCACCTCGGCCGTCACCGTAACCGGTCTGGCGGTGCAGGACACCGGCACCTACTGGTCCGGCTTCGGGCAAGGGGTGATTGTGCTGCTGGCGCAGGCCGGCGGCCTCGGCATCATGAGCGGGGCGACACTGCTGGCCCTGCTGGTCACCCGCCGGCTCAGCCTCGGCACGCGCCTGCTGGCCCAGGCCGAGGTGCGGGTGGTGGCGCTGGGGGACGTGCGGGCGGTGCTGCGGTTGATCCTGGCGATGGTGCTGTGCGTCGAGGTGGTGACCGCTGGCCTGCTGGCCCTGCGCTTGCGCTTCGGCCACGGCGTGGCCTGGGGAGAGGCGCTGTGGAGCGGCGCCTTCCACGCCGTTGGCGCCTTCAACAATGCCGGCTTCTCGCTGTACCCGGACGGGCTGACGCGCTTCGCGCAAGACCCGTTGGTGCTGGGGCCGCTGGCGCTGGCGGTAATCATCGGCAGCCTCGGTTTTCCCGTGGCCGCGGAGCTGCTGCGCCGGCCCCGCCGTCTCTCCCTGCACAGCCGCCTGACATTGTGGGGCACCGCCGGGCTGCTGCTGCTGGGCACGGTGGGTGTGCTGGCCTTCGAATGGGGCAACCCCCGCACCCTGGGCGGGCTGGAGGCTGGCCACCGGGTGTTCGGGGCCGTGTTCCATGCCGCAATGACCCGCTCCGGCGGCTTCAACGCCATCGATATCGGGCAGATGAGCCAGGGCAGCCTGGCGCTGAGTTGCCTGCTGATGTTGATCGGTGGCGGCAGTGCCGGCACGGGGGGCGGTATCCGTGTCACCACCTTCCTGGTGCTTGGACTGATCGTCTGGGCCGAGGTGCGCGGCGACCCCGATGTCAGTGCCTTCCACCGCCGCATTCCGCCTGACCTGCAGCGCCAGGCGCTGACGGTGGCCACCCTTGCCATGCTTGTGGTCGTCGTCGCCACCCTCGCCATGCTGGCGTTGACGGACCGGCCCGCGGGCGTCCTGCTGTTCGAGGTGATCTCGGCGTTCGCTACGGTTGGGCTGTCCACCGGCATCACCGGCAACCTGCCGCCCGCCGCGCAGTGGCTGCTGATGCTACTGATGTTCATCGGCCGGGTCGGCACCGTCACCGTCGTCACCGCCCTGGCGCTACGCAGCGCCCGGCGGCTGTACCGCTTTCCCGAGGAGCGCCCGATCATTGGCTAGGACCACAGGCTTGACGGACGGTATCGTTGTGATCGGCCTCGGCCGCTTCGGCGGCGCCGTGGCGGAATCGCTGCTGCGGCTTGGGCACGACGTGCTCGGCATCGATGAGAGCGCGGAACTGGTGCAGCAATGGGCGGACCGGCTGACCCATGTGGTGCAGGCGGACGCCACCAATGGGGGCACGCTGCGCTCGCTCGGCGTGCATGAGTTCCGGCACGCCATCGTCGGCATCGGCACGGATATCGAGGCGAGCGTGCTGACGGTGCTGGCGCTGGATGACCTCGGCGTGCCGGATATCTGGGCCAAGGCGCTGGGCACCAAGCACGGCCGCATCCTGGAGCGGACCGGCGCCCACCACGTCATCTACCCCGAGGCCAGCATGGGCGAGCGCGTGGCGCATCTCGTGACCGGCAAGATGATCGACTTCATCGAACTGGAGGACGGCTACGCCATCGTGAAGACCCGCGCGCCGGGCAGCGCTGTCGGGCGGACCCTGGCGGAATGCGGCTGGCGCAGCGAGCATGGCGTCACGGTGGTGGGTGTGAAGCGGCTGCGGGGCGGGTTCGAAGCAGGGCTGCCGGATACAACGATCCGCGAGGGTGATCTGCTGATCGTGGCCGGCGCCATTGAGCAGGTAGAGGCATTCGCTTCTAAGACTTGAAGTGCCTTTTGCTCTGTTGAAACCTTCTGATTGGGGCGGCGCTGGGAGGATATCCGAACTCTGAACGCGAGGTTTTCGATGCGCAGCATGACCAAGTCAGCGGCCGGGGTAGCACGCGAGGCTTTGGCCGTCGGGCCGCGGACCTTTCCGGCCTACGGC
>JAQGHX010000235.1 GCA_028288745.1 Roseomonas sp. | reverse complement strand
GCGGCTGGGCGCCATCGGCCCGGCCGTGGCGCTGCGGGACGGCGCCGTGGTGCGGCTGGGCGACATGCCGCACGCCATCCGCCACGCGCCCGAGACGGCCGGCGCCAGCTTCCTGGGCGATGGCGAGATCGTCGTGACCGGCCCCGCCCCCCACCTGCCCCGCCGCATCCTGGCACTGCTGCGGGCCGAGGCCTCGCGCCGCATCCAGCCGCGCGCCGCGCGCCATGCCGGCGTGCTGGGCGTGGCGCCCCGCGCCATCCGGCTGAAGGACACCCGCACCCGCTGGGGCAGTTGCGCGCCGGACGGCACCCTCGCCTTCTCCTGGCGGCTGGTGATGGCGCCGGACTGGGTGATGGATTACGTGGTCGCGCATGAAGTGGCGCATCTGCGCGAGATGAACCACTCGCCCCGCTTCTGGACCCAGGTGGCGCGGCTCAGCCCGCATCAGGTGGCGGCGCATGACTGGCTGCGGCGCCACGGGCCCGGGCTGCTGCGGGTCGGGCCGCGGATGCCGGCGAGGCCGGGCACGGGCTGACAAGGCCCCCTATGATGCGGCCCTGCCAGCGCGATGCGGGTGACGCGGCACGGCACCGATGCCATACCCGGTTTCGCCTTCGTCCAGGGAGTTTGCATCATGATCGTCCTCGTCACCGGCGCCACCGCCGGCTTCGGCGCCGCCATCGCCCGCCTCTATGCCGCCGAGGGCGCGCGCATCATCGCCGTCGGCCGCCGCACCGAACGGCTGGAGGCGCTGGCCTCGGAACTGGGCGCCGACAAGGTCCTGCCACTGGCGCTGGACCTGCGCGACACCCGCGCCATCACCGCCGCCATCGCTGGCCTGCCGGCGGAATGGGCGGAAATCGGCCTGCTGGTGAACAATGCCGGCCTTGCCCTCGGCCTCGGCCCGGCGCAGGAGGCTGACCTCGCCGACTGGGAAGCCATGATCGACACCAATACCAAGGGGCTGGTGGCGATGACGCGCGCCGTGCTGCCGGGCATGGTGGCGCGCAACCACGGGCATATCGTCAATATTGGCTCCACCGCCGGCGAGTGGCCCTATCCGGGCGGCAACGTGTATGGCGCCACCAAGGCCTTCGTGCGCCAGTTCAGCCTGAACCTGCGCGCCGACCTGTTCGGCACCAAGGTCCGGGTGACGGATATCGAGCCCGGCATGGTGGGCGGCACCGAGTTCTCCACCGTGCGCTTCGGCGGCGACGCCACCAAGGCCGCCGGCGTCTATGACGGCGCCGACGCCCTGACGCCGGAGGATATCGCGGAGACGGTGCACTGGGTCGCCTCGCGCCCGGCGCGGGTCAATGTCAACACGCTGCAGGTGATGCCGGTCTGCCAGAGCTTCGGGCCGCTGCGCATCCACCGCGGCTGAGCGCCGGCGGCGGGCCCTGGCCTCAGGCTGCCAGGGTTCCGTTGGAGGATGGCTGGCCCCGGTTGCCCGGGACGGGTTCCGGCCGCCCGAACAGGTAGCCCTGGGCCTCGGCGCAGCCTTCCGCCCGCAGCAGGGTGAGCTGGGTCTCGGTCTCCACCCCCTCGGCCAGCACCGGGATGTCCAGCCCGCGGCCGATGCCGATCACGGCGCGCAGGATGGCGATGGCCTGGGGTGAGGTCTCGATCTCGGCCATGAAGCTGCGGTCCAGCTTTATTTTGTCGAAGGGGAAGGACCGCAGCGTGGACAGCGAGGAATAGCCGGTCCCGAAATCATCGATCGCGACGCTCACGCCGAGCGCCTTGATCCGTTTCAGCAGCAGCACCGTGCGCGCCTGGTCCTGCATCAGGGTCGTCTCGGTAATCTCCAGTTCCAGCCGCCAGGGCGACAGGCCGCTGGCAGCCAGCGCCGAAGCCACCTGTTGCGGCAGGTCCGGCTGGCTGAACTGCACGGGCGAGAGGTTGACCGCCACCTTACCCAGATGCGGGTGCGCCGCAGCCATCGCGCAGGCCTCGCGCAGCACCCATTCACCGATCGGCAGGATCAGCCCGTTCTCCTCCGCCAGCGGGATGAAATCGGCGGGCGGGATCAGGCCATGCTCCGGGTGCAGCCAGCGCAGCAGCATCTCGTGCCCGCAGGGTTCGCTGGTCGTGATGTCGATCTGCAACTGGGCATAGAGCCGGAAATGCTCTTTCTTCAGGGCGGCGCGCATATCCTCGCTCATCTGGCGGCGGTGCCGTTCCGCCACGTCGATCTCCGCATGGTAGAAGCGCAGGCCACGCCCGGCCGAAGCCTTGGCGCGCCGCATGGCGAGGTCCGCATAAGCCCGCAATTCATCGCCCCGCGTGGCATCGGTCGGGAAGAGCGCGATTCCGGTGGCGGCGGTGATGGAGACCTCGCCACCGCCAATATGGTTCGGCTCCGCCAGGGCGCTTTCCAGCCGCACGATCAGTTCGAAGACCTCGGCCTCCTGCGTGAAGGGCAGCAGCACGCCAAATTCGTCGCTGCCCAGGCGGGCGGCGAAGGCCTGGGCCGGAATGGCCTGCGACAGCCGGCGGCCGATGCCGCGCAGCAATGCGTCGCCCCCGGCATGGCCATGCAGGTCATTGACGTCCTTGAACCGGTCCAGGTCCAGGTGCAGCAGCGCCACCGGGTGCGGCGGGTCCTCTCGCTCCGCCAGTTGCAGCATCTGGTCCATCCGCTGGGCGAAGCGGGCGCGGTTGGGCAGGCCCGTCAGCGCGTCATGCATGGCCACGTACAGGATGCGGCGTTCCTGCTCGCGCCGTTCGCGCAGGTCACGGAAGGCATAGATGCGCATCCCGGGCGAAGGCACGTCGTCGCGCGTCACCACTTCCACATCCAGCGCCGAGCCATCGGCATGACTCAGCCGGCCCTCCTGCCGCTGGCCGCCGCTGCTCTCCAGCGCCCCCCGCATGGTCAGCAGCGTTCCGGGCAGGGGCATGCCCAGCAAGCGCAGCGCCGCTATCCCCACCATGGCGCGGAAGGTGTCATTCGCCTCGATGATCAGCCCGTCCTGGGTGATCGCCAGCCCCTCCATCGCGGAATCCGCCAGGCGGCGCAGGTGGTTGCCGGATTCGGCGCGGGTCTGGTGGTCGATCATCCAGGCAGCGGCGACGGCGGCCAGCACCAGCAGTCCCACCCCGCCGGCCGCCAGGGCCAGCTCGGTCCGCATGGTGCCCTCCAGCGCCAGAGGGCGGGGTAGCGTGACCGTGACCGCCGTCATGCCGGTCAGGTGCAGGCTGACGACCGCCAGCCCCAGCCACAAAGTGCCCAGCACGGCCTCGCGCCGCCCGGCCCCGAGCCGCCCCGAGGCATGTTCCTCGGCGCCGTGACCCGCGGCGCTCCGCAGCGCGGCCCGCAGCGCCATGATGGCGCAGCCCGTCCCGGCCAGCAGGGAGGCCACGACATAGGACCTGTCGAACGCGATGACGCCGCCCCTGCCGAAAGCGGCCATGCCGGCATAATGCATCAGCCCGATGGACAGCCCGAGGCCGGCCCCGCCCAGTGTCGCCGCGCCACGCCAGCCGGTGACCGCGAGGGTGGAAGCCGCGCCGCAGCCAATGACGGCCAGCAGCACCGAGCAGAGTGTCAGCAGCAGATCGAAGCCGAGCATGGCGCCGGGCTCGTAGGCCAGCATGGCGATGAAATGGGTGCACCAGACGAAGGTGCCGGTCGCCACGCTGGCCATCAGCAGCCAGCCGGCACGCGACCAGCCGACGGTCTGAGCCGCCCGCCGCAGCACGGCGATGGACACCCCCGCGCCCGCCAGGCAGAGGGCTCCCGCGACGATGATCAGCCACGGATTGTGGTCGTCAGTCAGGCAAGTGAAAACACGCAACATGCCCGA
>JAQGHX010000193.1 GCA_028288745.1 Roseomonas sp. | reverse complement strand
CCTGCATCCGCCTCTGGTCAGCCTTTTGAGGACACGCCGTAGCCTCCTTCTAGAGAATTGCCTCGCACGCACCTGCGAAAAGGGATGACACGCGCGCCCCGACGCCGCTACCCTTCCCAGGTCCCTTGATACCCCCACCTGGCCCGATGACATCGGGACCCGACAGCACCGGAATCTCCGGAGGCAATGTGGAAATGCGCCAAGCCAGCCGCATGCTTGTGTCGGATCAGCACCTTGAGCGACGGCTCGCAGTGTTGGTGTTCCTCGATGTCGCCGGTTACTCCATGCTGATGGGTCTGGACGAGGAATCCACGATCCGGCGCTGGGCCGCGATGCGGCGTGAAACGATTGAGCCGCGCCTGCGGCGCTGGCACGGGCGCGTCGTCGATCACGCGGGCGATGCGCTGTTCATCGAGTTCCGCGGCGTGCCGGGAGCCCTGCACTGGGCGGCCGAGGTGCAGGCGACCCTCGCCCGGCAGCCAGCGGCTGACCCGCCGATGCAGGTGCGCATCGCCATCCATCTCGACAACATCGTCGATGGCGCGAGAGGCGCGCTGTATGGCGATGGCGTCAACATCGCCGCGCGCCTGCAATCCTACGCCGAACCGGGCGGCATCATCGTCTCCAAGGCTGTCGTCGACGCCGCCGCCGGCAAGGCCACAGGAGATTTCCTCGACCTCGGCGAATTGCACCTGCGGAACATCCTGCGGCCCGTCCACGCCTTCGGGCTCCGGATCGCGGGCGTGCCCGCGACGCAGCGGTCCGCCCTGCCCCTCCTGGGCGCCGCGCCGAAGGCCGAGCCACGGCCCTCCGTCGCGGTCCTGCCCTTCCGCAAGGGCTCCGCCGACCCGGAGGAGGCATTCGCCGCTGACGGCATCATGGAGGGGATCGTCCACACGCTCGCGGGGCTGGACGGGCTGTTCGTCATCTCGCGCAGTTCCACGATGGGCTATGCCGGCCTGGCGGTGGATGTGCGCGCGGTGGGGCAGGAACTCGGCGTGCGCTACGTGCTCCAGGGCAGCCTGCGCCGCGCGGGCGGGCGGCTGCGCATCGCGACCGAACTTTCCGAAGCGGAAACCGGCGCGGTGGTCCGTGCCGACCTGCACGAAGGTGCCATGGCCGAATTGTTCGATTTGCAGGACCGCATCTCGGCGCAGGTGGTCACCGCCCTCGCCCCCAGCATCCGGGAGCGCGAGCTGCGGCGCGTGATGCGCAAGCATCCCGAAAGCCTGACGGCTTACGACCTGGTGCTGCAGGGGCTGAACGAATTACGCCAGATGGACCGCGCTTCCTTCGCGCGCGCGCACGGCCTGCTGTTGCAGGCGGTTGCCGCCGACCCGGGCTACGCGCCCGCCTATTCCAACATCGCCTGGTGGCATGTCTTCCGCATCGCGCAGGGCTGGTCGACCGATACGGACGCGGACCGGGCGGAGGCGACCCGTGCCGCGGCGGCGGCGATCGCGCGGGACCGTGCCGATGCCCTCGCGCTCGCCCTGCAGGGGCTGGCGGCGGCCTATGCGGAACGCGACTTCGGCTCGGCGATGCTGATCCTGGACCGCGCGCTGGCGGCGGGGCCCAACTGCGCACTGGCCTGGGCCTGCGCCGGGGCGCTCAGTTGCTGGACCGGGGACGGGCCGAACGCCGTCGCGCGCGCCGAGCGCGGCCTGCGCCTTTCCCCGCTCGATCCTTTCGTTTTCTACTACGAGCACATCCTCTCGCAGGCGCACCATACCAACGGGACCTTCGAGGAAGCCGCGGCCTGGGGCCGCCGGTCCGCGGCCCATAATCCCTGGCACGTGCCGACCTTCCGCACCCTGGCCGCGAGCCTCGTGGCCTGCGGGCGGCGCGAGGAGGCGTTCGATTTCGCGCAGCGCGTGCTCGAACTGGAGCCTGGCTTCCGCCTGAGCGCGCTGGCCGCACGCACGCCGCTGCGTGAACCGGGCTGCACAACGTTCATCAGGCGCCTGAGGGAAGCTGGTTTGCCGGACTGACGCGAACCGCCGGGCAGGCAGGAAAGAAGCGGAGAGGAACCATGGCGGGACACTCTGGACATAGCGGGCATTCGGGGCATAGCGGCCACGCTGGCAGCTCGGGCGGCGGCGAAGGGAGCTTCCTGCCGGACCGGGTGGACCTGCCCTTCGTCACCCTGCCCGACCCGCGGAGCACCTCGAAGCCGCCGGGCCGCCTCGCCGCCATGCGCATCGACCCGGATGGCAAGTACCCCGACCGTTGCTGGAGCGCGGAATGGGCGGCGTGGCACACCTTGTCCGATTTCGCGGGCACCAACTGGCGTGCCACCGTCACCGTGAAGGACTGGCGGAACTGGCCCCGCCCCGGCTCCACCTCCACCAGTACCGACGTGAACTGGGAAATCGCCCAACTCGTGCTCGCGGCGACGGATGAGCGCGCCGACGCGATGGGGGAGATCCTGGCGCAGGATGGCGAGTTCCTCACCGAGTTCATGGCTCTGCTCAATGCCACCCCGCGCTCGCACCCCGCCACCTGGCGCCTGATGCATATCGCCAATCTTGTCGGGCTCCACGTCGTCATGCAGTTCAAGGAGGCTTACAAGCGCCGCCGCCCCTCCCAGGTTTGCCCGGCATTGCGGCCGCCGGTCGCGGTGCCGGGGCACGCCTCCTATCCCAGCGGCCATGCGACGCAGGCCAACCTGATCGCCCGGTGCATGAGCGAATGCATCAAAACCAACATGAGCAACCAGCAGGCCGCCGGCGACATGGGCGCCGCACTCGCGGCCCTCGCCACACGCATCGGGCGCAACCGCGAGATCGCCGGGCTGCACTATCCGAGCGACAGCTGGGCCGGCGAGCAACTCGCTCTGGATACCTTCAATTTCCTGAATAAATCTGGAAGCTTGCCGAAGCAGGGCAGCACGCCCCTGTCGCGCTTCGCCAATGTTCTCGCCGAAGCCCGGCAGGAGTGGAAGTGACATGTTGCCCGACGAGCCGCGCCCCCAGTCCCCGAGTGCCGCAAGCGAGGACTTAAAGCGCCGTGCGCGCGTCCTGACGCTTCCGGAAGGTGAAGAACTCCCCAACCTGCCGGACGATAGACTGCTCGGGTCCGGTCTGCCACCGCGGCCCGACAAGGGCGCGGACCCGGAACTCTATGCGCTTTGGCACCGTATGCTCACGCCGCCGCTCCGCTATCCGAAGGTGGAACTCGCCCTCCACCACGCAGGCGGCCCCCGCCTCGCCCGCATCGCTCCGGCGGGGGGTGGCGGGGCCGCGGCGGAAATGGATTCCGCCAATATGACCCGCATGGGCAACAGCCAGAACTGGTCCGGCGCCTTCATCCAGGCACATGACGGGGGGCGTTTCTCAGCCGTCTGGGGCAACTGGCATGTGCCGGCCCCAGGGGAGCCGGCGGATGCCGACCCCACGAAGCCGCCGCCTGGCGGGCAGTACGAATGCTCGACCTGGATCGGCCTCGACGGGCGCCGGCAACACTCGGTGTCCCTGCCGCAGATGGGCACCTTGCAGGTCCTGAAGCCGGTGAAAGGGAAATGGAAGCCCGAGGTCGCGGTCTGGCACCAGTGGTGGATCAGGAACCAGAAGTTTCCTTATGTCATCCTGAAGGGCTTCAAGCTGGATGCCGGCGACGAGGTGATCGCCACGCTGACCGTGGTGAACCCGATGCGGGTCCATTTCACCATCAAGAACCAGGACAAGGGCGACATCGCGACGGTCGGGTGGGACGCGGACAGCCCCCTGGCGCCGGTCGAGGGCTCGACGGCGGAGTGGATCGTCGAGCGGCCGACAGATCTCAAGGACGATAGCATTCTCTACGAGTTGCCCGATTACGAGCAGGTCGCCTTCATGGGGTGCACCGCCACCATGGCCGGCCAGTCCAGGACGCTCGAAGCCGCGCGGCTCATCCGCATGTACAAATCCCATGCCGGCACGTCGGGCACCGCATGCATCTCGGTGCCCGATTGGGCCGCACCGCGGCACCGGTCGCTCAATGTCGTGTACCGGGGGCCGCCATGACCAAGGGCGCCGCCAGCGCCGTATGTTGGAAGGAATGCCTGGCCTGCGCCGGTACCACGGCCCCCAAGGACAGGACGGGCGCCGCCAGCGCCCGGGCTTCAGTGGCGGGGTACCGCAAAGATCCACGTTCCCCACATTGCCATCGTGAAGGGACGCCATCTTTGCCGCCATATCAAGCCCGGGTGCCCGGCGGCGGATCAACGTTTCTAACGCCGTGGCGATGCGCCTCCGCCCGCGCTGGCCACCTCGCCGAAGCCACCGGCCGGCCGGAGCCCTGCCACCGAAGTGGCGGTGTCTGCCGGCGTGGTGTAGGTGATCTGCCGGTCGTCGCCTCCGCCGCTCATGACCGCCAGCATCCGCGCCTGACTGTTCGGGCCATCGGCATAGGTGATGCCGCCCCCCTCGCCCGGCGTGACGGACCCGACCCCCGCACCGCCAACCAGGTTCTGGCGGTGCGCGGCGCCGTAGCGCACCGTGAAGTCCTCCCCATTGGAAAGGATGGTGATCCCGGAATCCTGCGCGCGTGCCTCGAAAGCCGGAGTGATGCCGAGCACGGCAACGCCAGCCAAGCCCAGGCATGCCGCCATGGTACTATGCTTCATCATGACACATCCTCCTTTCAGCATTCCGCAGACGCCTATGTCTGCTGAAAGGAGAATCTCACTTTGCCATCAACTTCTCTGTGCCAGAACGCACAGGCCGTACATCCGGGCCGCTTCATTCCTTCCGGCTGCCCGGCGGCTTCCGGGATGTGCCGGAGCGTTTCCTGAGGAGGTCCACCTGCCGGATGACGATGGAGCGGCGCGTCGTCTCGATCAGGCCATCTTTCATCATCCCAACCATTTCGCGCGACACCGCCTCACGCCGTGCGCCGATCAGGACCGCGAGCATCTGGTGCGTCGGCGGAGGGCTCAGGATCATGGTGCCGCTCTCACTCTCCCGGGGGCGCGCCAGGCGCAGGAGCGTCGCGGCGAGGCGCTGGCGTATCGGCAGGGTCGCGATTTCAAGCAGTCGCTCGCCATTCTCGCGCAGCCGCTGCGACATCAGGCGCAGCAGCTTCAGGCAGAGCGGCGGCGAGGCCAGCACCGCTGAGAGGAAGGTGGAGCCCGGCACGATGCAGAGATGCACTGCCGTGCTCGCCGTCACGTTCGCAGACCTGGATTTTCCGTCGATCGCCGCCATCTCGCCGAAGAAGCCGCCCTGCCGCACCTCGCCGAAGAGGAATTCCCTGCCTTCGGAAGTTCGAAGCAGGACCTGAACCATGCCGCTGCAGACAAAGAAGACATCTTCCGACGGGTCACCGAAATCGAGGATCAATTCACCCGGCACGGCATTCCGCCAGCGGGCCCGTGCCAGCAGGGCGACGAGCACACCGGGTTCAGCGCCCTGCAGGATGGCGATGCCCCGCAACGCGGCAGCATCGCGCCTTCCATCGGCTGGTTCGCCATCCTGCATGATCCGCCATGACACTCCAGGAAGCCGGAGTTTAGCGAGAAACCTGTGCGATGCGGAATGAAATAGCGCAGGCCGCCCGTGGACCGGACCGCAAGACGCGCCAGGGCCTGGCGACCTGGCCGGGCGGATTGACAAGTCATTCCGTTGCCGGTTCGATATCCGCCACCTGCCGCATCGAGGCTCCCATGCATCGCACACGATCCACGACCATCGCGGCCCTGCTCGGGCTCGGCCTGCTGGCGTCACCGCTGGCCAGGGCGCAGGACCTGACGGTCGGGATGCAGGGCGAGCCCGGCACGCTCGACCCCCAGTTCAACCTGCTGGGCACCAATACTTCGGCCCTGCGCAACATCTACGACACGCTGCTGTCCCGCGACCCCAACCTGCAACTGCGCCCGTCACTGGCCGAATCCTGGCGCGCGGTGGACGACACCACGTGGGAATTCCGCCTGCGGGAGGGCGTGCGCTTCCACGATGGCAGCCCGCTGACCGCCGAGGACGTGCGCTTCACCATCGATCGTGTGACGAAGGTGCAGGGCAACCCGAACAGCTACG
Organism: Roseomonas sp.; assembly: GCA_028288745.1. Lineage (GTDB taxonomy): Bacteria > Pseudomonadota > Alphaproteobacteria > Acetobacterales > Acetobacteraceae > Pseudoroseomonas. Next base: position 1,345 of record JAQGHX010000193.1, on the reverse strand, counting down.
CCACCTACATCCAGGGCATCCGCGAGGTGCAGGCGGTGGATGCGCGCACGGTGCGTTTCGTGACCGACGGCCCGGTGCCGCTGCTGCCGGTCAACCTGTCCAATATCTTCATCATCTCCGGCGCCAAGGGCCCGCGCAGCACCGGCGAGTTCAACGCAGGCACCGCCGCCATCGGCACCGGCCCCTACAAGCTGTCCTCCTGGCAGCCGGGCCAGCCGCTGGTGCTGGAGCGCAACGCCGCTTATTTCGACCCGCCGCCCGCCTGGGCGCGCGTCAGCTTCCGCCCCATTCCGAGCGATGGCGCACGGGTCGGCGCGCTGCTCGCCGGCGATGTGGACTTCATCAACGCCGTGCCATTGCAGGATGTGGCGCGGCTGGAGAAGACCGAGGGTCCGCGCCGCTTCAACGTGTTCAGCGGTGCTTCCGCCTATGTGTTCATGCTGTTCCCGGAACTGGGCAAGGAGCCCCTGCCCGGCACGCGCGATGCGCAGGGCCAGCCGCTGGCGCGCAACCCCTGGAAGGACGCGCGGGTGCGCGAGGCCGTTTCCCTGGCCCTCAACCGCGCCGCCATCGTGGACCGGCTGATGGATGGCCGCGCGCGCGTCGCCAACCAGGCGGTGCCGGAAGGCTTCTTTGGCTATTCCACCCACATCACCCCGGCGCGCTTCGATGCCGAGCGCGCCCGGGTGCTGCTGCGCGAGGCCGGCTATCCCGCCGGTTTCCAGACCAACCTGGCCTGCCCGAACGACCGCTTCGTGAATGACAGCAAGATCTGCGAGGCCGCCGCGCAGCAATTGCAGCGCGTGGGCATCCGTGTCGATCTCAGCGCCATGCCGCGCGCCACCTTCTTCCCGTCCCGTGCCAAGCGGGAATGGCCCCTGCACGCGGCCGGCTGGGGCAGCCTGACCGGCGAGAGCAGTTACTTCCTGACCAGCCAGGTGCATACGCCGGACCCTGCCCAGGGCCTCGGCGCCATCAACTATTCCGGCATCGGCGAGCCGGAGATCGACGCGCTGATCCAGCGCGCGCGCCGCACCCTGGACGAAGCGCAGCGCCGTGCCCTGCTGGAGGAGGCGATGGAAAAGACCATGGCGCAGAACCTGCTCATCCCGATCCTGACCTTCGACGCCGTATGGGCCGGCCGCGACGGCCGCGTGACCTTCACCCCCCGCGCCGACGAGGAGACGCTCGCCATCGAGGTCAAGGCCGCGCGCTGATGCCGCTGAATATCGACCTGACCGGCCGCCGCGCCCTGGTGACGGGCGCCGGCACCGATGGCATCGGCCGGGCGGCGGCGCAATTGCTGGCCCAGGCCGGCGCCCGCGTCGCCATCCACCACCTGGCC
>JAQGHX010000174.1 GCA_028288745.1 Roseomonas sp. | reverse complement strand
CAGTTGCGCCCGGCGGAGGAGCCGCCCTTGCCGGCCGGGGCCGCAGCGGCGGTCGTGCCGGGCGGCGCGGCGGCGTTCCTCGGGCTGGCGCCGCGCTGGACTCCCGAGGGCGGCGGGCTGTTGTGGTGGGCCGACGCCCTGGCCGCCGAATTGCGCTGCGTGACGGGTGGACGGATCGAACCCGTGGCGCCCTGGAACGCGGCGCTGCGCGGCCTGGCGCCCGCCGCCGGCGCGCGGCCGGAGGTGCTCGCCTTCGATGCGCTCGGCGCCGCCACCCGCATCGGCCAGGATGGCACCCAGCGCGCCCGCCGGGTGCTGCCCGCCGCCCCGCTGGTGGTACGAACCCATCCCGGTGGAGCCCTCTGGGCCGCAATGGAGAAGGACGGCGCCAGCATGATCGGGCCGCTGCGGCCGGATGGCACGCTGAGCCCGGCATGGCGCCTGCCGGGGCATGTCCGGGCATTGGCCTGGGCGGCCGGGGGCCGGGCCTTGTACGCAGCGACCCCAGACACCGGCTGTATCCACAGGCTGGAGGATGGCCGCGCGGCGCCGCTGCTGCTGGCCCGCATGCCCTCCGGCGCCGGGCGCCCCGCCGGGCTGGCCGTGGATGCCGATGGCGGGCTCTGGGTCGCGCTGCACGACGGCTGGAGCGTGGCCCGCCTGGGCCATGACGGCGAGGTGGAACGCGTATTGCCCTTGCCGGTGCCACGCCCGACCGATCTCGGCTTCGGCGGGCCGGGCCTCGCCACCCTCTATATCGCCACGGCGCGGGACGGGCTGGGCTTCGATACCCTGGCCGCCGCGCCGCTGTCAGGCCGGCTTCTCACCGCCATGCCCGGCGTCCAGGGCCTGCCGGAGGCGCCCTCCGACTGGCTCTGAGGATACTGTCCTGCCATGTGGGATACGATAGTTGGCCCCGCTGGCTTCCGCCGCCGCCTGAAAGCGCGTCCACCCCTCGCGGTCAGCCGCCTCCGGGAAGGAGGATTCCAGCGTGCGGTCTCGTCAGCCTGCGCAGATAGGCATGCGCCTCGGGCGAGACGGTGCCGGGGACGTTCAGGAAGGGACACGCGGTGACCAAGCCTAGCTGGCCCAGCGGGCAGTGGTGAAGCGCTGGAACGCCTCCAGGTCCGGCTCGAACCCGATGCCGGGGCCGGCGGGAATGGTCACCTGGCCTGATCGCGGCAGCGGTGTTTGCAGGCCTGCGAAACCTTCGGGCTCGACATACAGCACTTCCAGCATCGGCTCGCCGGGCGCCAGGGCGAGAAGCTGCAGGGTGGCGAAGTAGCCAGGGCCGAAATAAGGGGAGTGCGGCATACAGGTCAGCCCCGCCGCCTCCGCGATGCGCAGCACTTCCACGAACTCGGTGACGCCGCCAACCTTGGTGACGGAGGGCTGCGGATAGGTCACCGCGCCCGCCTGAATCATCGCCGCGAACTGATGGCGGGTGCAGGCATTCTCGCCCGAGGCCAGCGGCACGCGCCGGTCCGTGCCCAGCGCCGCCAGCCCGGCGAAATCCTCTGGCGGGAAGATGGGTTCCTCCAGCCAGGCCGGGTTCACCGTCGCCAGATCGGGCAGGATGGCCCGCGCCTGCGCGGGGGACCAGACGCAGTTGACGTCGATGGTCAGGTGCGTGGCATCGCCCGCGCCGCGCCGCCCGGCCTCGATGGCCGGCATGTCGATCTCGTGCAGCTTGACCGAGCGGTAGCCCTCGGCCACCGCCTGGGCGGCGAAATGCTCCACCAGTGCCGGCGTGCCATAGCGCACCAGGCTGGCATAGGCCGGGACCGTATCGCGCCGGCGGCCGCCGAGCAGGCCGGCCAGGCTGCTGCCTTCGCTGCGCGCCTTGAGGTCCCACAAGGCGATGTCGGCGCCCGAAATGGCGAACATCGTGATACCATAACGGCCGAAGAGATGCAGCTTGCGCTGCACGTCCAGCATCAGTGCCGCCGGGTCGGCCGCGTCCTGCCCGATCAGCAGCGGCACCACCATATCGCGCAGCGCGGCGGCGACAGCGCCATTGCAGGCGTAGGAAAAGGCCTCGCCCCAGCCATGCTGGCCGTCCTCGGTGGCGATGCGCAGGAGCACCGTGTCGAACCTGTCCCAGCGCTGGCGGGGGATCAGGCCGAGGCCATCACCGCCATCGGCGAAGGGAATGGTCTGCTCGAAAATCTCGGCGGAGACGATCCGGCTCATGTCTTTTTCTCTTTTCCGTCACGCCCGCGCGGGTGGCAGCCAGACCGGCGCCGCCGCTGTGAAGGCGGCGCCGTTATCACTTCAGGTGGCCGGGCGCGGGCGGCTTACCGGGTCTTCTGCCCGCCGACGCGTTCGTCCCAAAGCCTGAAGGCGGCGACCAGGGCGCGGGGTTCCAGCGGCGTCTCGATCGGCCGCTCGGCCATTAGCGTGTCATAGATCGGGCGGCCGTATTCCTGGATGACCTTGCGGCTGGATTCGGGCGCGAGGTCGAGCGTGACACCCTTCCGGGCCGGGCCCGGATACAGGTAGCCCTCGTCATAGGTGACGGCCTGCTGCTCCGGCGTCAGCATGAAGCGCACCACGTCCAGTGCCGCGGCCAGCCGGTCCTGCGGCAGGCCCTTCGGCAGTACGGCGTAATGGCCGTCCGAGACGAAGTGGAAGCCGTCCAGGACCGCGATCTTGGATTCCTTCGGCACGATGCCGAGGGCGCGCGGGTTGATGTCCCATCCCATGGTGGAGAGGATGATGTCGCGGCCGCCCTGGGCGAATTCGCGTATCATCGCGGCCGTGCCGGAGGGATAGTATTCGATGTGGTTGTTGAGTTCCGCGAGGTAGGCCCAGGTCTTGTCCCAGCCCTTCACGGGGTCCTTCGGGTCGGTATCGCCCAGCAGGTAGGGCAGGCCCATCAGGAAGGTGCGGCCGACGCCGGAATTGGCGGGGCGGGGGTAGAGCAGCTTGTTCGGGTTCGCCTTCGCCCAGTCGAGCAGCGCCTGCACCGAGGTCGGCGGCTGCGGCACGCGGTCTGCCATGTACTGCACGAAGGGCCCCTGCGGGGTATAGGCGATGAGCATGCCGTTGCCGCGGGCGAAATCATGCAGCGGCCGGGACCCGGCATCGTAGAGCGTGTCGGCGTTCAGCGCGGGGTCGGCGAAGCGGTCGATATTCTCCCACAGGTCCATCTCCAGCCCGGCGGCCAGCCCGTCCGTGCCGGTCAGCACGATATCGACGTCCAGGCGGTTGGCGCGCTGCATGGCGCGGATCTTCCCCGCCAGTTCCGGCGCCGGCGCCCGGCTGATGGCGAAGCGCGAGACGCGGTCGGCATGCGCGCCGGTATAAGCCTCGAAAATCTTCTGGGTGAGCGCCAGATTGCCGGCCACGTCGATGATACCGAGAGTGACGGCGCGGCCGGAGAGGCGCGGCGCGCTGCCCTGCGCGAAGGCGGGCATGGCCGTGGCGGCGAGACTGAGCGCCAGCAGGCCGCGACGACCGGGATTCTTCATGGACGCAGGCGTGCCCGTAACGGATCGGGTCATTATTTCCTCCTGGTTATTTTTTATTCCAGGCAAAGGTTAGCGTTGCCTTCGGCTGGGCCTCAATACATCGTTTGAACTTTCTTCCCGGATGGTGGGACCGCGCACTACCACTCGAACAACCGCCGGGGGTCGCCCACGAATTCGTCACGCGCGAAGCTGCCGCCCTGCGCCACTTCGCCGGCATCGGATGTTGCGTCCCCGGCGGGCGGCGGGTCCCGCGCCAGGATGGCGGCGGCGTGGTCTTCCGCGCGGTCCAGCGGGCGGTAGCCGAGCCGCGTGGCGGCGGCATTGTCGTAGAAGGACCGCGCGTTGTCCGACACGCCATAGACGATGGAAAACCGCAGCGCCGGATGCTCCACCCCGATCCGCACCAGTTGCGCGAGGTCGCGTGGGCTGACCCAGATGGACAGCCGCCGCCGGTCGATCGGCGCTGGCTCGGCCGAACCGATGCGGATGCACAGCACGCGCATCCCGTACTTGTCCGCGAAAAAAGCGCCCAGCAATTCGCCAAAGGCCTTGCCGACGCCATAGCGGCTGTCGGGGCGCGGGACGACCGCATCGTCCAGCCTGCGTTCGCGCGGGTAGAGGCCGACCGCATGGTTGCTGCTGGCATAGATCACGCGTTCCACCCCGGCGGCGCGGGCGGCCTCGAACACCGCGATGCTGGCATTCACGTTGCCGCTGACCTGCTCGGGCCAGGGCGCGTCCGTGGTGCAGCCGGCCAGATGCAAGACCGCATGGCAACCGGACAGGGCGGCGGCGAGCGCCGCGTCATCGGCGAGGTCCGCCACCACGGCGTCTTCCCCCTCCGTCAGTCCCTGCGCCTGGCGGCGGTCGAGCAGCCGGAGGGCGAAGCCCGCCGCGCGCAGATGGGGGCGTAACAGGGCCGCCACATTGCCCGCGCCGCCGGTGATGAGAAGTGTCTGCCGCCGATCCATGGCCTGTTTCCCACCCCGCGCGTTCCGCGGGCCTGCTGTCCTGGGCGGATGGTGCACGAGGCCGGGCCGGATTGATATTCGCTGGGCCTCGGACGGGACGGAATCATCCGGGAAACCAGGGCGAATTCCCACGAAGTGGGAGGACACCGCCCCCTTGTGCGGGAGCGCGCGCCGCCACGCCCGCGCAACCCTCGCATCCGGCGCCGCGCGTTGGGACGCCCACGAGGCCGGGGTGGAGCGGATAACACGCGCGGCGGGCCGTCAGCGGGCTTCCCAGGCATTCCCCGGCAGCCGCGACACTCGCCGCGGCCAACGCGGCCATCATCCCGCCACGCTGCCGTTCACCCCAGGCGGCCGGCATCGTGGAGGGCCTCGCGGTACCGCCGCGTGGCCACGCGATTCCTCAAGGCTGTGCGTAGCGGCTCCCGGGGCGCACAAGTCCCAGATTCTCGCGCAGCGTGCGGCCTTCGTACTCGGTGCGGAACAACCCGCGCCGCTGCAGTTCCGGAATCACCGTCGCGGCGAATTCGTCCAACCCGGTTGGCAGCAGCGCCGGCTGGATCAGGAAACCATCGACGCCCTCCCGCAGGAACCACTCCTCCATCTGGTCGGCGATCTGCGCGGGGGTGCCGATCACGGTGCGCTGGCCGCGCGCGCCGCCATAGCGTTCGTACATCTGCCGCACGGTCAGCTTCTCCTTCCGCGCCATGTCGGCCACGCGCTGGAAGCTGCTTTGGCTGCCATCGACGGAGGCGGGGATCAGCGATTCCGGCAAGGGCTCGTCCACCGCCACCCCGGACAGGTCGATGCCGCCCAGTTCGGGCGAGAGCAGTTCGCGCCCGACATCGGGGTGGATGAGCGACTGGAGGAAGGCGTGCTTCTCTCGCGCCTCCTCCTCGGTGCGGCCGATGATGGGGTTCAGTCCGGGCATGATTTTCAACTGGTCCGGCGCGCGGCCGAACTTCGCCATGCGGCCCTTCAGGTCGGCATAGAAAGCCTGCGCGCCCGCGAGGTCGGTCTGCGCGGTGAAGACGATCTCCGCCACCTGGGCGGCGAAGTCGCGGCCGGTCTCCGAGGCGCCGGCCTGCACCAGCACCGGGTGGCCCTGCGGCGGGCGGGCGACGTTCAGCGGGCCGCGCACGGCGAAGTACTCGCCCTTGTGGTCCAGCCGGTGCAGCTTGTCAGGGTCGAAATACAGCGCCTCGTCACGGTCGCGCAGGAAGGCGTCGTCGTCCCAGCTGTCCCAGAGTCCCTTGACCACCTCGACGAATTCCCGCGCGCGGCCATAGCGGTCGGCATGAAAGGGCAGTTTTTCCTGGCTGAAGTTGAACGGCTCCGCCTGGTTGGAGGAGGTGACGACGTTCCAACCCGCCCGCCCGCCGCTGATGTGATCGAGCGAGGCGTAGCGGCGGGCGATGTTGTAGGGCTCGTTGAAGCTCGTCGTCGCCGTCGCCACCAAGCCGATATTCTCGGTAAGCGCGGCGAGGCCGGAGAGCAGCGTCGTCGGCTCGAAATAGGCCATGTATTGCGGCCAGCGGCGCAGCGCCTTCATGTTGCCCGCGCGCGTGGCGGCGGCATCGGCCAGGAAGACGAGGTCGAATTTCGCCCGCTCCGCCGCCTGGGTCATCCGCGCGTAGTGGCGGAAATTGGTGCCGGCGTCGATCTGCGCGTCCGGGTGCAGCCAGGCGGCGACATGGTGGCCGGTCGGGTGGAAGAAGGCGCCGAGTTTCATCTGGCCGCGGCGGGTGGTTGTCATGGTGCGGGCTCCGAGGGGGCCGGCGCGCGGGGCGCCGGCCATGCCGTCAGCAGGGGAAGAAGGCGCAATCCGTGGCGGCCCAGCCGATCCAGGCGGTATCGCCCGGGGCGAAGCTCTCAAAGAGCGGGTGGTTGGGCAGCAGCGCCGTCAGAGTCATGCCGGCGGCCTCGCACCGATAGGCGATGCTGCCGCCGAGATAGGTGCGCTCCGCCACTTGGCAGGGGAAGCGGTTGGCCAGTTGCGCCGGCTCGGCGCGGCAGAGGGCCATGCGCTCGTGCTTGACCATCGCGCGGGTCGCGGCCCCGGCGGCGAGGCCGTCACCCCGGCCGGCGAGCGTGACGCCGCCGGGCAGCGCCAGCACCGCCTCCGCGCCGGTGCTTTCGACCCGGCCTTCCAGCACATTCGCCTGCCCGATGAAGCCGCTGACGAAGGCCGTGGCCGGTGCCTCGTAGATCGTCGCCGGGTCGGCCATCTGCTGCAGGCGCCCCTTCGCCATCACGGCGATGCGGTCGGCCATGGCCAGCGCCTCGGCCTGGTCGTGGGTGACCAGCACGGCGGTGATTCCAAGGCTCTTCTGGATGCGGCGGATCTCGTTGCGCATTTCCTCGCGCAACTGGGCATCGAGGTTGGAGAGGGGCTCGTCCATCAGCAGCAGGCGCGGGCGGATGGCCAGGGCGCGGGCCAGCGCCACGCGCTGCTGCTGGCCACCGGAGAGCGCGCGGGGGTAGCGCCCGCCCAGGCCTTCCAGGCGCACCAGCGCCAGGGCCTCCTCGACCGCCGCGGCGATGGCGGCGCGCGGGCGGCCGCGCATCTTCAGGCCGAAGCCGATATTCTCGGCGACGGTCTTGTGCGGGAACAGCGCGTAGCTCTGGAACACCAGCCCAATGTCGCGTTGCTGCGGCGGCGCGTGGGTGATGTCGGCGCCATCCAGCGTCAGGCGGCCGGCATCGGCGCGCTCGAAACCGGCGATGATGCGCAGCGTCGTGGTCTTGCCACAGCCGCTCGGCCCCAGCAGGCAGACGAACTCGCCGTCGCGCACCGTGAGCGAGAAATCATCGACGGCGGTATGGCCGCTGAAGCGGCGGGTGACATGGGAGAGGATCAGTTCGGGCATGGGTCAGTCCACAAGCCGCACGTGCAGGAAGCGGTCCAGCAGGATGGTGGCGGTGCCGGCGGCCAGGACGATCACCGAGGCGACGGCGGCGATCATCGGGTCGATGCGGGATTCGATATAGGCGAACATGACGATCGGCAGCGTCGCCGTGTCCGGGCTGGTCAGGAACAGCGAGAGCGGCAGGTTCACGAAGGAGAGGATGAAGCAGAAGGTGAATCCGGCGACGATGCTGGGCCTGAGCAGCGGCAGCGTCACCTCCCGCCAGGTGGACAGCCAGCCGCCGCCGAGGCTGCGGCTTGCTTCCTCCACCGCGAAGTCGAAGCGGGCGAGGCCGGTGAGCAGCAGCCGCAGCGCGAAGGGCATCACATAGACCGCATGCGCCGCCACCAGCCCCCAGAAGCCGGTGCCGACCCCCCAGGCGCTGGCCAGTTGCAGGATGGCGAGGCTGATGACGACCTGCGGCACCAGCAGCGGGCTGGCCAGCAGGGTCGCCATGGCGCCGCGCGCGCTGGAACTGCCGTTCCGGCTTAGCGCATAGGCGGCGAGGAAGGCCACGACGACCGCGAGCGCCGCCGCCAGCGCCGCCACCACCGCGCTGGTGCCGGCGGCGGAGAGGAATTCCGGCCGCCGTAGAATGGCGGCGTACCAGGAGAGGGTCAGCCCCTCGAACGGCGCCGGGAAGCTGGTGGCCGGATTGAAGGAGGTGGCGATGACGAAGAGCAGCGGCCCCGCCACGAACAGGTAGAGCAGCAGCAGGTACAGCCCACCGGCGGCCTTGCCGAGGAACCTCATGGGCGAATGAACCTCCCGATGGCGGCCGTGATGCCGATGACCGCCGCCAGCATCAGCAGCAGCAGCAGGCCCGCCGCGGCGGCGGCGAGTTCGGCGTTGAAGGTCGCCATGATGAATTGCGTGACCAGCGTGGTGAGCGTGAGCTGCCCCGCGCCGCCGAGGTAATGCGGCGAGATAAAGCTGCTGGCGGCCAGCGAGAAGACGATGATGCTGGCCGAGAGCGCCGAGGGCAGGCTGAGCGGCAGCGTGACATGCAGGAAGCCGGAGAGGCTGCCGGCGCCGAGGCTGCGCGCCGCCTCATGCAGTTGCGGCTGGATCTGGCGCAGGCCGGTATAGAGGGTCAGCACCGCGAAGGGCAGCACGAACTGCACCAGGCTGATGACCACGCCGGTCTCGGAGCCCAGCAGGTTGGGTGGGCCGATCAGCCCGGCGGCCACCAGCGGCCCGAGAAACGGGCCGCCATTGGCCAGCAGCGCCATCCAGCCCAGGACCACCGTCAGCGGCCCGGCCAGAATGGGGAAGGTCAGCCCCATGATGGCCAGGTTGCCGGCGCGCCCGGACAGGCGCCGCAACAGCATGGCGGCGATATAGCCGAGCGGGATGGTCACCAGCGTCGTCACCGCCGCCATCCGCAGCGTGCGCAGGATGACCTGGAGGTAGTAGGAGCGGGAGAGCAGATAGCCGTAATTATCCAGTGCCGGCCCGGTGAAGCTCAGCAGCACGTTCGGTTGCAGGCTGTTGGCCAGCATCGCGGCCAGCGGCAGGCCGAGCAGCAGGGCCAGCAGCAGAAGGCTGGGCAACAGCAGCAGCCATTGGACACCGCGTGCGCCGGTCATGGCGTCGCGTCCTGTGCGGAAGTATCAGAAAGCACGTGTTTCAGTCCGGTTCCGTCCCGGGCCGGGGGGCAGGGTGCCCTCCCGGCCGGTCGGCTGGTCGATGGATCAGCGGGCCTGCCAGCTGGGCACGACCTCGAGGTTCATGCGCTCGGTCCAGAGGGCACGGCGGGTGGCGAACATCTCGGGGTCGAAGAAGCGCAACTGGTCGACGCGGGCACCGCAGGCGCAGCGGCTGCGCACGGAATCCGGCAGTTCGGCGCGGCGGCTGGTGGTGCCGGAATAGGTGCTGGCGGCGAAGCTGGCCTGCACCTTGGGGTCGAGCATCAGGTTCAGGAAGGCTTCCGCGAGTTCCTGGTTCCTGGTGCCCTTCACCACGCTGACGTATTCGGGGACGCCGATGCCCTTTTCCTTCGGGATGACGTATTCGATGGGGTACTTCTGGTCCTTCATCGTCTCGAAGTAATAGTCGAACTCGGTCGCCATCGTGACGTCGCCGCTCTTCGCCAGCGGCGCCCAGTCGGTCCAGAAAACAGTGAGCTTGGACGGCTTCAGTTCCGCCAGCTTCCTGAAGCCGGGGTCGATGTCGTCGATCGAGCCCCCGGCCATCTCGGCGGCCATGATGACGAAGGCGGGCATCACGCTGTGCACAGGCGAGGTGAAGGCCAGCTTGCCCTGGAATTCCGGCCGCCACAGGTCGGCCCAGCTCGTCACCGGCGCCTTCACCTTCTCCGGGTTGTAGCCCAGCACATAGGCGATGAGGGTATAGGGCGCGCCGGGAATGGTCTCGGCGGTGGTGCCGGCTTTCACCGTCAGCGCCCAGTCCTCGATATCGGCGATGTTGGGCACGTTCTTGCGGCTGGCGGTGGTCAGCACACCTGCCTTGTGCCCGGCGACCACGGCCTCGTCGGCCGAGAAAAAGACGTCGGCCGGCGGATTGGCGCGCTGCGCCAGCAGCTTGTTATAGCGGGCGCCCTGGCCTCCGATGTCATAGGCCAGGCGGGCGCCGGTCAGGCGCTCGAATTCCGGCTGGACATAGGCCTTGAGGCCTTCTTCCGTCACGCCACCCCAGGTCGATACGGTCAGCGTACGGGACTGAGCCAGGGCGGGGCGGGCGACGAGGCCGGCCGCGCCGAGCGCGGAAAGCGCCTGCAAAGTGCTGCGACGGGTGAGGGGCATCGAAAAACCTTCATAAACCGGGCTGACGCCCCGCGAGCGGGGATCAGCCAGTGCGACAGAGGGCGGCGCTGCGATAACAGGCGCCCCGTAAACACGGAAAAGGGACGCGCTCAAGGCCATGAGGGCGGCGGCCATCACTCTTTTTACGGAAAACATGCGCTTTGGGCGTGAAGTCAGGTCAATGACCAGGCATCTGCAACATTGGTGGGCATATTTGCCCGCTAAAACGGGCATCGGCCAATGGAGCGACGCGAATTCGTGCGCGCCCATGCACCATGGCGTGGCACGCGACGGGCGCAATCTCTACCCGGCCTTCCCCTATACCTTCTGTGCCCTCACGAGCACCGGGACGCGCCCGCGCTCAAGGGTTATCTGTTCGGCCTGCTGCCCGTACGGTCGGCGCCCCCCGCATCCGAACTCAGTTTTCCGTTTAACCAGCGCAATCTCTGCGTGGCTGGAACCTGCTTTTCATGTCGTCAGATGGCACCAGCCGGACCCGCAGCGCTCCGCCGAGTGGAGCCACGGTGCCTAATCTCGTGAAGGGGCTCGGCCATTGCGGAGAGTGTCACACCCCGCGGAACCTTCTGTTCGCGCTCGGTGGCTGCAGGAAGTTGGCCGGCGCCGTGACGGCCGGCAGGAAAGCCTACAACATTTCCTCGGACAGCGAGGCCGGCATCGGTGCGTGGTCCGACACGCAGACCGCGGACTATCTGTCCAAGGGACATGCTGAGGGGCGTAGCTCCGCATCGGGCAGCATGGCGGAAGCTGCCGAGCACAGCCTGCGCTTCCTCACTCCCGAGGATATCCGTGCCATGGCGGCCTATTTCCGTACCATTCCACCCCAGCAGGGCGACGCCGAAACCGCTGTCACGGCCAACCCGCCTCTCGCCAAGGCTTCGGCCGCGTTCAGCACGCCACCCGGGGAGGCGCAGGCGGGATCGCTGGGACTGACCCTGTTTCAGGGCGCCTGCGCCAGTTACCATGATGGGAACGGCGAAGGGCTGCAACATCCGCATGCGGCGCTGGCCGGCAGCCGCACCGTCAATGACCCGAGCGGTGCCAATCTCCTCCAGGTCATCCTCCATGGCAGCCATAAGAAGACGACGTGTTCATGCCCGTCTTCGGCACGACCTATACCGACACGGAAATCCGCGCTGGCCAACTATGTCATCGACCATTTCGGGGGGGGTCGTTCGTCGATCGCCGTCTCCGGGAGCTCGGCGGCGGCTACCGCTTCACGTTGCTGGATGCGATCATTGAGGATCTGCCGAACACCGTCTGGGCCTATGAGCACAAGCAGCAGGTGCTGTTCCCGGTGGATGCGCTGGGCTACGGCCACCTGCCGCGGAGCGCCGACTTCCCTAACGAGCCGGTGCACCGCGCCGGCGAATGCGCGCTGCTATCCAGCGAGCTGCGCGTGCCGCCTGATCTGAAGCTGGCGACGCACCTGACCCAATCCTCGCTGTTCTGGAGACGCCATGTCGAGATTGGGCTGTATCCAGAGCAGCTGGAGCGGCTGATGCAGGAATATCCGACCAAGCTGATTGCCCCCGCGCATGACAGCGTCATCGACGATGTCGACGTCATCATGCCGTTGATGCGGGAGGCGCACCGCCAGGCCTTCGTGGGGTAAGCGCGCGCCGTCAGGTCACCGCGGTGGTAGTGCCCTGCGGCGTGATGCTCAGCATCGCGCAGTGCCGGCCGGAGGCGGCGGCGCGCCAGTGGTCTTCGCCGGCCGGGACCAGCACCACGTCGCCGGGGCCGAATTCCAGCGTGCCGGCAGCGGTCACCACCACGCCGGCGCCTTCCACCGCCATCAGCACCTGATCATGCGTGTGGGTGTGGAAGGCGTTGCCGGCATCAGGGCCGAAGGTCAGCAACGTGAAGCTCAATTGGTCGCTGTCGGACGGGTCCAGCACCGCGCTCTTCAGCACCGGCGCGCCTGGGAACAGCGCGCCGGCCAGGCTCTCCTGCGGCAGCCCCGCGAGGCGAGGAGGCTGGTGCGGCGCGCGCTCAGAACTCGCTCCAGTGACGGGCCGGGCGCGTCGGGCTCAGGCGGTATTTCTTGACGGCGTTTTCGCCCAGGATCATCCGCTTCACGTCCGGCGGCACGTCGGTGAAATAGACGTCGGGGTCGTAGTCGCCGCCCCAATGTGGGTAGGCGGTGGAGAATTCCAGCGTATGCGGCCCCAGCATCTGGATCACCTGCGCCGGGTGGCGGGGCTGGCGCGGCTCCTCCACCGGCTGTCGGGTGAAGGAGACTTGGTCGCGCACGTATTCCGAGGGCAGGCGCTTCAGCCAGGGCAGTTCCTGCCCCAGCTCCTTGAAGTGCCGGTCCATGCGCCAGATGAAGGGCTGCGCCCAGGCGAAGCCGACTTCCACGAAGGTGAAGCGCAGCTCAGGGAATTTTTCGAACACCCCATCGCAGGTCATGCTGGTCAGGTGGGCGGCATAGAGCAGCGGAAACTGGCCGTGGTTCTCCAGGTAATAGCTGGGCGGACCATAGACCGAGAGCAGTGCGGGCCCGGGGCGCTGCACCGTCACATGCGTGCAGACCGCCAGCCCGTTGCGGATCGCCGCCCCGTAAATGCGGGCGTATTTCGGCTCGCCGGACAGCCCGCCGACATAGGGGTTGAGCATCACCTGCACGAAATGCGGATGGCCCGCTCAGCGGTCGATCTCGGCGGCCGCGAGGTCCGGGTCGGTCGATATCCGCAGCGTGCCCTTGTAGCGGCCGTGGCCGTTATACTCGCCGAGCCAGGTCTTCGCGAGCCGGTTGTTCATCGAGGCGGCCATCGCCGCCTCGTGCTCGGGGTTGGCAAGGTTCTTCTCCATAATCGGGATGATGATGGCGATATCAACGCCGGATTCGTCGAATAACTGCCGCCCGGTCACCGCCGGGTCGGAGCCTGGCGGGCCGGAGGGCGTGAAGGCATCCGCCCGCCGCCCCTCGTTCGGCGGCGCGAAGATCACCGAGGTGCCCAGCATACCGCCGGCGAAGAGCAGCTCGCGGAAGCCGCGCGCCACCCACTCCTCGGGCATGAACTCGGCGATCTCCATGCCGTGGCGCGGATTGACGTGGATGCCGCAGTCGACGATGCGCACCGGCACGGTGGCCTCGGCGCGCTCCAGGGTCTCGGCGACGGACGGGCTGACATGATTCATGACACGGCTCCCTCGGCGCCGGCCTGCGGCGCGGGTTGCAGGCGCGGTCCATACAGCTCGGCCGCCGTCTCGCGCAGGATGCGCGCCCGCATCGCGTCGGCGCTGCCCGCGAAGGTCAAGCCCGGGCGCAGGAAATTCCATTGCGGGTAGTTGCTGCCATACATCAGCAGCCTGCCACCATCGGAGACCCTGAGCCACTGCTCCATCTCCGCCGGGTCCTCCGGCCCCTCCAGCCCGTGCGCCACGAAGCGGACATGCTGGGCGATGTAGTGGAGAGCAGGCGCTTCATCCACGGCATGTCGCCGCGCATCGGGCGGTAGTCCTTGTCCAGCCGCCAGATGAGGGTGGCGCACATGTCCCAGGCGCCGTCAGGTGCGGCGACGATGGCCTGATCGAGCTCGGCCTGCCGGTGCCCGCTGCGCAACTGGCAGACCCGGCTTGCAACCTGCAGCGGCTTGGCGCCGAGTTGAAGGCGACCGGCGTGGCAGCCGGGCCCTGAGCCGGGACCATCGACAAGAGAGTCCGCCCGAAGGCGGCTAAGGGGAGTGCGACACGCATGGCTGAGCAACAGGGCTGGACGCCGATCCTGGCCGAGGCCGAAATCGCGCGCGGCACCGCCAAGGGGATCGAGGTGGCGGGCCGCAACATTGCCGTCTACCAGCTGGAGGACAGCACGCTTTGCGCCACGGACAATGTCTGTACCCATGCCTTTGTGCCGCCGTCTGAAGGTTGGTTTGAGGACTGCCTGATCGAGTGCCCGCTGCATGGCGGCCAGTTCGACGTCCGCACCGGACAGGCCCAGGGCGCGCCGGTGGACGAGGACCTGCGGACCCACGCCGTGCGCGTCACGGACGGCATGATCGAGGTGATGCTGGATGAGGCAGCCCGGCATTGGCAAGTTGTTTGACGAGAAGAACAGGTTCGGCCGCGTGACTGAGGGTGTGACAGGATCAGGAGGCTTGGGCGCACGTCTCCTGCTGCCAGATATGAAAGGCCTTGGCCAAGCACGCCAATACTCGGCGGCCGTCATCAGGTGCCGACGAGGACGGAAATGGCCATAGATCATGCTGTGCGAGAGGAACCGCTGGGCCTGGTCGGCCGACTTGAACCGCTGCATCTGCCGATCCCGCCCTCGGGTCGGCCTAAGCGAGTTCTCCGCCCGGTTGTTCAGGAAACGGCTACTCCGATGCCAAACCTCGGGCAGGAGCTCGCACGGAGCTACCCCGTAGCTCTTCAGTCCATCAGTGACCAGCCGGCGCGGGGTGCCAAGTGCCGCCCGGCTTCGGACGGCGCCGCCGCAGCTTGCGGGCGAACTCAGAACCGAACTTCCGCCACCAGCACCGGATGCTCTCGTGCGTGACGGTGATGCCCCGCTCCGCCAGGATCAGTTCCACGTCACGCAGGCTCAGGCTGAACACGTGATACAGCCAGACCGCGTGGCTGATGATTTCCGCCAGGAAGCGGTATCCAGGGTAGGTGACGGGCTCCGGCTTCGCCCAACTGGCTCGCTCCGGCTACTGCCCCTCAACTTGGCAATGCCGGTGAACGCCATGGCAGTTCCCGGGGCCGCACGCCTGAACGGCACGCCGGAGGATGGCTTGCAAACCTTTAAGTTCTAAATCATACTGATCCGTATAAATATCGTATGGGCCGGTAGGGGAACGCTATGTCCGATGGTCGGACGGACCACGTGTCCGCCTTGAAAAGGCTGTTTCATCGGCTCGCCTGCTCAGGCAGGCTCACTCTTTCGCCGGACGGGCGGCGGGCATGATTCCCAGAACCCTGTTTTCCGAAGAGCATGATATTTTTCGTGAATCCGTCCGCCGTTTCATTGCCGCAGAGATCACGCCTTACCACGATGACTGGGAGAAGGCTGGCATCGTGCCGCGCGAGGTCTGGCGCAAGGCGGGCGCTGCCGGCATGCTCTGCTCTGAGGTGCCGGAGGAATATGGCGGGCTGGGCGGGGATTTCCTGTTCGGCGCCATCCTGGTCGAGGAGATGGCGCGCGCCGGCGCCACCGGGCCAACCTTCTACCTGCATTCCGAGATCATCTCCCCTTACCTCGTGCATTATGGCACGGAGGAGCAGAAGCGGCGCTGGCTGCCGCCTATGGCGACGGGCGAGGTCATCACCGCCCTCGGCATGACGGAGCCTTCAGGCGGCAGCGATGTGCAGGGCATCCGCACGACCGCGATTCGCGACGGCGACGATTACATCATCAATGGCCAGAAGGTCTTCATCACCGCTGGCCACAACGCGGACCTGGTCGTGTTGGCCTGCAAGACCGATCCCAAGGCCGCCGCCAAGGGGGTCAGCCTGATCCTGGTGGAGACCGACCGCCCCGGCTTCAAGCGCGGCCGCAAGCTGGAAAAAATTGGGTGCAAGGCACAGGACACGGCGGAACTGTTCTTCTCCGACCTGCGCGTGCCGGTCACCAATCTCCTGGGGCAGGAGGGCCGTGGCTTCTACCAGCTGATGCAAGAACTGGCGCAGGAACGCCTGGTCCAGGCCATCCGCGCGGTTTCCTCCTCGGAGGCAGCGCTGGAATGGACAATCGACTACGTGGTGCAGCGAAAGATGTTCGGCCAGACCTTGGCCGATTTCCAGAACACCCAGTTCAAGCTGGCCGAGATGCGGGCCGACCTCACCGCGCAACGCGTTTTCCTGGACCGCTGTATCGAATTGCACCTGCAGCGGAAGCTGGATTCGGTCGACGCCGCCATGCTGAAGCTGACGACCACCGAGCTTCAGGGCAAGGTAATGGACCAGTGCCTGCAGTTCTTTGGTGGTTGGGGATATATGTGGGAATACCCGATCGCCCGCGCCTTCGTCGATGCGCGGCTGGGCCGCATCGGCGGCGGCAGCGTGGAGGTGATGAAGCAGATCATCGCCCGCAGCATGCTCCCCCGCAACGATCGCCCCGCCAGGACGGGCTAGCCTGTGAATAAGCCCAGGCTGGCTTTCGCACTGCAGCGAGGATAGGGTAGCAGGACCTACCAATCAGCATGATAGTCACCGCAGGATCTCATGGCTTCTTCGACCTTGGCACCGGGGGCCGGCATCCGCGACGAAGTCGCGACACTCAAGCGGGAGCGGACTATTTCCGCCGCCGTAGACCTCTTCTACGAGCGCGGCTACGAGAACACCACTCTCGATGCCGTGGCGGAACGTCTTGGGGTTACGAAGCCCTTCATCTATGCGCATTTCCACTCCAAGGCAGATCTCCTGACCGAGATCTGCACTCGTGGCATCGCTTCGGCGCTGGATGCGATCAACAGCATCCTGGGGCTGGAAGCCGGCCCGACCGGGAAGCTGGAGGAGCTTGGCCGGCGCTTTACCACGGCTGTGCTGCAGAGCCAGATGCATATCGCGATCTTCGCGCGGGAGGAGAAGAACCTGCTGCCGGTGGAGTTCGACCGCATCAGCACCATGCGCAGGGATTTCGACCGCAAGCTGGTGGCCTTACTGGAGGATGGTGTGGCCGCCGGCGAATTCCGCATTCCCGACCCGCAGATGATGGCGCTGGCCATCGGCGGCATGGTGAGCTGGGCCTATGTCTGGTACCGGCCCAACGGCCGTCTGCCCTTGCCGGACGTCGCGGGCGAGATGTCGCGCCTGATCCTCACAATGGTGGGCGCCAAGCCGGTGTCGCCAACACGGGCCAAGCGCGCCGCGCCGGCCAAGCTGAAGCCATTCGGGCGGTAGGCGCCGGCTGCCTGCCCCAAACGGGCAGGGGGGGCTAAGGCCGTGGAAGGCCCGCTCGCCGGGTTGAAGGTGCTCGACCTTTCCTCCGTCATCCTAGGGCCGATGACGGGCCAGTACCTAGGCGACATGGGAGCCGACGTCATCAAGGTGGAGGCGCCGGAAGGCGACATCACCCGCCATATCGGGCCGCGACGCTCGCCTGCCATGGGCGCGCTGTTCATGGCCAACAACCGCAACAAGCGCAGCATCGTGCTCGACCTCAAGCGCCCTGGCGCGGGGGAGGTGCTGCGCCGTATGGCGGAACGCAGCGACGTGCTGCTGCATTCCATCCGTGCCGCCGCCGCCGCCCGGCTGGGCCTTGGCTACGACGTGCTCTCCGCCACGAATCCCCGCCTGGTGTTCTGCCACGTGAAGGGATTCTCGGATGAGGGGCCCTATGCCGGCCGGCCGGCATACGACGACATCATCCAGGCGCTCTCCGGCCTGGCCGCGCTGCAGACTGTGGCGGCGGGCGAGCCCCGCTACGTGCCATCGATCATGGCCGATAAGGTAACCGCCGTGCACGCCGCCTGGGCCATCGCGCTGGCGCTGTTCCAACGCGAGCGTACCGGACGCGGCCAGCAGGTCTCGCTACCGATGCTGGAGACCATGGTGGCCTTTAATGCCGCCGAGCACCTGGGCGGCGCGGTGTTCGAGCCGATGGTAGGCCGCATGGGCTATGACCCCATCCGCCAGGGCCTGCGCCGGCCGTTCCGCACCGCTGACGGCTATCTCTGCTTCCTTCCCTATAACGACGCGCATTGGCGGCGCTTCTTCCAACTGGCCGGCGAGCCGGAGACGGCGCTGGACCCGGGCTTCGCCACGCTGGAAGGGCGGCAGCGGGACCTGGACGCGGTCTGGAAGCGGGTTGGCGCCCTGCTCTCGACGCGCACCAATGCGGAATGGATCACGCTGTTCGAGGGCTCGGACGTGCCCTTCTCCGTCGTCAATGAGTTGGAGGATCTGCTGGACGATCCTCACCTGAAGGAAACCGGCTTCTGGCGGATGATGGAGCACCCGACAGAGGGAATGCTGCGGTTGCCGTCCATCCCCATCGCCATGTCGGCGGCGGAGCCCGCCATCCGCCGCCTGCCACCGCGCCTGGGCGAACACACGGCCGAGGTGATGGCGGAATTCGGCTTCGACGGCGGCGAAGTGGCTGATCTGGCGAGCACCGGAGTGTTCGGCAAGGCGGCGGCGGCGGCAAAGTGACGTAGGGTAATGTACTATTCAGTATGATGCTTGACCCTCGGGTTTCTTAGGGCTCCAATCAGCACAAAGCCGCATCGCGGGGCACCCGCCCACAATAGCGGCGCTTTGGAGGAACCAGGATGCTGTCGCGCCGTGCCGCGCTGTCCGGCGTGCCCGGGCTTGCGCTGTCCGCCCCCATATTCGGGGCACGGACCCTGCCCACCATTCGGGCGGGCATTTTGCGGGACCGGCGGATGCCGCGCTGCGCCACGCGGCCGGGTGGCACGCCGGGCCGCCCGGCTGTGGCCGGGCGAAGCCCCGGCGACGGCCTTGGTGCCGCCGCACATGACGCCAGCGCCATAACCAACCCACTCGCGCATGGCGGGTGCCGCGGCATATCAGGCTGTTCCATGCAACCCAGCCGGGATGCGCGCCAGTCCCGGGCAGAACCAGGCCGTGCCGTGCGCAACTGGCACAGGGCCGGCCGCGTCGCCGCCGACCTCAGTTCGGCAACCAGCCCCGGCAATTTGAGCGAGGTGGTGCGCCAGATGGTTCCGGCCTCGCAGCATCGGGGCGTGTTCCGCCGCGGCGATGCCGGTGGGCCTTCGCGCGACCGCCTCACGCCCCGCCGCCCCCTTCGGGAGACATCAAGAGCATGACAAACGCCTTTCCCCGCCGCGCGACGCTGGCCCTGCCGGCGTTGCTGCTCGCCACCCGGCACGCCCGGGCCCAGTCGGAATGGAAGCCCAGCCACTCCGTGCGTCTTGTGGTGCCCACCACCGCAGGCGGTACGACGGATGTGATGGCACGGTTGCTGGCGCAGTACCTGCAGCCCATCTGGGGGCAGCCGGTGGTAGTGGATAACCGGGCCGGCGCCGGCGGCGTGATCGGCACGCTGGAAGCGGTGCGTGCGGCCCCCGACGGCCACACATTCCTGATGGGCAATGTCGGGGCCCAGAGCATCGTCTATTCGCTGGTGCCCAACCTGCCCTATACACCGGGCGATCTGGTGCCGGTGCATGGCATGATCTCCGGGCCCAATGCGTTGGTGGTGCATCCCTCGCTGCCGGTCCGCAATGTCGTGGAATTCGTGCAGTACCTGCGCGCGAACCCGGACAAGCTGAGCTATGGCACGCCCGGCGTGGGGCAGACGCCACACTTGGTGGGTGTCTGGTTCAACCAGATCCTGGGCACCCGCAGCACGCCGGTGCACTACCGCGGCTCCGGCCCCGCCGCCGCGGACCTGTTCGGCGGTACGATCCAGTACATGTTCGATGCGCTGGTGAATGCCAGCGAGCCTGCCCGGACCGGCCGCATCCGCCTGCTCGCGACCTCGGGTGAGGAGCGTTACCCGACGCTGCCCGACGTGCCGACTGTGCACGAAAGTATGCCTGAACTGGCGGCCTTCACCACGGCCAGTTGGGTGGGCCTTTTCGCGCCGAAGAACACGCCGCCCGCCGCCATCCGCAGCATCACCACGCATACCATGGCCTTGCTGGCTGAGCCCGGTTCGCGGCAGCGCTTCCTCGACCTCGGCGGTGTGCCGCTGACCCTGCCGCCGGAGGAATATGCCGCTTTTGTGCAGGCCGAGACGGCGAAGTGGACGCAGGTGATCCAGCGCGAGGGGCTGAAGATCGATCTCGCCTGAAGTGTCGAACCGGGCTTGCAAACTATTCGGTTCAAGATAATACTTGCCAGTAAGGCGCGGCTAATGGCGGATGAACCGCCGGGCCGGAATGCGGGAGGAACGCCATGCGCAACGACGGCCGGAACCATCGGGCCAACACCATGCCGTCGCGCCCTGGTGCACGGTAACCGCGCCATGCATCCTCCCTTCGCCCGCACCATGTTCGAACTGCTGGATGAGCAAGCCGAACGCCGCCCGGACGGCATTGCCGTGATCTGCGGCGAGCGCAGCATCACTTATCCGGAACTGGCCGGGCGCGCCCGCCGCGCCGCCGGCCTGCTGCGCGCCCATGGCGTGCGGCGGGGTGACCGGGTGGGGCTGCTGCTGAACAACCGTGCGGAATGGCTGGAGATCGCATTCGGTGCGGCGCTGCTGGGCGCCGTGCTGGCGCCGCTGAGCACCTGGTCCACCAAGGCGGAACTGGAATACCTGCTGGCGGATTCCGAGGTCCGTGTCCTCATCGCCCTCGCCAGGTTCGGGCGGGAGGATTTCGCCGCCATCATGCGTGACCTCGTGCCGGAAACGGCAGGTACGGCTGGATCCTGGCAATCTGCCCGCTTCCCGCATCTGTGCTCCGTGCTGCTGCTCGAAGGCGGGGAGGGTGACGGCTTTCCTGATTACAGCACCGCACTGGCCGCTGAGGCCCCGCTGGAAACCCCGGCGCCAGGAGAGGGGGCCAGCGCCCGCGACGATTTCGTCATTCTCTATACCTCCGGTTCCACCAGCCGGCCCAAAGCAATTCCGCTGGCGCATTACGCGGTGGTGGAGAACGGCTTCAATATCGGCGAACGGCAGGGGCTGGGATCGGAAGACCGTGTGTTGCTCTCGCCGCCCTTGTTCTGGACCTATGGCGGCGTCAACGCCTTGCCGGCCACGTTCACACATGGCGCAACGCTGGTGCTGCAGGCGCGGTTCGAGGCGGGCGAGGCTCTGGAGTTGATCGAACGCCACGGCTGCACCTCGCTCTACACCCTGCCCGGCATGACGGACGCGATGGTGCGCCACGAGA